>JANLFX010000047.1 GCA_024653325.1 Anaerolineae bacterium
TTAAAGATGAATTTGGGACAAACCCTCTCGCAGGTTTTGAAATGGCCGTCGGGCCACGCTATGGAAAGCGTGGCTACCCCAACTGGAGTAAAAAGTTAGCAGCATTGGGCTGAAGCCCGTCTTACAGTGCGCGACGAAAGGGGGATGCTATGGAGACAAGGATCCGGCATCGAGTCAAGTTGCTGCTCTTGGCCCTGGCTCTGGGTGTCGTGGCTGCCGTGGCCTTGCTGGCCTGGATGAGTCACGGCGCGGCGGCTAAACCCCCAGCTCAATCCGGCGACCCACCGGCAGGCATTCTCATCTCCGCCGTGTACCCCGACGGCTACACTCCCAGCACGGAGTATGACGAAGCCTTCCGCCTGACCAACGTTTCCATCGCTCCCGTGACCCTCACCGAGGCCTGGCAGGTGCGCGATGCCAGCGGGCGCGTCGCCGTCTTCTCCGGCACCACGCTCATCGGGCCGGGACAGAGCCTGTGGTGCGCCCGGCGGGCAGTGGATTTCGAGCGTTATTTTGGCTTCAAACCTGACCTGGAATGGGAAAATTCAGACCCCGCCGTGCCCGATATGTTCACGCCCGGCAGCGCCCTTCAGTTCCGCAACGCCGGTGGACAGCTCTTTCTGCTGTATACGCGCATCAACGACACAGCCAACGACGGTTGCACCAGCGGCTGGTACGCGGGAAGTAATCCAACTGCGAGCCAGCGAGCCAGCATGGAACGCCGCGACCCCACCGACTTGGACGTGGCCGACAACTGGGCCACAGCGACGGCCACCAACGTAGGCCTGGATGCCAACGGTAACCCCATCACCGGCACGCCCAAAGCGGCCAACTCTGTGCTCAGCGGAACACTGGCCCACCGCGCCGGCGACGTGGTCATTAACGAAGTGGCCTGGATGGGCACGGCAGCTTCCGCGCAAGACGAGTGGATCGAACTCAGGAACAACACCGACCAGGACATTGACCTCAACGGCTGGACCCTGGCCGCCGCCGATGGCTCACCTACCATCGCCCTCACCGGCACCATTCCCGCTGGCGGTTACTACCTGCTGGAACGCACCGATGATACCACCGTGAGCAACATCCCCGCTGACCAGGTATACACTGGTGATCTTAACAACAACGGCGAGGTGCTTGTCCTGCGCAACGACGTGGTGGTGGACGCCTTCGTCTACGGCGATGGCGACACCAACGTCAGCGGCTGGAGCGGCGAGGCCGTGCAGCCCTACCCCGGCTACTCGTCCGAGGGCCAGATTCTCTACCGCAAGCGCAACGAATCCACCGCCCTGCCCCTGCCGGATACGGACATCGCTGCCGATTGGGCGCAATCCGTCGCGGCGGGGGCCAACCTCTTTGGCCCGGTGGACGAGGGCGATATTTACGGCAAAAAGGTGCAGTACCCCGGTTGGGACCTGGACACTTTCACCCAGACCCTCAAAATCACCCGCACGGCCACATTGACCATTGCCGTCGCCCCGGATAACAGCTACGAAACCGTGCGCGACTTTTTCCAGAGCGCCCAGGAAAGTATCCACATCGAGGGCTACACCTTCGAAAACGCGCATCTCACCGGGGTAATCACCGAGGCCCTCCAGCGCGGCATCACCGTGACTGTGTTGCTGGATGGTGATCCTACCTCCGGCATGACTGACCAGGAGCGGTGGATCTGCCAGCAGATCGCTGATGCGGGGGGCAACGTCTACCTGATGCACAACAACCCGGCCGCGGACGTCCATGACCGTTACGCCTACCAGCACGCCAAATTCGCCATCGTGGATGGGGAACGGGTGCTCATTGGCTCGGAGAATTTCGGCTACAACGCCATGCCCGCCGACGACAAAAGCGACGGCACTTTCGGCCATCGCGGCGTCATCCTCATCACCGACGCGCCGGAAATAGTGGCCCATGTGCAAAGCATCTTCGCCGCCGATTGCGATCCGACCCACCACAACGACATCGTGCTCTGGGGCAGCGTACCATCCTACACCGTGCCTATCGGTTATACCCCGGTCTACACCTCCGGCGGCTGGTCCTATGGCGTACAGTTTCCAACGCCCTTCGTCCTGGCAAACACCACGATGGCTTTCGAGGTCGTGCAGTCGCCGGAGACCAGCCTGCGCCAGACCGATGGCCTGCTGGCCATGGTGGCCCGCGCCGGGATGAGCGACACCGTTCTGGTCGAGCAGATGTACGAGCATCCTTATTGGGGCAACAACGTCGAGGACGACCCTAACCCCCGCCTGGAGGCCTACATCGCCGCCGCCCGCCGGGGCGCTACTGTGCGCATCCTTCTGGACAGCTACTACGACAACCCTGATAAAGCGCGCTCCAACACGGCCACCTGTGCCTACGTGAACACCATCGCCGTCTCCGAGACGCTGGATCTGGAGTGCCGCCTGGGCAACCCGGCCGGCCTGGGCATCCACAACAAAATGGTCCTGGTGGACGACGCACAGAGCGACGACGATTACCTGCACGTGGGCAGTCTCAACGGCACCGCCACCTCGGCGAAGGTCAACCGCGAACTGGCCCTCCAGGTCCGTTCTGCCGCGGCCCGCGCCTACCTGACCGAAGTGTTTGAACACGACTGGGCCTCTGCTCCACCTCAATTCCCTGGCGCGCGGAATGTCTACCTGCCACTGGTGATGAAAGATTACGTGCCAGTGGCCGACCACGTGCTCATCAGCGAGGTGCTCTACGATCCCCCAGGAAACGACACGGGCAAGGAGTGGATTGAGCTGTACAACCCGACGGCCAGCACTGTCAACCTGGCTGGATTCAGACTGGGCGATGCAGTGAACTCCGGCGATTACGAGCGTCTCTACCAATTCCCAGATGGAGCGCAGATTGGGCCGGGAGAGACGCTGGTCATCGCCCAGACAGCCGCTGGGTTCCGCAGCCTCGGTTATAGCCCCCCAACCGATCCCGATTATGAATGGAATGATACCGACCTGGCCATCCCCAATCTGATCCCCTCGGACTGGGGCAATGGTGAATTTGCCCTGAGCAATAACGGCGATGAAGTACTTCTCTTGGATGCCACTGGTGCGGTCGTGGATGTAGTGGTCTACGGCACAGGAAGCTATCCGGGCGTGGTGCCTTTTGCGGACCTGTCTCCGGTGCACGCCGGTAATTCTCTGGAGCGCTGGCCCGCCAACCGCGATTCCGATAACTGCGCCCGCGACTTCCGCGTGCGTTACGTACCGGCTCCCGGCAGCGTGGTCGTGTGGTAGTAGGAAGCCCCGGCCAACGGCGGGGGAGCCGTCACCGCTGCACTGCTGTGAAAAACTGCCGCGCGAACTCCCGCTGTAAGGCCAGGGTCTCCTCGTCCGTGCCCAGCGGCTCGGACATCACTTTGAACATCACCATCCCATCCTCGAGGCGTCGGGCAGCGTCTGACCAGAGGTAGAAGTAGAGCATGATGTAGCGGCGTTCTCCCTGGCTGACCACCAGCGTCAGCGCATGGAGGTCGCCGCCGTCCAGCGGTATGGCCGTCGAACCCACCTCGGTATGCCAGGTGGTATAGCACAGTGGCGGTGGATGAAAGCTCTTGGTCTGACGACTGCCGATCAGGCTGAGCCACAGGGCCGGGCCATTCCCGCCTCCGCGCTGGTAACGGCGCACCACGTACTGCTCCGGCTCCAGGTACACCGCCACGTCCGGGCTGGCCGGGACGTCCACGCCGTGCCAGTTGCCCACGTCCAGAGGTACACTGTCCAGGCGGCCCAAGTGGAAATCATAGGGGGTTATCACGGTAACCTGGCGAGGTGTCCGTCGCCAGAAGTCAATATCGGCCACGAAGGAGTGGCCCACAGGTGACGATTCCCCAGCACCGCTTCTGCTCAGCCACCAGCCTCCTGCTCCGGCCAGGGCCAGCAGAAGCAGAACGATCAAATATCGGAACGAATTTCGCGACATCCCAATCCCCAACCTGCCCCAATCAGCAACCCCAGCGCGGCCATGAAAAACATGAGGCCGGAGAAAGTGTGCCAATAACGCAGAGCCATATCCTCTCCCCAGCGATCGGCGACCAGCAAAAGGGAGAGCACTCTGACCACGTTAGCGACCACCGCCAACGGTACGGCCAGCCCCAGCAGAATTCCACGCCTCAGCCAGAAGCCGCGCAGCAGATAAGCCAGTACTGCCGCCAAAGCCAGGAGAGCCACCAGAGAACGCATCCCGCTGCACGGCGCGCCCACTACCAGCGAACAACTTGTCAGGGTAATCCGTCCCCCCTCGCTGATGGCAGACACCCCCAGCAGGCGTGCCAAAGCTGTCGCCGCCTGAGCGGTCAGCCCTTGCAGGTAGGTGGCGAAAGCATCCACGAACGGCAGAGGTACAGCCAGGATCAGATAAGCCAGGGGAAACAACCAGCGGCGCAGAGCCTCGTCACCCAACAAGAACCACACCAACCCGCCTAGCACAACGATAAAAGCCAGGGCCGAGAGAAACGGCGCGCGCAGGGCCATCCCCGCCAGGTAGCCGGCCAACCCCCCTCCCAGGCCCAACAATCCCCAGTTGGAGGGCGAGGACGAATTCCCCTGGGGACGTCGCCGCCAGGCTAGATACCCGGCCACCAGTGGGATCAGCGGCCCGTGCGAGTAGTACTCGTTCGTGCGCCAGTTCCACCACAGCCAGTAGAATGTGGACCAGAAGAGGAGCAAAAGCAATGCGCTTATGGCGACCAGGGCCACAGTCTGCCAACCGTGTTTAGACATCATAGTTTCCTTTGAGCCTTCGTGTTTTCGCAGGACAAGTTGTCATCTGCTCCTACGGCGCAACACGGCCAGCAACTCAGTGCCGTAAGTCTCCAATTTCCACGGACCCAGCAAATCGAGCTCGGCCAGGGCCTCGAGGTCCTGAGGAGCGCGTTTGGCCAGCTCAAACAGCGTCTCGTTGGAGATAAGTACGTCCGGTTCCACCCCGCGCGCTTCGGCCCGACGCTTGCGCCAGCGTCGCAGAGCCTCGTAGCGCTCCAGAACAGCGTTTTGAGGACGGGGCGGACGCTCCGGAAGCCGAGGTGGAGAAGCATTCCAACCCCGGCGGATAGCGTCCAGCAACCCGCGTCCGTAGCGCTTGACCACCACCTGGGTGATTCCCTTCACCTGGCGCAATTCTCCGATGGTAGTCGGACGTCGTTCGCTGAGATGGATCAAAACCGCATTAGAAAGCACCTTGAACGGTGGTAAATTGCGGGAGCGAGCCTGTTCATCGCGGTAGAGGTAAAGCTCGCGCAACACTGCCTGTCCAGCAGGCGACAGGTCGTGGACGCCCTTAATGTGCCAGAACCCATTGGGGTCGAACCCTTGTTTGGTCCACTCCAGGGCGGGGAGAGCGGCGAAGGCTTCTCTGGCCTCCCTCTCGCGCCGGCGGGCCTGCAACTCGGCGCGTAGAATGTCGCGCAGGGGCAGGAGGTAGTGGGTATCGAGGGCCGCGTACTGCAACTGTTCCGGCGACAGGGGGCGCTGGCCCCAGTTGGCGCGTTGCAGGCGTTTGTCCTGCTGCACGCCAAAGTGTTCTTCCAGGATCGAGCCCAATCCGTATCGCTTCCAGCCCAGGATGCGAGCGGCGATCATGGTGTCGAACAGGTTGACGAACTGGAAGCCGAAATCGCGTTTGAGGCACATCACGTCGTATTCGGCGGCGTGGAACACCTTCTCGATGCCCGCATCGGCGAACAGGGGGGCCAAAGGGTTCAGGTCAGATATGGCCAGGGAATCCACCAGGAAGTCCTGCCCTGGTATGGAGAACTGAATCAGGCATACCTGTTCGTGATAGACGTAGAAGCTGTTGGACTCGGTATCCACGGCCACGGCGGGCTCGGCCTGCAAGCGGGCCACGGTGCGGGCCAGGGCCTGTGGCGTGTCCACCAAGATGGGGTTGATCGTTGAGTTCTGTGCAGTCATCGAAGCTTTTCCTGATAATCCAGTCTTTTGCCGGGCACTGGTCAGCCGATGAATCCGATTAAGCCCGCCGGGGCGACCGCAAGGGGTCGCCCCTACCACATTATTTAATTGTGCGTTTCTCGGCTCGGGCGACCTCTTTGTCAACAAATATCCAACGAATAAACGAATAGACCGCGGCGATGGTTATTCGTTTATTCGTTCCGCCATTCGTTGACAGTATGCTGCCTGATTAAAGTGTCAACCGATTCTGAACCATCTCTAGACTTTATCGGCTTAATCCGCTCCATCGGCTGACCCTTTCTCCCCCCGCCAGAAGGCCAGCCGCTTGCGGATATTGATCTCGTACCCCAGGTTGCCCGGTTCGTAGAAACGGGTGCCCTGTAAACGGTCGGGCAGGTACTGCTGCTGAACGTGGTGGTAGGGATAGTCGTGCGGGTATTTGTACCCCTGACCGTGGCCCAGGGCCTGGCCGTCCCGCGAGGCATCCTTGAGGTGATCGGGCACTTCGACGATACCCTCTTCCTCCACGACGGCCAGGGCCTTCCAGTAGGCGCCCACGGAGTTGCTTTTGGGGGCGGTAGCCAAGTAAATCGCAGCTTCGGCCAGAGCGTACTGCGCCTCCGGCAGGCCCACCCACTCCAGGGCCTCCGCCGCCGAGGTAGCCACCATCAGCGCGTGCGGATCGGCCAGGCCCACGTCCTCGCTGGCGAAAATAATCATCCGCCGGACGATGAAACGCGGGTCTTCGCCGGCGTAAATCATCTTGGCCAGCCAGTACAATGCCGCGTCGGGATCGCTGCCGCGCAGGCTTTTGATAAAGGCGCTGATGGTGTCGTAGTGAACATCGCCGTCCCGGTCGTACAGGATCGCCCGCCGCTGGATGCTGTCCTGGGCCACTTCCAGGGTGATATGGATCACGCCGTCCTCGTCCGGCGGGGTGGACTCCACGGCCAGTTCCAGGGCGTTGAGGGCATTACGGGCGTCTCCGCCAGCGATGTGCACGATGTGCGCCAGGGCGTCCTCGTCCAGGCGTACCTGCCGATCGCCGTAGCCGCGCTCCTTGTCGGTCAGCGCCCGCTCAACAATGATGCGCAACTCGTCTTCGGATAGAGGTCGCAACTGGAAGATGCGCGAGCGAGAGACCAACGGGGGGTTGACCTCGAAGTAGGGGTTTTCGGTCGTTGCCCCGATGAGGATAATGGTCCCGTCCTCGACGTGGGGCAATAACGCGTCCTGCTGCGCTTTATTCCAGCGGTGGATCTCATCTACCAGGACAATGGTCCGCTGACCGAACATGCCCAGCCGGTCCTGGGCCTCTTTGACCAGGGCGCGGATGTCGGCCACGCCGGACATCACCGCGCTGATGGTGGCGAAGTGCGATTGGGTGTGGTTGGCGATGACCATGGCCAGGGTGGTTTTGCCCGTGCCCGGCGGCCCCCAGAGGATGATAGACGAGAACAGCTTATCGGTCTCGATGGCCCGGCGCAGCAATTTGCCCGGTCCGACGATGTCCTCCTGCCCGACGAATTCATCCAGAGTGCGCGGGCGCATCCGTGCGGCCAAAGGTGCGCGTTTCTTCAATTGCTCCTGCCGACCGAAATCAAACAGGTCTTGTTTCATGCTGTAACCCTCGCCACCCAAAAGAATTTGGGTTGGGGAATTTGAGCCATTGGGACTTGGTCATTTGTTATTATACCATCGCCAGGCACTTTGCACAATAAACAGGGTGGGCGACGGCAATACCGTCGCCCACCCACCACAAGAGGCTTTGAATGGCTGTAAGCTTACCCCCCCTCGAAACGATAGCCTACGCCCCATTCAGTGAGGATATACTCGGGATTACTGGCATCGCGTTCAATCTTCTGGCGCAGGTAGCGGATGTACAATTTCAGATACTGAGTCTCGCCCACGTATTCGTCACCCCAAACCTGGCGTAGTAACGCTGAGTGGGGAAGGACTCGTCCCTCGTTTTTTACCAGGCAGGACAGCAACTCGAACTCGGTGGGGGTCAGGTTAACCGGCTGGCCTCTGACAATGACCTCGCGCTTAGAGAAATTGACCACCAGTTCCCCGTTATCGAAGACCTTCATCTCCTCCACACGGGAATTCTGGCTGGCGCGGCGCAACAAAGCCCGAACGCGGGCCAGCAACTCGGCCATACTGAACGGCTTAACCACGTAGTCGTCGGCCCCGGCCTCTAAACCTTCCACAATGTTGCGCTCGCCATCTTTCGCCGTGAGCATGATGATGGGCACATCGGAAACGTCGCGCAGCCGGCTGCAGACCACCCAGCCATCCATGCCTGGCATCATAATGTCTAGCACCACTAAATCGGGATGGAGGTCATAAGCCAATTGCAGGCCCTGGAGACCGGAGGAGGCTGTGTGCACTTCATAGCCATGCTGGCTCAGAAATAACTGCACCAGGCGGGTTAGTTTCTCATCATCGTCAATGATCAGGATTTTCGTCATGGCACATCTTCCGATTTAGCCTGCACAGCAAGAGGGGGCAGCCCTCCACCTGGCCGTGGACAATTCGCTTTCGCCGTAGAAACACACAGATTCTCGCAGATAGTAGCGGCATGAGTGCCGCGTTACAGAGAACCAGAGCTAAAGATATTATATCATCAAGCCATCCCTTTGGCAATCCCTGTTTATACCCATGTCCTATCACCGACATGCCAGAGTAAAAGCCTCGGGCAGGAGTTCCCTCACCGTGAAGGTCCGTATCTCACCGGACATGCTGGCCACAATGACTCGTATGTCCAGCCCGAATTCGGAAAGCACCTGGCGGCAGGCCCCGCAAGGAGTGCCCCCGTCCTCGGTGACCACGGCGATAGCCGCGAACTGGCGTTCCCCTTCGGATACGGCTTTGGCCACCGCCGCTTTTTCCGCGCACAGGCCCAGGGGATAGACTCCGTTTTCCACGTTACAACCCGTGTATACTTGACCCGATACACCCAACAATGCCGCCCCGACTTTGTAGCCCGAATACGGCGCGTAAGCGCGCTCCCGAACCCGGGTAGCCAAAGCGATGAGTTCACTATCCTCCATGTTGTAAGCGCCCCCTGCTCTATCAGATATTCCTGCCCTGTGACGCTGTGACCGATCTCCTCATTGGATTTTGGTCATTGGGTCACTGGTCATTTATCATTGGATTTCACCCTGGCAGGCACGCCGTAAGCCAGGCTGCCGGACGGTATGTCGCGGGTGACCACCGACCCGGCCCCTGTTTTCGCCCCCGCTCCTACCCGCACCGGAGCGACAAGCATGGTATCGCTGCCAATGAAAGCGCCATCCTCGATGATCGTCTGATGCTTGCGTTGCCCGTCGAAGTTGCAGGTGATCGTCCCGGCCCCGATGTTCACTTCGGCGCCAATAGTGGCATCGCCTACATAGCTAAAGTGACCCATCTTGGTGCCAGGCCCCAGATATGAGTTCTTCACCTCGCCGAAATTGCCCATGTGCACGCGCGACCCCAGGTGCGCACCTTTCCGCAGATGGGCAAAAGGACCGATGTCTACCTCATCTTCAATACGCGCTTCCTCCACGACCGAGGCGCGGATGGCGCAGCGGTTACCGATTATCGAATCGCGTACCAGGGTGTTGGGGCCAATTTCACAACCCGTGCCTACGATGGTCTTACCCTGCAGATGGGTATTGGGATAGATCACCGTGTCCGCTCCCAGTTCAACGGTACTTTCGATATAGGTAGCAGCCGGGTCTACCAGAGTCACACCAGAAAGCATCCATTTCTCGTTGATCCGTCGGCGCAGAATGGCCTCCGCGCGGGCCAGGTGCACGCGGTTGTTGATACCCAGTAATTCCTCCGCATCCTCAGAAACCAGGGCCTCTACCCGTTGACCGTCGCTCACAGCCATTTCTATCAAATCGGTCAGGTAATACTCACCCTTGCGACTCAACGGCAGGTTCGGCAATTGAGACCAGAGCCAATCTGCCGCGAAGCAGTAAACGCCAGCGTTCAACTCGCGGATGGCCAACTGCGCAGGGGTGGCCACTGCCTCCTCAACGATGGCCTGCACCTGTCCAGCTGGGCCGCGCACTACCCGCCCGAAACCCATGGGGTCATCGGCCAGCAAAGTGAGCATGGTGATGGCCGCCCCGGAGCGCTGTTGCAAAGTCACCAGACGGCTTAGCGTGTCTACAGTCAGGAGGGGCATGTCCGCGTAACACACCAGCACAGTCCGGCTACGCCCGGTCAGCAACGGACGAGCCTGAAGAACGGCATGTCCCGTGCCCAACTGTTCGGCCTGTTCCACATATACCACCGCCTCGCCCAGGGTACGGCGTACCAGGTCGGCCCCATGTCCCACTACCAGCACCGGCTTATCTGCACTGAGCCGGGTGGCCGTCTCCACCGCATACCACACCATAGGCCGCCCGGCCAGAGGATGCAGTACTTTGGGCAGGCTGGACTTCATACGGGTACCCTCGCCCGCCGCCAGAATCACTACTGCCAACTCCGTCATCTGGCACCCCCTGAAACAAAAAACGACCAAGAAGGCTCCATGCAGACACCTGGAAACTCATCTTGATCATTGCTGCCATGACGGCTCGAACGCATCTCTCAACCTTTCAATCTTCCGCCTTACTACCAGACTGGGGCGGCAGGATTCGAACCTGCGAATCGCGGCTCCAAAGGCCGCTGCCTTACCGCTTGGCGACGCCCCAATGCTGAAAATATTGTACCACAATCGAAAGCTTTGGGCAAACGCAATCAGGGGGCAATTTACAAATCACCCCTGCACTCATCGGCGGCTTACTCCGGCGACAAGGAGGTCCAAAGCCAGCGCCGCGTCTAGCTGCCCGGTCTTGATGGCCACATCGGTTTCGACCAGCTTTTCATAGACTGTTCGGAGTTGGGCCATCGAGAAATTCTGTGCCTGGCGCAATCCCTTGTCAACGACAAACTTTTGCAGTTTCAACTCCGAGGCTATCTCGGACGCACGCATGCCACGCTCGTCCAGCTCTTTCACCTGCACCAGGATGCGAAACTGGCGGACGATCATCCCCAGCAGGGCTAAAGGTGATTGATCATTTAGTAGCTGATGGAGCAGGCGCATGGCAGTCCGTCCATCGCGGCGGCCCAGCGCGTCCACCATGTGAAACACGTTGGCCTCCTGGGCGTAGCTGACCATAAGGTGCACGTCATCCACGCCGATAGGTCGTTCACTCCCGGTATAGGCCACCAGTTTGGCTATTTCATTGTCCAGGAGCCGCAGGTCATTGCCCACAAAAGCCGCCAGCTCTCTGGCCGCCTGGGGTGTGATCTGGCCGCCGTATCTTTTTACCCGCTCGGTGATCCAGCTATGGAGCGCACTTTCCTGGGGAAGGACGAACTCTTTGACATAGCCGCAGTCCAATTCCAGGGCCAGCTTATGGACGGGATGAGTGCGGGAGATAGAGCGATCCTCGACGAAAACCAGGCGGGTGGTGGAAGGCAGGCGGGGCAGGTAAGTCAGCAGTTCATCGAGTTCCTCGCTGCGCTGCTCGGCTGGTTTATCCTCGTCCTGATGTCTACCTCGCGCAGAAAGTGTGCTCAGCAGTCCCTCAACGATGACCAGCCGCTGTTCGGCCATGAACGGGATAGCGTCGCAAGCGTGTTGTAGTTCGGCTAAGGTGATTTTCCGCCCATCCAGCACGGTGGTATTAAGATCGGCCACGGCTGGATCTTCGCCCATGCGTTGTTTCAAGCTCCGGATGGCCTCCATACGGGAGAACTCATCCTCGCCGTGGAAGAGATAGAACATCCGCTACTCCTGACCGAGGATCACTTCGTGAACTACCAGTCGGCCCCATTGTTGCCGGTTGATGCGCCGGACAAACATGCCCCGCACCTCCGGCGAAGTGGTGACCCGCTCTTGCAGGATCAAGCCCAACGGTTGAGCGACAAGCAGAGTCAGCATGGTGGCCAGCATCATATCCGGCAGGCGACTGAGCCGCCATTTTGAGCGGCGCGGAAAGATCAGGGCTGCGAAGGCTGCCAGGCCGGCCAGCATCCCGCCAACAACCATATTGGTGCCACAATGAGGGTGAATAGCCAGGTGATATTCCCCGGCCTGGAGGCGGTTAAGCGCCTCGGCGACGGCGGAGGCTACCTCCTCGGTGTGCACCCAGCCGTACAGCGTAAAACCCGACGGCCCGGTGCGCCCCATCAATCGCAGATGCGGGTTACGTGCGGACAGCACGTGAATGGTGGCGTGTTCCACAGCGTGGTTCCGCCGCACACGGGCTACTATTGGCAGATCCAAAATGCTTGTCATTTTGCACCTCGATATTTGTGCATGTTCTCGTGTCTCTGGAGGCATAGAACCTTGGTCTTATACAAGCGGCTGTTTTTTCACTAGCGGGTAGTTGAATTTGACGGTATTAGCCTATCAGGCTAAAATATAGCCATGCAGGCTTGTCAGCATCGGAAAGGAGTCATACGATGGTCACTGCCCGCTTTGCTAATGAATACGAACTTCAAAAGGTGGTGCTGCGCTGTCACAATGTTCTATGGGAACGCCACGGTTTTGATCCCGCTCAGGCATTTGACGAATTCAGCAAGCTCCTGTTTGTTAAGTTGTATGATGAGATGACGATAGCTGGTGCTCGCACCGCGATTCAACGTGGCGAACAGCCAGAGCAATTTGCCGCCCGGATACGCTGGTTATTTGACCAGGCTAACGAAACGCCGGGCTTTGACAGTATATTCACTGATAATGCCATCAACCTGGACAATTTGGCCATCTACGAAGTTTTCAGGGCATTGCAACATTATAGCTTGATGGACACTACATCACAGGTGCAGGGCGCCGACGTCAAAGGTACGATATACGAAAGCATTCTTGGTAATACCTTTCGGGGTGAATTGGGTCAGTTTTTCACCCATCGCAGCATCGTCGCGTTTATGGTCAGGTTCGTAGGCATTGACGCAGAAAAAGTGGTATATGACCCGTCATGTGGTTCAGGTGGCTTTTTGATCATGTGTGCCAAAATCATCAGAGAGCAAACTCAACGTGCTCAGCCTAATTTGCCCCCACAGGAGATGGAGCGCATACTCAAGGAATATAGCCGCCGGTGTCTCATTGGCACCGAGATCAACGAACGCACGGCCCGCGTGGCTCGCCTCAATTTGCTAATGCACGGTCTAGACTATAGCAATATCTTTACCGTCAACGCCTTGAAGACTGAGGAGTCAACCAACGAGCGTCTGAAAGCATTGGTGGGCGAGAATACAGTAGACGTGGTATTTGCCAACCCACCTTTCGCCGGGTATGAAAAAGACCCTGCCGTTTTGTCAAAATTCGAATTAGGACAAAATGGGCGTGGGCGCGTCTCATCGGTAACCCGTGAAGTGCTGTTTATCGAGCGTATCATCCAGGTTCTCAAAAATGGCGGCGTGGCCGGCATCGTTATCCCTCAGGGCATTTTTACCAATCGCAACCTGGCCCATGTACGCGACTATATCCGACGACATACTCAAATCCTGGCCGTAATCGAACTACCCGATTGGGCTTTTATCCCATCTGGTACCAGCGTGCGGGGCAGCTTGCTTTTTATTCGCAAACTGGCTCAAGTGCCTGAGGATTATAATATCTTTATGAAGCGGGTCGAGCATATTGGTTTCACATCCACCGGACGGCCTGACGATAGAAATGATTTGCCCCAGACTATTGCGGAGTATCAGCAGCAGGATACACGCTACCTCGTATCAATCAATGAACTCAAAGATCGCATTGACGCCAAATTCTACATTCCTGAACATCGGCATATCATCAGCCTATTTCATCACAATCCAAAGCACAAACTCGTTAAACTGTCTGACATAGGCTCATTCTATACCGAAAAAGTCAACCCCCGTTTCACTTCAGGCGAGATCCGTTTGGTGGAGACGAGTTGTGTTGATCCGGTGACTTTGACCATATCTCCCAAACACATCAAGGGACAAGACAGCAATTACACATCATTGAAGCGTTTACGTGCTGGTGACATCCTGATCAGCCGTCGGCGAGCTTATCGTGGCGCTATCGTTGTCGTACCGCCTGAATTAGATGGTGCATTGGCTATCCCCGAATTCTCAGTGCTTCGACTGCATGAGGGCTACGATCCTGATTATGTAGCCGAGATTTTGCGCTCCCCGCAATTTCTTCAGTTAATGACCATTTATTCCACTGGTGAAATGTCAGGCCGCATCGCCGAGAAAGACCTTCGTCGTTTGTCAATTCCGCTTCCAGAAGACCATCAGCGTTATGGAGACGCTTTCAAGGCTCATCGCCAGCGAATCGAAGAACTTAGACATTCTATCGCTGCGGAGGAGAACCAAATTATTGAACTGGCAAGCAGCTTGATTGAGGGACGCTGAGCAGGGTTACCGGGTGACCTCAAAACCTTGTGCCCGATAACGTACCTCGCGCCAGCGCCAGGGTTCGTGGCTGGCCAGGATTGGTAAATTGATACGATACCGGTGACCTGTGCGTCCGTCTTTGCCTGCTTGGAAGATGTCTGTGTAGTCATAGACAGCTCTCAGAACGCCATTGGGCACAGTAAAGAGCTGCACGCGCGTCAGATATTGGTAGCCATTGATTTCATCGAACCGGTAGGCACAGATCACGAAAGCTGAAATTGTCACTTTCAATAGGTTGGGGCCAAATACGTAATACGGGGGCAACTTGGGTGCACAATCACCGAGTTGCCCTTTGCTGTCCTGTACATAACTTTCGTCTTCATCAGTGCTGATTTGTTCTGGGCGTACGTCCTGAGTTCGATCCAGATCCGAATCGCCTTCCTTGTGCGTCTTTACGTCAATGTGAATGACGGCATCGGATGAGCTTAACCGCGCCTCTGAGCCAATCGGTAACCCTACTGGAAACCACTCTGGAAACTCGCGGTTTATTATACCTACAATAACAATTTCTCCTACCTGCTCCCACGGCGCGGAGGGTTCTTTTGGGCTAATGACCATCTTGCCCACCCATGTGTCTGGCACTTTATTGGGCTCATTGTACCAAGCCTGGATGTTGCCCGCATTCTTATACAAAGCGTGGAATAGTTTCTCTGTGTAATTCTCTTCAAGTTGAGCGATGTATCCGGCAAAATCCTGTAGCGTGGCGAAATCACTGCGGTGCATTGTCACAGCTCCTCTCTTTGCATCTCTCAATCAGTAACAGGCTTGGCAACCACGATCACCCGATGGGTGTTGTTAGTGTAAGGCCAGCAGGTGACCAGGGTCACGCGCTCGTCGCCAGTGGGAGCAATCCACCGCGCATTCCGTTCGCGCACCTCAGCGGGGGCGTTCTTTTCCTCCAGGATGTGCTTTTCCGTCACCCGGTAGTGATAAGCCGTCTCCCCCACGTAGACAATGACCTCATCTCCGGCGGCTAAATCCACCAGATAGCGGAAGACTTTGCCGCGGATGTTGTGATGGCCGTTCATGACCACATTTTCCCCATGCCCCGGATAGGCCGAGGTTTTATGCCAGCCAACCGCGTAATCGGCCACGTCCCACACGTTCACCAGTTTTCCACCTTCTTCGGCGGTGTGCCAGCCAACAGGCACTACCGTGGCGTCCACCCCGATGGTCGGGATTACCAGACGGGTTGGTGGGGCGCTGGCGGGCGGAGGCCACTGGGGCATCGGAGTGGCCGTGGGCCGCGGGGTTGATGCGGGACGAGGAGTGACCAACGGGTTGGGCGGTGTCAGCGTAGCCTCGGGATCGAGATGCGACTCACGCCAGACGCGCGTCAGGGCCGGTGTTGGGGTCACGGTGACCGGTCGGGCGATGGTTTCCGCAGTGGGGGTAGGAACGATGGTCTCAGTGACCACAAAATCAGTTGGGGCCAGTCCGGCGTAAGCTCGCGCCTCTAACTGGACATGGTGATAAGCCAGGGCTATGCCCACGGCCAGGAGTACCACTCCAAACCAGATAAGGATGGTGCCAGCCATGGCCAGTCGTTCCATCCGAGTTAGCGGTCGAGACCCATCCCACAAACTCACGTTACTTTCCCCTTACTCCATGTTCAAGAACGATTATACACTGGACATCAGGGGAAGTCAATCACATTAGGTAAAGGGATAAACGGGTAGCCGACGGCAGTGCCGTCGGCTACCCCCAACCGCGAAGATTTTTAGCGCGACCTTCGCGCCGCCCTTTAGTTGCGGCATGAATGCCGCGTTACGATGTCGGCGTTCCTGTCGTCTCGGGTGATGGTGTTGACACTGGCGTGGCGGTGGGCGTGGGTGTCGGCGGCACTGGGGGTGAGGTCAGCAGGCCAATAGCTTGGTCAAGGGCATAGGTAGGCAGCAAGTAGATAGGCTGTTGCCCCCCGATTTGCGCGTAATAGGCCGTGCCCTGTGGATTCTTATCTCCAATACGAAGCACTATTTCATCCTTGCCCTGGGGCAAGATGCGGATGATGTAACCCGGCGCGGCCAAGCCAAAGACGCTGAGCGGCTCATTGGTTTCGCTCAACACACGGTTGGCGCGGATGCTAACCAATTGGGAGATAATCTGCTTGACGCGCTCCTGATCCGTGGCTTCGAGGGATGGCTCCAGACACTGCCATCCAATCTCTCCATAATAGGTCAAACGCACAGCCGAGGCCTTCACCGGTTGCTCAACCTCCAGACGGACCACGTCCTCGGCGGCCATCGTCCATAGCTGTTGTGCAGTCGAAGTCTCCGTAGCGGGAGATTGGCCTCGCCGGATCTCAGCCAAGTATACGTAGCTACCCAAAGCGATCAGGATAACCAGTAAAACGAGTAAATTCCTGCGATTCATCCTTCTCACCTCTTAACCCTTGCTCAAAAGTTCGTTACCTCCGGTTCCACCATACCCACGCCCCGGCGACGATCACCACCAGGGGCATGATGCCGATGCTGGAGTAGAGGATCAGCCGCTGTTGGATGCCGGTCAAAGGGGTGATCTGGCGCACGTCTGCTGGTTTGCTGCTGATGGAGATGAGAATTTCCTCCTCGGTCAGCCAGTTGACGGCATTGAGGAACAGGTCTTTGTTGCCCAGCGCGCCGCTCACCGTATTCAACACTTCGTTGGCGGCGAAGTCCGAATCGCCGAAGACCACTAACCGTCCACCACTATCCGTCCTTTCCGCGCTGATGCCCAGCACCAGGGGGCCCTGGGCGTCCGCGCTCTTGTCGTTGCTGAGTTGACGGTTCTGCAAATCGGTCTCGCCCCAGCTATTTTGCCCGGTCTCGATCAGCCGGTTGGTGATCGCGCCGTCTGGCAATTCTGCCATCGGCTCAATCGAACGGGCGACAGGGAAAAACGAGCTCAATCCTCCCAGGTCCTTGGTGATCGTGCTGTAAGGATAGCGGGACACCAGCGGGGTCAAATAGTCACCGAAGAAAGCGTTGACCGGATCAACTACCATGTCGTCCCGCAAGCGGAAACCCCATTTGGCCAGGTAATCGTTGCCCAGCACATTCGGCAGTGTGGGATCGGTCAGGAACATGACTTTGCCACCGCCATCCAGGTAAGCGCGCAACGTTTCCGCTTCTTTGTCTGAGAAGGGAATCTGGGGAGCGGCTACGATCAAAGCGGCGGCGTCCACAGGCACGGTGTCGGTGATGGTGGCCAGGTTCAACGTGCTGACCTGATAGTTTTCGTCCAACAACGCCTGGCGAACGGTGCTATAGGAACCCTGACCAGTTCCCTCCGGGTCGTGCTCCTTGTGGCCAGTGATGAAATATATGGTCTTGGTTTCCGCCTGGGTCACTTTGAGAATGGCAGTGGTGATGCTTTTTTCATCGGGATAATACACCTCTTGCCGGCGATCCCCTTGCTGGAAGAGCATGGTGCCGTCGCGGGTGATCCCGTACTGGCGGGCCACCCCTGGTTGTAATTCAGGGTCAATCACCCGATAGTTTAGCTTGTTGGTATGGTAGAGATACTCAGTGATCAGATCATCGGCTTCCTGACGGTAGTAGTAGCTGGCGGTGAAAAAAGCGGTGATGTCCACCGGTTCCTTCAATTCGGCCAGAATCTGGATGGTCTGGGGGGAAAGGGAATATTCCTTGCTGGCCGTCAGGTCGAAGCGCTTGTGATGACGGTTACCCAGGAAGTTCACCAGCACCAGGATGCCGATGAGGGTCACGCTCATCAAAGTGGCGCTTCCACCGTAACGCGCCGTGCGCCCGGTCAGGGCCTGTTTCACCTGCTCGGGCCGGGCCACGATGAACAGCCCGATGAGGACCAGGCCAAGACCCAGTAGCACCTCTACCACGGTGTTAAATTGCCGGGTCACCAGATATAAACCCAATCCAATGATCAGGGCTAACAGGCCAGCGTATACCAGATATGTTGCGATGGAGTGTATTCGAGCGCGCATCTATCGCCACCTCCTTGTCTCCAGCACGCGGGTAGCCAGGAACAGGGTCACCACGATGACACTCGCGTAATACACGACATCTTTGGTGTCTACTATCCCGCGCAGGAAATCATAGAAATGCGTGCTGAGGGCCAGATAATCGAACACGCCGGAAACAGGTGGCCCGGTGAACTGGGAGAGGGCATCTATCAACCAGGTCAAAACCGACAGACCCACGCCCAGCACGGCAGCCACGATTTGATTGCTGGTCAGGGCCGAGGTCAGCGTGCCCAGGGCCAGCAAAGTCCCGCCCAGCAACAGTACACCGCCATATCCGGTGAGCACCGGCCCCCAATCGGGATTGCCGTAGCGCCACAGGATCAGAGGGTAATAGCCGGTGAGTAACATGATGCCGGCGAACAATCCCAGGCTGGCCAGCCACTTGCCCAGCACCACTTCCCAATCCTGTACCGGCGAGGTGAGCAGCAATTCTAGCGTGCCAGAGCGCTGTTCCTCAGCCAGAAGGCGCATGGTCAACAGGGGAGCAACGAAAAGCAAGATAGTGGTCAGGTTGCCAAAGAGGTAGCGCAACGTTGCCTCTTGGGAAAGCAACAGAATAGCGGCAAACAGGTAGCCACTGACCAGCAGGAAGGCCGCAGTGACCACATAAGCGATGGGTGAGACGAAATAGGCTTGCAGTTCACGTCTGGCGATGGCTAAAGCGTTACGCATGATGTGACCTCCCTTCCTCAGTCTGCTGATCGTCCATCGGCGTGGTTGCTTCCTCCGCCGTCAATTTGAGGAAGATGTCCTCCAGGCTCATCTCCACTGAGTGCAGCTCCAACAGACCCCAGCCGCCGTTAACCACCGTGGTGGCGATGGTGGCCCGGCAATCCTGCCCTTGGGCGCAGGTCACGCCATACACACCACCGTTTTCCGGGGCGACGCCCAACACGCCGGGCACCCGACGCAGAGCTTCGATTACCTCCTGGCCCGGTTGAGCCACCTGCACATGCAGGAGCGTGCCCCGCGCCAGGCGATCGGTGAGCTGGCGGGACGTGCCCTCGGCCACGATCTCCCCTTCATTGATGATTAATACCCGGTCGCAGGTTTGCTGGGCTTCGGGGAGGATGTGGGTGCTGAGGATGATGGTCCGCTCGTGCCCCAGTTCTTTGATGAGCTCGCGCACCTCGATGATCTGTTTGGGGTCCAGGCCGATGGTCGGCTCGTCCAGGATGAGTACCTCGGGATCGTGGACCAGGGCCTGGGCCAAACCCACGCGCTGGCGGTATCCTTTGGACAGTTTGCCGATGACGGTGTCCGCCTTATCGGTGATGTGGCAGGCCTCCATTGCGGCCTTAACTCGCGTTTTCCTGTCGCTCACGCCCCGGATGCGAGCCATGAAGTCCAGGTAAGAGCCCACGGACATCTCCGGGTACAGGGGCACGGTCTCCGGCATATACCCGATGCGGCGACGTACCTCCAACGAGTCGGCAAAAACATCGAAGCCGGCAACGCGTGCTGCACCCGCGCTGGGTGGCATGTACCCACTCAGGATACGCATGGTGGTCGTTTTGCCGGCTCCGTTAGGCCCGAGAAAACCCAGAATTTCTCCCTGTTCCACCCGGAAGTTGAGGTTGCGGATCGCGGCCAGATTGCCGTAATACTTGGTCAGATTCTCGACTTCGATCATGGCACTTTTTTCCTCCTTACAAACCCGCAGATTCGCTCACAAACGAAGAGCACAATGCTCTGCACCAGGGCTTCACAATTGTGCTCATCTTCGGGTTGGTTTAGCGTTGGTGTTATATCACAACCCCATACATCTGTCAAATATAAAGAGCTTATGAAGATACGACGCACTTTAAGTGCCCATCCGAACGCTCCTGGCCGGTCTCCCGACCAGCCAGAGGACGTGGTCGGGAGACCGTGCCCAGCAACCTGATACGACACACTTTTGAAGTGCGTCGCATCTTTCACCTTACTTTGTCTTTTGCGCGCCTTATAGTATAATAACCATATACCTTGTTCATTTCGGCGGTTTATGGAAAGGGGGGGATTTTCGAGGTGGAGCATTGCGCCCAACCGGCCGGGACAATGCCGGCTACGGCCTGGGAACGGGTCTGGGCCCGGCCCCGGAACGGCCTTGCCGCCTGGTTGTGTGCGTTCGGTAACTGGGTCAGTCGTCTGGTAACATTCAGTATGCTCAGGGACGTGAATCTGAAAGGAGGCACAATCCTTGATCTGGGATGCGGTCATGCTGATATGACGATGACCATCCTCCGGCGGCATGGGGGGCGCGCGCTCACCGCGGTGGACTTCTGCAGCGAGGCCATTGAATCGGTCAGGCGGCGCAAGGGCACACTGCCGGTAACCACCATACAGGCCGATCTATTGGCACTCGATCTGGATCAGCAATTCGATCTAGTGTACAGTAGCCTGGTTATTGAGCACTTCTGGGGTGAAGCTCGCTGGCAGGCGATGGCCCAGCATGTCCGTTTTGCCAAGCCAGGAGGGTACGTGTTTATAACCACGCCGGGGCGGTCGCTTTTCTCCCGCGTCTTCGATTTCTTGCTCAACAGGCCAACCGGCATTCACGAGGAGCATTTCACATCTGGCGAATTGCGTGGCTTGCTGTCCAGCCATGGGTTAGAGATCATCCGTTTTCGGGACTTGTTGTTCCAGTCCGTGTTATTCGTTCTGGCTCGTAAACAAGGGTAGCGCAGGCCGAATCACTGAGGCGGATTAGCAGGCGGTTGAAGCCGCTCACAAGCAATTCCTGAAAGGAGCATTTCGATGAAGGGTTCACTCACACGCACCATCCTAGCTCTGCTGCTCATTCTGGGTGGCATCTTATTGTTGCTGCAAAACCTGGGTTTCTTGAGCGCCTGGAAATCGTGGTCCTGGACCCTGCTTTTCGGCGGGGGAGGTCTTCTTTTCCTGGCAGTATACGCCAGCGATCGAAAGCAGTGGTGGGCGCTGATTCCTGGAGCCAGCCTGATAGGGGTCGGACTGCTCATTTTTCTGAATACTATGCCAGCGGTGCCAGACGAGATCGGGGTGGCAGTGATGCTGCTGTGCATCAGCCTGGCCTTCTGGATTATTTTTCTCAGTGACCGCAGCCAATGGTGGGCGCTTATCCCCGGTGGAGTGCTGATTGTCGTGGCTTTGATTCCCCTCATCGAAGCGCGCGGGCTGTCGGGGGAAATGGTCGGTGGCCTGTTCTTTGTCGGTTTGGGGCTGGTGTTCTCCGCACTGTACCTTTTCAGCTTCGGCAACCCGGACCTCAGATGGGCTAAATATCCGGCGATACCCCTGCTCCTTATTGGTTTGCTGATCATGTTTGCCGGCCAGTTGCTCGTCTGGTGGCCTTTACTGCTCATTCTGGGGGGCTTATACCTGCTATTGCGGATGATGGTAGGCAGACGATGACGCTTTTGACAATCTCCCTGGCCCAAATGGACCCGGCCTGGGCCCAACCTGAAGTGAACCTGGTCCGCACCCGTGAACTGGCCATCGAAGCCGGACGGCGTGGCTCTGACCTGATCCTTTTCCCTGAACTATGGCTCAGCGACTATGACTTGGCCCACGCGGCCAAGTACGCCAGTGTCCCTGGATCGGGCGCTTTTCCTCTGCTATCCGACATAGCCCGGCAGGGTAGGGTTCATCTGCTGGGCTCCCTCCTGGAAACAGACGGGAAGTACACGTATAACACGGCGGCGTTATTCGCCCCACAGGGCGAGTTGGTAGCTGTCTATCGCAAAACACACCTCTTCGCCCCGATGGGGGAGGTGCGTTATCTGCATCCTGGAGACGAGTTGCCCGTTTTCGAGCTGCCGTGGGGACAATGTGCTCTGGCCATTTGTTATGATCTCCGTTTTCCGGAGGTCTTCCGCCGGTACGCAGAAGCGGGAGCGCATATTGTTTTCCTGGTCGCCCAATGGCCACTCCGGCGGATAGCACACTGGCAAACCCTTATCCGGGCGCGGGCTATCGAGAACCAGATGTTCATTGCTGGCTGCAATCGGGTGGGGCAAACAGGAGACGAGCGCTTTGGCGGGCACTCGGTGATATGCAACCCGTGGGGACAGGAGATCATTGAGGGCGGCGAGGACCAAGTGTTGTTGACGGCCACGATTGATTTGGCGCTGGTCGAGCAGGTCCGGACGCAGTCCCCATTCTTCGCCGACCGCCGCCCGGAACTGTATCATTTGTTCTTTTTTGGCCATTCTGGCGGAAGAGGGTAATCTCTCCGCCGCATTGGCAGAGAGGAGGAGAGGTTATGAATATCGTCGTTCTGGGCGGTTGTGGGGACATGGGCAGTCATGCGGTGCGCGATCTGCTAGCCCACAGCGAGGCTCATATCACCATCGCCGATTATCGGCAAGACAAAGCCCAGGCATTAGCCTCGGAGCTGGGCGAGCGGGTTAAAGGTGTCTTCGTGGACGCCGAGGACCCCGCATCACTGCACAGCGTGCTGCAAGGGGCGGACGTGGCCGTGGGCTGCATCGGTCCGTTCTACCACTTCGCGCCGAAAATGGCCCGTGCTGCCATCCGTGCCCGCGTGAATTATGTGGACATCTGCGACGATTGGGGGCCCATCGAGGAAGTCTTTGGCCTGGACGCCGAGGCCAAGCAAGCAGGCATCACCCTCCTGTGCGGGATGGGCTGGACACCGGGCATCACCAACGTGATGGCCCGCGCCGGAGCCGACGAGCTCGACAAGGTGGACGACATCAAAATCTACTGGGCCGGCGGTGCGGAGGACGCGGCTGGCCTGGCCGTGGTTATGCACGTCTTCTACGCCGTCACCGGAGACGTGCCCACCTACAAAGATGGCACATGGATCAAAGTACCCGCTTCCAGCGGCAAGGAAGTCGTGGAGTTCGCCGGCGCCCTGGGAAAAGTAGAGGTCTTCCACTGCGGCCACCCGGAGCCGATGACCATCCCCCGCTACATCAAGTGCCAGAATGTGTTCCTGAAAGGCGGTCTCACTCCCAAGTGGAACAACACCCTGGCCGATGTTCTGGTCAAATTGGGGCTGAGCAAATCGCACCAGAGCATCGTTCGCACCTCAAAGATCATCTACAAACTGGAGGGGCTCATCGGCGCGGGCGGGATCCCATTCTCTGGAGCGCGGGTGGACGTGGTGGGACGGAAGAACGGCGAACCACGCACCATCTCCTACGCCGTCACCGACAAAATGGGCCGGCTGACCGGCGTGCCGGTGTCCATCGGCGCCCTCATGCTGGCGCAAGGTACTATCTCTACCAAAGGCGTAGTCGCCCCGGAAGGTTGCATCGAACCGGAATCCTTTTTCGCGGAGCTGGCGAAGAGAGGGATTAGGATTGAAAAGCGAGAAAGTTGAGCGGTGAAAGACCGGCGCTGCGTGGACGATCTGACAATTGAAGAACTGGAGCAAATCCTGCTCATCAGGAAGCGGGAAGCGCGCATGGCCCGCGTGCGGCGCATGGCCTCCACCGGGCGCATGGTCGAGGGCGCGGCTGCCCTGGCCCGCGAGCGGGAAATTCCGCCAGATGAAGTGGCCGCCCCCCAGACAGCAGCTCCGATTCCCCGCCGCGAAGCGGATGCCTTCCGCTCATGGGATGTTGATGCTCCATCGGCAGAAATCACTGATACCGGACAGCAGACTGTGAGCCGAGAGAAACGCTGGGCACGGTTGCGGGATCAACTGTTGCTCATGGTTGAAGTGGGAGCGGTGATCGGCCTGATCCTGGTCATTATTGGCTTCTTCAGCGAGATACAAACCTTGAACCGGGAAGCCGTCGCCGCCCGTGAGCAGCCCACACCGACAGCCACGCCATTGATCAACGTGTCGGTGCTGCCCGGCGGCCATAGCCCGCCCGCCGTGCCAGGCGAAGTGCCGGAGCACCTGCGTGAGTGGGTAGAACCTGCCCCAGTGGTGGTCATTCCCACGCCAGGCCCACGGGCTCCCACGCGCCTGGTAATTCCCGCCATCGGCGTTGATGTGCCAGTTGTGGAAGGCGATGGCTGGGAGCAATTGAAAAAGGGGGCCGGACATCACCTCGGTTCCGCGAATCCGGGTGAACGGGGCAACTGTTTCATCTCAGGCCACAATGACATCTTCGGTGAGATATTCCGCGACCTGGAGAAGCTGGAACTGGAGGATGAGATAATTGTGTACGCTGGCGTGCAGCCCTTCCACTATCGCGTCAAAGCCAAGCGCATTGTAGCCCCAGAGGACGTGAGCGTGATGTATCCCACCAGCATGCCGGTGCTCACCCTGATGACCTGTTACCCATATCTGGTAGATACCCACCGTCTGGTGGTTATCGCCGAATTGGTGGAGTAGAAACTTGCGTCAGCCGACAAACGATGGTAAAATGCATAATGGAGGGATCGCATAGTCCGGCCTAGTGCGCGGCACTCGAAATGCCGTGAGCCTTCGGGCTCCGTGGGTTCGAATCCCACTCCCTCCGCCTGGGGATTTTGACAGGGATAGAAATTCGTGGTAGAATTCCCCTCGACCTGCGGCACCGCATGGTGTGCCGCAGTTGTGTGTATCAAACACGTCCTTGGACCGGGGGAGGCGTGCCGGCTTGTTCAGCCGGTTCTCCGCCGGGATGAAGAGGGCGGACGCTTAAAACGTAACCAAAAAGGAGGAATTGAACAGTGGCAGTAGTTTCGATGAAAGCGCTCCTGGAAACCGGAGTGCACTTCGGCCATCGTACACGCAGATGGCACCCGCGGATGAAGTCGTTCATCTTCACCGAACGTAATGGTATCCACATCATTGACCTGCAACAGACCATTACCCGCCTGGAAGAAGCTTACAACGTGGTGCGGGATACGGTCTCCCAAGGGGGTACAATCCTCTTCGTGGGTACCAAGCGGCAGGCCCAGGACACCATTGCCACCCAGGCGCAGCGCTGCGGAATGCCCTACGTGAACAATCGCTGGTTGGGTGGTACCCTGACCAACTGGAACACTATTCGCCAGCGTATCGAGTACCTGCTGGAGCTGGAAAGCCGTCGGGACATCGGCGAGTTTGAGCTCCTGCCCAAGCAGGAGGCACTCAAGCTAGAACGCAAGATCGCCAAACTCAACGCGCGTCTAGGTGGCATCAGGGAGATGCGCGGCCTGCCGGATCTGCTGTTCATCGTGGACGTGCGACGGGAGTATATCGCTGTCAAAGAAGCCAACGCGCTGGGGATACCCATCATTGCCACGGTGGATACCAACTGCGACCCCGATCCCATAGACTACGTTATCCCGTCCAATGACGATGCCATCCGGGCCATCAAACTCATTACCACCAAAATCGCCGATGCGGCTTTAGAGGGCGTGCAGATGCGCAAAGCTCTCATGGTGGAAGAGGTAGTCACTGCCGAGGACGAGCAATACCTGGGCACGGCTACCCTGGCCAAATTGAAGTCAGGAACGCTAACCTTCGGGGATGAAGAAGACGAGGAACTGTTGGACTTCGACGAGGAAAGCGATTTTTGACATTGTAGGACAAGCTTGAGCTTGTCCTGCAGAGGGCAGAGCCGCCCACGCTAGCTACGCGTTTCGCACCACGAACTAACCCAGCAACGAGTTGTGTGGGACACGACATCGAATTTGAATCAAGCGAATGATGAAGGGAAGAATCCGTTGTTTTCCCAATTCGCGTTTTAAGGAGGATAATCACCTTGCAGATAACAACTGAAGCCGTGAAAGAACTGCGCACTGTCACCGGCGCGGGCGTACTTGATTGCAAAAAGGCTCTGCAGGACTCCAATGGTGATTTCGACAAAGCCGTGGAGTACTTGAAAAAGAAAGGGTTGGTGGCCGCTGCCAAGCGGGCAGAGCGTACCGCTAAAGACGGAATGATCGGCTATTATGTACACATGGGTGGTCGTGCGGCTGCCCTGGTAGAGGTAAACTGCGAGACCGACTTTGTGGCGCGTACCGAAGAGTTCCAAAACCTGGCCCATGACATGGCGATGCAAGTGGTCGCCGAACGGCCCCTGTATTTGAGCAGAGAAGACGTCCCCCCAGAGGTTCTGGAAGCAAAACGGGAGGAATACCGTTTGCAGATAGATCCCGGCAAGCCGGATGATGTCGTAGAGCGCATCATCGAGGGGAAACTGGAGAAATTCTACGCTGAAACCTGCCTGCTGGAACAAACTTTCATCAAAGATGAGCAAATGACGGTGAAGGACTTGATCGCCCAGCTCGTGGCCAAGACCGGTGAAAACATCCGCATTCGGCGTTTCGTGCGCTACGAACTCGGGGAATAGGTCGCCCTGGTCGGGGTAAAACGGACCTAAGCCTATCTTAGAGGCTGTCTAAAAATTCGGTTCGGCGACTAAAGTCACACCTGTAGGGCTT
>JANLFX010000048.1 GCA_024653325.1 Anaerolineae bacterium
GAGGTCTCCGCGGCCAGGGCCCAGCAGCAACTCGCCCCCAAAGTGAAATACACCCGGCCGCTGTACCTGGGTTGACAACCTTCCCATTGCATGGTATAATAGAAACCAACTTGAGAGGGCGGTAGCGCCCTGCGATATAGTGAGGATCACCATGATACGGCAAAACCAGCTAACAAGTACAAAACGCTGTACATTTTTCAGCCAATCCTGCCTTTCCCTGAAACGGTGGGCGGATAAGCCCTGCCTGTCACATCTGGCCTACGAGGTTATCAATAATAATCAATGGCATCCTCACGTCGTGGGGAGGATAAAGGCATTGCCTTAGGCAATGGGGCATAGGCCCTTTCCCCGGCGTGAGGTCAACCAGAGCTCACGCCGGTTTTTATTTTTGGGCCGAGGTGTTGGCCCAAGATTGCCCCGCTCCTGGGTGTGTGACAGGAGCGAGGCCCGAGCCGCTAACTCAATGGTAGAGTATCTGCCTTTTAAGCAGAAAGCTACAGGTTCGAATCCTGTGCGGCTCATCTGACATCGGCTGAGCGCTTTGGCCTTCGATGGCCATCCCCCGAACGGCCCGAGGGTGACCGGTGAAGAGCCGGAGCTTTCCGCCAATAGGGCCGGGGAACTCCGAATTGACACTAATGAGATTATCCACGGTCGGTGGGGACGGAGAGAGGCTCCGGGGTGCAAACTGATGTCAACATGGGGGACGTGTACTCACGTCCTCCTGTGAGGGGGCGTGAGCAGACTCGACGCGGGTAAAGGCCGAAGGGCAACCCACGCACGCGGGTGCAACTCCCGCCGCCTCCACTACAAGATTCTTGCAGCGAGGTAGCTCAATTGGTAGAGTGGCCGGCTGTTAACCGGTTGGTTGTGGGTTCGAAGCCCACCCTCGCTGCCTGTTCGGGGGTCGTCTAGTGGCAGGACTCTGGCCTTTGAAGCCAAGGACCGAGGTTCGAACCCTCGCCCCCGAGCCTGAGTAGGCCAGGCTTAGGCCATTCCTACGAGTGGACTCTATTCCTCATCAGCACCGAAGATGTGCAACCACTCTTCTACCTCAATAGGGGAAAGTTTCAACTCGGCCCGCTCTTCGATAGTGGGCGGCGGAGTACTTAATGTGGCCACGAACGAATCCGCCGGTATCACCCGTGCCCCATATTCCTCTGCCACAGCCATCACCTCGCGGTCCGAGGAAATCACCGCCAGGTCACGCGGGTTGCGGCTGCGGCGGATGCGCTCGATGATGATCCGGTCCGCTGGTTTCCCTGGCGCAGCGAAAATCACGGTGATCCCGCCACCTGACAAATCCGCCGACCACCCCGCCGGCACACCACAGTCAAATACAACAACAATGCGCTTCCCGGTGTGCGCGCGATAACGGCGCAACCGCTCTACCAACCTGGCCTCGTCGTGGGGATCATCGAGGGAGATACCAGGCAGTTTGGCGATGAGGTTGTGGCCGTCAATCAGCAGTAGCATGGGTTATCCTCCCAGTTTTTCCAGCCCGGCAAAGCTGACCAGCAACCGTTTGATACCCTTTCCCTCGAAAGCCACTATCACTTCTTCGTCCTCGTCCCGCAAGCGGCTCTCAATGACAATGCCATCCCCGAAAGTGGCGTGTCGTACCCGTTCTCCGGCGCGGAATTGGCCCGCAGGCGGAGTCGCAGCCGGCGGCAAAGGAGTGAAGCGTGCTTCGTTTCTCTCGACGGGCCGCTCGGCAGCCCGTTTGCTCTGTCTGCTCTTTGCTCGCTTTGCACCTCGCCCCGCTACTAGGTGCCCGGGAATATCCCGCAGGAAACGAGAGGGGAGGCTGACGTCACTGAAGCCGTGGAGGGTACGGCGAAAAGCATGTACCAGATATACCCGCTCTTTAGCGCGGGTGATGCCCACATAGCAAAGCCGCCGCTCCTCTTCCATCTGCTCTGGGTCATCGAAAGAGCGGTTGTGGGGCAGCAGTCCCTCCTCCATGCCTACGATGAATACCACCGGAAACTCCAGCCCCTTAGCCGAGTGCAGGGTGAGCAAAGTGGGTGCATCGGCGTTCTCGTCCAGGTTGTCCACGTCGGAGACCAGGGAAACCTCTTCCAGAAATGTGGTCAGACCCTCCACCGGATCCAGGGCTGCATATTCACGAGCTACGGTGAACAGTTCCATGACATTGTCCCAGCGATCCTCACCCTCTTCGGTCCCATCGCGCAGGTAACTCTCGTAGCCGGTGGCCTGCAGCAGGCGGTCAAGGAGTTCAGGCACGGAGACCTTGTCCCGGACGGCGATAAGCCCGTCCAGCAATTCGGCGAACTGCACCAGCGGCTTGCGCGCCCGGGCAGTGAATACTTCCCCCGAGTACCCCCCACCCCCTCCTGTTTCCTTCTTCAAAGCCTGTAACGCTCCATACAATGATATCCCCATCTGCGCAGCCAGGTTCTCCAACGCCGTCTGCGTTCTGGCCCCGATGCCCCGGTGGGGGACGTTGAGGATGCGGGCCAAGCTCACATTGTCGTCGGGATTATGGATCACGCGCAGATAAGCCAGCACGTCCTTGATCTCCGCCCGGGCGTAGAAACGGGTGGCTCCTACCAACTTATAAGGCATCCCTGCCCATACGAAAGCGTCTTCTAAAGCCCGGGACTGGGCGTTGGTACGATACATCACCGCACAATCGCCGGGGCGAGCTTCACCCTGAGCCACTAACTGACTAATGGTGCCTACTACGTACTGAGCTTCTTCCACCTCGTTGTAGGCCTCGTGGATCACGATGGGCAGACCAGTCCCCTTGCTGGTGTGCAGTCGTTTGGCGGTACGATGCACATTAGGAGCAATAACCGCATTGGCCACGTCGAGGATGGTCTGCGTGGAGCGGTAATTCCGCTCCAAAAGAATGGTGCGTGCCTCAGGAAAATCTTCACGGAAACGCATTACATTGCGGAAATCGGCCCCGCGCCAGCCGTAGATGCTCTGATCCTCGTCGCCCACGACGAATACGTTGCGCCGTTTTCCAGCCAGCAGGCGCACCAGTTCGTATTGGGCCGTATTGGTATCCTGCCATTCATCTACGAGAATGTAAATGTACTGACGCTGGTATTTGTCCAACACCTCGGGGTGCTCGCGGAAAAGATAAACCGTAGACATCAGCAGGTCATCGAAATCTAGGGCATTGTTGGCAGCCAGCAGTTCCTGGTATCGCCCGTACACCCGTCCGGCGATCTCCTGCCAATAAGTCTTGGGACGAAAGTTCTGCGGCCTGATAAGCTCATTCTTGGCCCGCGAGATAGCGCCATGCACCGCCTGAGGGCGGTAGGTTTTATCGTCCAGATTCAGGTCTTTGAGCGCCTGTCGCACCAGGCTAAGCTGGTCGCTGCTATCATAGATTACAAAGTCCCGGCGCAGGCCCAATGACTCTGCCTCGCGGCGCAGGATGCGCGCGCAGATGGCGTGGAAGGTGCCGATGGTCAACTTTTGCATCTGCGTGCCGATGAGATTGGCCAGACGAGAGCGCATTTCTCCCGCCGCCTTGTTGGTAAAGGTTACAGCCATAATGTTATACGGCGGGATGCCGCATTCGCGCACCAGATAGGCCACCCGATGGGTGAGCACCCGCGTTTTGCCGCTGCCAGGACCGGCCAGCACCAGCACCGGCCCTTCAATAGTTTCTACCGCTTCCCGCTGAGCGGGATTCAAATTTTCCAGGATGTCCATTTCGCTCCCCATTCGTCTGACAGGATTGTAACACCTCCTGGTCTTTTGGTCAAATAAGGTTCTTGACTTTTTGCGCGTTTTACGTATACTTACTCTCGAACGCTGTTCTCAGATTCCCCGTTGCTTCCGAAAGCTGAGTGTCCTTCTTCTTCCCCCTTTTTTCCCCACAAAGGCCGACGGACGGCATCCGGCAGTATCCAAGACAGCGCCAATCTTATCCATTGTTGTTAGAACAACAGAAGGAGATCAAAAGGATGGAATTCCGAGACAAGACCCTGACTTGTCGGGATTGCGGGGCACAGTTCGTGTTCAGTGCCGGAGAACAAGAGTTCTTCCACCAACGGGGTTTTAGCAACGAACCCTCCCGGTGCCCTGCCTGCCGTGCGGCAAGACGCAACTCTCGCAACGCAAAACCGGGAGGCAGCCGACGGATGTACCATGCCATCTGTGCTGACTGCGGGGTGGAGACTGAGGTGCCGTTCGAGCCACGGGGCGACCGTCCAGTTTATTGCCGGGATTGCTATAATAAACGCCAGCGTCGCTAACTGCCCCTTCCTGTACATGGGAGCCGAGGTTGTCCTCGGCTTTTTTCATCCCTTTCGCCGGGCCGGGCCGCTGATTTCCTGAGCGCACATTGCCAGTTCGTCCAAGCTCAGGTGAATACGCACAGGCGCGGGATGGGCTGCGCACCAGCGTTCCAACTCGCGGGCAGTGCGAAACAGGCTGGTGGGATCGGCGGGATACAGGCGCGGATCCATGCCCAGCATAACCAGCGGAAAGCCACTCAGAATTTCACGGTATTGCTCCAGCGTGGCCAGGTCGAAAGTGGGAGTGAAATTGGCCAGTGGAGTGAAGACCACCGGCTTTCCGCGTGGAAATTCGGCAACCATCCGCCGCAGGAAGGGTAAGCTGTCGGTGCAGTTCCATGGCAACCACAGGGGCCACAGCCTGCTCTGCCGGGCAGCAAGAGGATTGGTTTGCGTGAAACATTCGACGAGCACCCCCTGTGGCTCCATACCCCCTTTCTCAAAGAGGCGCACGTTGGCCCGGAAGGCCAGTTCCGCGTACCACTCCGGATGATCGGCGACCAGCGGCAAGAAGCAATAGCCGTGCTCCTGCGCAAACTTTTCCACTGCGGCGCGAAATTCCGGCAAAGTGCCCCACTCGGATTCCGGATGCCGCTCCAAAGGCAATCCCGGCAGTGACCATCCACCGACATAAGGGGAACGTTCGGCGCGTTGCATGGCCGCTATTTGCGGGGTACCGGCGATGAATTCCTCGTCGGCAACCGCCCCCAGTCCGCCTACCTGGAACGTGTGTCGCTCGCCCACCCGGTATTGTAACCAGGGATAGTGACAATCCACGAAGACCAGCGTCCCCCCGGGCCGCAACCGTTCGCGGATAAACGCCCGATACTCCTCCGGCAAATCGAGCAGTTTCATGCGGATGTGATTGACATATTTGACCAGGAAGCGATCGTGCAGGGGATCGTAGTGCTGGATCACGTGCAGGGCGGGGTTGTGAGCCAGAATGGTCCGCGCGACAGGATCGCCCTGGGACTTGTGGGCAGCGATGTCATCCACGTGAGCCTGGACGCGGAAAGCGCTGACAAAGTGTTCCGAAAGAAAGGGGACACCCAGGGCCACGGCCAGGTTAGCTACCCCACCATTGGGCGCGCCGAGGACTATCGCGTCGAACAGCCCGTTCAAGTTGTTATACAGGCTCACCGCCCAGCGAGCCAGGTCCGACGTACACACCCGTTCCGCCACAGCAGGGTCGGTGCCGGAGCCACGGATCACCTGTTCGATAGCCCAGCTTACCACTCGCCGCCCGCAGAGGGCTACTACCCGCGCTAATGCCTCCTCAAGCACTGTGCCCTGGTAGGCGCGCAGGAATTGTCCGCGCAAGGCCGCAGCCACAGAGCGCATGGCCACAGCGGATGAGTCAATGCGTTCGATGTAATCAGTCATTCCGTCCCCAGCCGAGTGGCCTTTTCCGCATGTAGGGTCTCTACTTCGGCTTTGACCCGCACCAGTCGCTCACCGTGCAAAGGATAGAGCCAGGTGAAGGCGATAGCCAGAGCCATGGCCAGGACAGGCACCGCTGACATCAGCAGCCTCAGGCCCAACACTGCCGCTGGCATCTGAACATCCAGATTGGGGTCGTAGCCGGTCAGCCCCCAGATGAGGGTCTGAACACCGGAGGTCATGGCAATCCCGAAGCGGATGATAAACCCGTTGATGCCGAAGAACATGCCCTCGCGGCGCACCCCGGTGACCAGCTCATCCTCATCCACAATGTCGGCCAGCAACAAATCGGTGAGCATGAGCAACCCGGCCAAGCCAACGCCGGCGAAGGCCATGACGATGATAGCCGGGACCAGCGACTCGACGAACAGCAGGGGCAGCACGGCCACGGCGAAGACCAGACAAGAGATGATGAGAGCCTGGCGCGAACCGATACGCTGGGTGACGCCGTTCCACAGGAAAAGCATGGGGAAGGAGACCAGGAAGACCGTGCCCAAGAGGTAAGTTTCTTCCATGGCTCCTGCCCTCAGGACGTATTCGCGGTAGAAGGGCAGGGTGGAGAGCAGAAGTTCGAACACGAACTGGATAAACAGATTCAGGGCCAGGAAATAACGAAAGGATCGGCTGCGAAACGTCTCGCGCAGGGCGACGAAGAAACCCAGGCTTTCCTCTCGGCTGAACTCCGGGTGCTCAAAACTTCCCAACAGAGAGGCAAACAGCGATGCTCCACCAATAAGGGCGAAAATCACCCCCGTCCATCCCCACCCCAGCATTTCCTGGACCATGGGGAACAAGGCCACGCCGATCACCAGGCCGATCAAGGAAAAGACTTGCCGCCAGGCTGAAACCTCGGCTCGCTCCTTCAGGTCAGGCAGCATCTCAGGAAACAGGGCCGTCCAGTTGAGCACCACCACCGTCCACAAAGTGTCGAACAGGTTGATGATCAGCAAGAAGTAAACGAAGAGTAACGCCGCCTGTCCGGCATCCACTCTGAAGGGGGGTATCCACAGGGCGACGAAACAAAGCATCAGGGGCAACGTGCCGAACAGGATGTACGGTATACGGCGGCCCCAACGGGTACGCGTGCGATCGGACAACTGCCCGGCCAACGGGTCGTTAATGGCATTCCATACCGCGTAAATGGTCATGGCCAGGCCGACCCAGGTGTGGGGCAGGCGCAAAACGTCAATGTAATAGTAGCGAATTTTGGCGTTAAAGGCCTGCATCAGCAAAGCAGTACCCAGCGATCCAGCGCTGTAGGCAATCATCTTGAGCTTGTTGGTTTTCAACGATGTCCTCCTTCGTGCGCAGGACGGGTGGGCTTACACTGGATCCAGCCAGTCCACATTAGCTGATCGAGCCGGAGGTGGGCTACGTTTCTTCTACCAATTCTTTTAGCGCTCTCGAAGCGATGTACAAGGCGCCAACGCCAGCCAGATAGTATGCCACTCGCAACGCCTCTGCTATCTGTTCCTTTGTCGCCCCTTCTCGCAGCGCAGCGTTGGCCAGAGCTCTCACGCCCCCTTCCGCCCCATGCGCCGCATCAAATGCCATGGCCATGAGCAGTTTGAACTTTTTCGGCAGGGCGCCGTCCGCGTAAATCAATTGGTCGGTTGTGCGCAGGTGATCCACGATCTCCGGGTCAAGCTTCTGCATTGTGGCTAATGGATGCTCATTCATCTTTACCTCCACAATTCTGAACTGAACTCTGGCGTTTTGGGCTCGTAGTGACGACTTTAGTCGTCTGCAGGCGGAAAAGAGCGACTGAAGTCGCTACTACGAATCTACATCTTGTAGCAATGAAACAACTGCCTACAATGTGTAGCGGTGCTCAAAATTCGCCAGACTCCGGTTCTGAATATCGCTCCTCGAAGAGTAATCTCTGTCCGAATGACGTTAATCTTAGCACTTTTCAAGTGGTCTGTCAATTAACGGACAATTACCGGGCTCCAGTTCCCCGCGCAGCAGGGGACTCCATGTCCTTTGTGCTGCTGTTTGGTCCTTCAGCGCTGTTGACACATGACCAGAGGTGTGATATAGTACTCCCGCGCTCAGCTCTTCATCCCTGGGCAATATCTTCCCATAGTTCGGGGCCGGGCTTGCCTCTGCCCAACCATGGGTAACCGCAAGGGTCGTCCCTGTATTTTGAGAAGAGACTCTGGGCAGTTCTGAAAAAGAACAACGAGGCCTATGAGAATTCGAGTGCAATCTTTAGCGTGCCGTCACTGGGGCATCTTGGTCGTGCTGGCGGTCGTGGCCCTGCTGGGCACAGCCTACAATCTGGCAATTCCTGTCCTGGAAAAGCCCGATGAATGGTGGCATTACCCGGTGGTCAAATACCTGGCCGATGGTCATGGTCTGCCTGTTTACGATCCCAACGCCGAGCAACCGTGGAAACAGGAAGGCAGTCAACCGCCTTTGTACTACGCCCTGGCGGCGCTGATCACTGCCTGGGTACCCACCGACGATTTCTGGGCCCTGCGCAGTTCTGGCAACCCGTATTACCTTTCCATGCCCAATGGTCCACGGGGAGACAACCAAAATATAGTCATTCACTACCCCGACCGCGAGGGTTTTCCTTATCGCGGGTCGGTGCTGGCTCTGCGCCTGGCCCGCCAGTTATCGGTGGCGATGGTCCTGGCGACAGTGCTGGCCACGTATTTTATCGTCCTGGAGATTTATCCAGGAAGCAAGGCGCTGGCGTTGGGCGCGGCAGCGGTGGTCGGTTTCAATCCCATGTTCCTGTTCATCGGCAGTTCGGTAAGCAATGACGCCATGGTGGCCGCCACGAGCGCCTGGACCGGATTAGCCGCGTTGCGCCTGGCCCTGCGTCCGCAGGCCAACACGCGGCGAGCACTGAGTACTGGCATTGCCCTGGGATTGGCTTTGCTTTCCAAATCCAGTGCGGTGGCGCTGATACCGGTGGTAGGTTTGGCTCTGATCATCGCTGCCTGGAGAGCGCGATCGTGGTCACAATTGCTGAAACAGGGGATTTTGGTTTTCGGCGTCGCGGCGTTGATCAGCGGCTGGTGGTTCCTGCGCAGTTGGCGGCTGTACGGCGATCCTCTGGGCGCGGTGGTGCATCAGGTGGCCTTCCGCGGAGGGCGGACGACCTCGCTCACCTTCGACCAGTTGCGGTTGGAACTGCGTGGGGTGGAGATGTCCTTCTGGGCGGTTTTCGGCTGGCGGTCGGTCGTCGTTGAAAAGAGGATTTATAATGTGCTTTTCGCCCTGGACCGGTTAGGATTACTCGGTCTGTTGATTCTGGCTGCACGCCAGACATGGCTTCGATGGGGAGCGAAAGGGGCACGGAAAGCACTGCTGGGTGCATTGCTCCCTGCTGACACGCTAATCGGCCTGGGCCTGTTGATCCTGTGGAGCGGCGGGGTTTTTATCGCCCTGCTGCGCTTTATGTCTCTGGTCTATGCCGAACACGGACGGCTGCTGTTCGCCGCCCTGGCTGCCATAGCTGTGTTGCTTATCTGGGGCTGGCGGCAGTTCATCCCCCGCCGCGCGGTCGCCGTGTTCAGCGGGGCGGTGATCACTGGATTTTTGGCCCTATCCGTCATCTGTCTGGTGGTTTACATTGTCCCCGTGTACGCCCGTCCGCCACAACTCGACCAGGCGGCGATAGAAGCCATCCCCAATCGGCTGGATGTGACCTTTGGCAAGCAGATGCGGTTGTTGGGTTATCGGGTCGGAACGGATACCGTACAACCCGGTGGCGCATTGTCGGTGACTCTGTACTGGCAATGTGTGGCTGAGATGGACACCGACTATACCGTGTTTGTGCATTTATTGGACGAGAACGAGATCGTCGTCGCCCAGCGGGACACTTACCCCGGCCTCGGGAATGCTCCGACCAGCACCTGGCGGGTGGGTGAGGCAATAGCCGACACTTACCTGATTCCCGTGCCGGCCACAACCTATGCGCCTGCTGAAGCCCAGCTTGAGGTAGGGTTGTACGAACGCCGCTCACAGCAGCGGTTGCCCGTGTACGACCCGGATGGTACATCCCTGGGGGATAACGTGCGTTTTGCTTCCATCAAGATTGTGCCCAATGCGGCCAGTGAATGGCCTAATCCGGTGCGCTTCAACTTCCAGGACCGCATTGCCCTGGTGGGGTACAAGTTGGACCGCCGGGTACTGGCTCCCGGCGAGGCTGCGCACCTGACTCTGTACTGGCAGGCGCTTGCGCCGCTGGACGAGGACTACGTGGTGTTCGTCCAGGCCCTGCGCCAGGGCGACCAGCGGTGGGCCGGTGACGACAGCCTGCCGCAGAAAGGAGCCGCGCCGACATCCGGCTGGCAGGCGGACCAGGTGGTGGCCGACGAGCACGAGTTGGCGTTCCCTGCCGACGCGCCAGCAGACGTGTACAACATCGAGATCGGCTGGTATTCCGCAGCGACGGGGCAGCGCCTGGAAGTCTGGGATGAGAATGACCCCCGGCACGAGGTGAGTTCGCGGGTTAAACTAAGCAAGATTCGATTAGTGGATAAATGAGACGCTTTCCCACGTGAAGCGTAAAACGTATTGCGTGTTGCGTAAACGGAGCACGCACCACGCAATACGCACCACGCTTCACGCGATTAGGTGAGCAACAAGGAGGTAAAGATGGAGAATCTGAAACTCATAGAAAAAGCTCTCTCAGAGGACGTCGCCGACGTGTACTTTGCCCGTACACATACCATCCTGGTTCGGGAAGGGTTGAATCCGGTGGTGACGATGGAAGTCTTCCCAAACAAAGACGGCATTCTGTGCGGGATGCGCGAAGTCCGCGCTTTGTTGGCCAGGGTGCTTCCCCCTTCGGCAGAGGTGTGGGCTCTGGATGAAGGGGAAAGTATGCTGGCCAAGGAGGTCGTGCTGCGCATCACCGCCCCATATCAGAGTTTTGCTTTGTACGAGACCGCATACCTGGGCATCCTGGCCCATGAAAGCGGGTGGGCTACGGCGGCGCGGGAATGTGTGATCGCCGCCGAGGGAATTCCCGTCATCAGTTTCGGGGCCCGACACGTCCATCCCGATGTTTCGGCGCGGATGGAATACGCGGCCATCGTCGGTGGGTGTGTGGGTTGCGCAACCACGGCCGGAGCCAGGCTGGCGGGCATCAACCCTTCGGGCACCATCCCCCATGCCCTGATCCTGGTCTTCGGCGACACGGTGAAGGCTACCCAGGCTTTCGACCGCCACATCGAACCGGAGGTCAACCGCATCGCTTTGGTGGACACTTTCAAGGACGAGGCAGAGGAAAGTTTGCGGGTGGCAGCGGCATTAGGCGACCATTTGTGGGGGGTGCGTCTGGACACGCCCGCCGAGCGAGGACGGGTTACCCCAGAGTTGGTACGCGAGGTGCGCGCCCGTTTGGATCAGGCGGGGTACACGCACGTGAAGATTGTGGTCAGCGGGGGAATTGATCCGGCGCGCATTCGCCTATTCCGCGAGCGGAAATCGCCGGTAGATGCTTTCGGCATCGGTAGTGCCATTGCCGGTGCGCCACCCATTGACTTTACCGCCGACATCAAGGCCATCGAGGGAAAACCGGTGGCCAAGCGGGGCCGCATCCCCGGCATTACCCCCAACCCTCGTCTGAAAAAGGTTGACTTGTCTCAATAACTGGACTCTGGCGTTTTGGGCTCGTAGTGACGACTTTAGTCGTCTGCAGGCGGAAAAGAGCGACTGAAGTCGCTACTACGAATCTCCATCTTGTGGCAATGAAACAACTGCCTACAATGTATAGCGGTGCTCAAAATTCGCCAGACTCCAGTCAATAATTCGGGTAGGGGCGGAGCTTGTCCCTAACCAACTACAAGCGTGGCAAGGAGACTCTCATGGAGATCATTAAACGCGATCGGGTGAAACCGCTGGTGAGCGAGCGTGGTGAGAACGTGCGCGAACTGGCTTCACCATCCATTGCCAGCCTGCGCCGCCACAGCCTGGCTGAGGTGACCATTGTCCCCGGTGGCTGTAGCGCGCGTCATTATCATCGCCAGGCCGAGGAAGTGTATTACATCCTGCAGGGGCAAGGCCAGATGATAATTGATGACGAGGTCCGTCCGGTGGGACCGGGAGACACGATTATCATCCCCCCACCCTCGCAGCATCTTATCCGCAATATCGGGGTAGAAGAACTGGTGATGGTGGTCACCTGCGCACCGGCCTGGTCGCCCGAAGACGAGATACTGGTTGGCGACTAACGCCATCGCCAACTGCCCGACAGCGTCGTGGGGTCAAATTTGCCTCCCCATCCCAACCGGGCGAGGCATTTGTGTCTCGAAGAGGAGCCAAGCTATGAATCAAACGGTGATTATTGATGGTTCAACCCTCACCGTGGATCAAGTGGTGGCCGTGGCCCGGGGCGCAGCGGTACAACTCGCGCCCTCGGCGATCCCTGCCATCCAACGGGCGCGCCAGGCGGTGGAGGATTTCGTCGCCCGTGGGGAAATTGTCTATGGAATCACCACCGGCTTTGGCGCGTTCAAGGATCGCATCATCTCGCCCGATCAGGTGAAAGCCCTGCAACGCAACATCGTGATGAGCCACGCCGTGGGGGTGGGGCCTTTGCTGCCCACCGACGTGGTGCGGGCCATGATCCTGGTGCGGGCCAATACCCTGGCTAAGGGGCACTCTGGGGTGCGTCTGGAAACACTGGCGGCCCTTCTGGCCCTGCTCAATCGCAGGGTGCATCCCCTGATCCCGGCCCAGGGCAGCCTGGGAGCCAGTGGTGACCTGGCCCCATTGGCCCACATGGCCTTAGTGCTCATCGGCGAAGGGGAAGCGGAATTCCGGGGAGAGCATTTATCTGGCGGAGAAGCTCTGCGCCGCGCCGGGCTCCACCCTATTGAACTGGAGGCCAAGGAAGGATTGGCGCTAACCAATGGCACAGCTTTAATGACCGCCCTGGCTGCGCTGACTACCCGCGAGGCCGAGAACCTGAGCGCGGTGGCCGACATTGCCGGCTGTCTTAGCCTGGAAGCGCTGCACGGCACCCCCCGTGCTTTCGACGCCCGCATCCACGCCGCGCGCCCTCATCCCCGCCAGATCGAGTGTGCGGCCTATTTGCGCCGCCTGATCGAGGGCAGCGAGTTCACCCGTCCTGATGATCCCCTCAACGTGCAGGATGCCTATACTCTGCGCTGTATTCCCCAGGTACACGGCGCGGTGCGTGACGCCATCCTTTATTCCCGCTGGATGACCGAGATAGAGCTCAATTCAGCCACCGATAACCCGCTTATCTTCTTCGACGAGGATGATCATGCCGAGGTCATCTCCGGCGGCAACTTCCACGGCGAACCCATCGCCATCGCTATGGATTACCTGGCCATCGCCCTCACCGAACTGGGCAATATCTCCGAGCGCCGTCTCACTCGCCTGACCGACGAGGCCAGCAACCGTGAGACCCTGCCCGCCTTTCTCATTAAGCACGGTGGGCTGAATTCGGGGTTTATGCTCACCCAGTACACGGCGGCAGCCCTGGCCAGTGAGAACAAGGTGCTGGCTCATCCGGCCAGCGTGGATACGATCCCTACTTCAGCCAATCAGGAGGATCACGTGAGCATGGGCCCCATCGCTGCCCGCCAGGCGCGGGAGATTGCCGGCAACGTGGCTACTATCCTGGCCATTGAACTTTTCGCCGCCGCCCAGGGGATTGATTTCCGCCGTGAGCGGTTGGGAGGCAACCCTCGATTGGGAAAGGGCACGGCGGCGGTCTACGCCCTGATCCGCGAACGAGTGCCGTTTCTGGAAAACGACGCCATCATGTACCCGCACATCCGGGCCGTGCGCGAGTTGGTAGTCAGCGGGGAGTTGGTAGCAGCGGTGGAGGCAGCTGTAGGACAAGCTTGAGCTTGTCCTACAACAAACTTGTGGAGGGAATGAGTATGATCAACCAATCTGCATTGGACAACATCTTCGCCCGGCGGAGCATCCGCCGATACACTGACCAGCCGGTGAGTGAAAACGACATCAAGACCCTGCTGGAGGCGGCTATGGCCGCGCCGTCGGCCTCTGACCGCAGGCCGTGGCACTTTATCGTCGTGCGCGAACGGACCACCCTGGATGCGCTGGCCGAGAGCCACCCCTACGCCAAAATGCTTTTTGAAGCCCCGCTGTGCATCGTTCCCTGCGCCGACCCGGCCATTTCCGATGCCTGGTGGATACAGGATTGCTGCGCAGCCACGGAAAACCTCCTGCTAGCGGCCACAGCTTTGGGTCTGGGGACGGTGTGGATCGGGGTGTATCCACGCCCGGAGCGGGTGCAGGCTGTGCGCCAGATATTGGGTATCCCGGAATCAATCGTGCCCTTGTGTCTGATCCCTGTTGGCCATCCGGCTGAGCACAAACAGCCCCGCACCAGATACGATGCAGCACGGGTACATCAGGGAAAGTGGTAGTAGCCCAAGCTTAAACCGTCTGTAGGACACCCTTGCGGAATTATCTACGTAAGCCACCTGCAAAGCGCTACGCCGAAGGTGGGGCTCGGTGAGACACCTTCGCCCATTGTGGTGGGGGCAGTTACTAATTCTTGTCTTTGTCCGATTCCTTTTCGGCAGTTTCGTCCTTCCCAGAAACGGCGTCTCGGAAACCCCGGATCGCTTTGCCCAGGGCCTCCCCTACCTCGGGCAGCCGTCCGACGCCAAAAATGAGAATGACGATGACGAGAATAACCAGCAGTTCGGGTAAACCTAACCAATTTGGCATCACTATACTCCTATCCAAACCCTTCAGAACTATATACCCACCACAGACGATTCAGAAACTGTCTGCGGATTGAGGCCGTGTTGAAAATTGCGGATCGCCAGCCACAAACCCGCCTCTACCATGCGGACCAGCAAGGGGTGTTCCAGCGGTGATACCTGCGTCAGTCCCTCGGCGGCGGCCAGAGCCAGACAGGCGGCGTCCTCGTCTCCGGCGCGCGTCAGCCATTCGGCCATCGCCCGCAACCGCGCCCGGTAAACATTCCGCATCCGCTCGTCGAAGTGGCTCTCCACCAGACGGCGAACGGCTTCCCGCCACAGTGTGGTGTGTTGCGGATGCCGCCACTGGCACAATGGAGCTGCCAGATTATATACTGCAGGGTGGTGGACGAACCAGGTGGCGAAATCAGGATGATCGAGCAACCTGCCACTCTCGGCCAGTGAGGCCAATGCTCCGCTGCCCACACACGAGGGCATCAGCGGCTCGGCTGCGCCGGGAGCTGTCTGGTAGCCCCAGATGAAATCGTTGAGCAGGCGATAGACCACCGGCGTCGGGATGCCGGCGCGTAGGTTTCGGGCCTGCGCCTCGCCCACCAACCTGCGCCCGTATTCGAAATCGGCTTCCAGCAAACGCAGGATGCCCACATTGCCTGGACTATACTTGTGCACTGTACCCACAGGCTGGCGGGCCGGAAAGTTGTTCGCTGGTGCGTGCTCATCACCCAGGGCATCGGTAAGCCCCGCTTCATCGTTGATGGCCAGGACCAGCAACCGACAGGCCCCGTCGGCATCGGCCGGGCCCAGAAACCACACACTCTGGTTGCCCTGCCCATCTACCGCGCTGACCAGCGTCCGCCAGGTGCCATCCGGTTGGGGCAGGGGTGCGAGGGCTAACCCCCGCAGCCGTTGCTTGCGCAAAGCCCGCTCCACCTCACGTTGAACAGCAGGTGAACTCACCTGGTTCAGGATTTGCAGGACCCGCCCAACCTGAGGGTAGTGCATGGCGCTCAGGGCCCGAACGGCTCGCCCGGCTACTTCGTCGCGTGAATCCTGAGCCAGGACACGCAATGGCTCAATGGCTACCGGCGTGTTCAGCTTAACAAGGGTATCAATCACAGACACCGCGACCTCTGGTGGTTGCTCGGCGAGGGAGCGAACCAGGTCCAGGAGGGCCAGGCGGCCGGTTTCCGTCCCTTCGACTTCGCTGAGTAAGGATTGGATAACCAGCTCCTCCGGATCCTCCAGACCATCGAAAAGCTCCTCGCCCAATTCTTCGCCCAGAAATCGTTCCAGGATGAGCAGGGCGATCAGCCGTCCTCGTTTGGAACGGCGATGGTCCACCGCTGCCCGATACAAGGCATTGACCACCGTCTCCCGGTCCATCAGAGTGGCCAGCGAACCTAGCACGCCCAGCAAGCGGGCATCCGCCGAGTTCAGGCTATTCAAAAGAGCAGGCAGGGCCTGCTCTCGACTGACGATCCGGCGGGCCCGCTCATCGAATTCGGCCTGGGTCCGGGAAGCAACCAGTCCTTTGATCTCTGCTTCAATTTGCCGCTGTTCACGAAGAGCGGTAAGAATTCTGGCCATATTCTTTCCTCACGCGTAGTAGAATTATAGCACAGGTTGAAGGCGAGAACAAGTGAGAGGAGGATGTTACGTGCGCTTGCTATTGACCGATTGTTTTATCTACACCCCAGAAGAATACGGCCCTGGCGAGGTGCTGGTAGTCAATGGCCGTATTTCGGAAGTCGCTCGTCGGGTAGGAGCCCGACAAGGGGCCGAAATCCTCGCTTTGGAGGGAGCCATTCTGGCCCCAGGTTTGATTGACATCCACATCCACGGTAGCAGCGGCCTAGATACCATGGATGGGAAGGCAGAAGCTATTGCCGGGCTTTCCGCATTCGTGGCTGCTCATGGAGTGACTGGTTTCCTGCCGACCACCGTAGCCGCGCCACTATCCCAGATCGAACAGGCGTTGCAAGCCGTACGTCAGGCCGTGGACGGCGGGTTACCAGGCGCACAGGTACTTGGCGTTCACCTGGAGGGCCCCTTTTTCAACCGTCAGCGAGCCGGGGCTCAGCCATTGGACTGGTGTGTTGATCCCAGCGACGACGCCTTGCGACATCTACTGGCCGCAGGTGAAGGCCTGATCCGCATGATCAGCCTGGCTCCGGAACTGCCAGGAGCTATTGCGGCCATCGAAGCGTGTGTCCGGCGTGGGATTGTGGTCTCAATTGGGCACACGGACGCGACCTATGAACAGGCTCAAGCCGCCTTTGCCGCTGGCGCACGGCACATCACCCACCTGTTTAACGCCATGACCCCTCTTCATCACCGCGAGCCGGGGGTTATCGGCGCGGCATTGACCACCGCTGGGGTGATGGTCCAGCTCATCGCCGATGGTCTGCACCTGCATCCGGCCATCCTGAATCTGGCAGTACGCTGCAAAGGTGTGGCCGAGGTGGTGCTCATCACCGATGCCATCGCTGGCACGGGCCTGCCCGACGGCGAGTATACCATGGGACCGCAACAAGTCATTGTGCGCAACGGAGAAGCTCGTACCCCGGCCGGCAACCTGGCGGGCAGTACGTTGACCCTGGAGCGGGCCATAGCCAACATGGTGCGCCTGGCCGGGGTGCCCCTGCCTGCTGCCTTGCAGATGGCCACCCTGAACCCGGCCCGGGTCCTGGGTTTGGAACAACGCAAGGGACGCCTGGCTTCTGGCTATGATGCCGATATGGTGGCCCTGGACACCGATTTTAACGTACACCTGACCATGGTTGGCGGGCAAATCATCTATGAAAGACGTAATTATTCAGGTGCTTCCCGCCCGGTATGCAAATAGGCGGTCTTTTGCGCTGTGACTGGGGGTGGGGACTTGCCCTGGCCTGTAGTTAAGGTTAATGGAAAGACCGATAAGAGTCCTTATTCATTAAGCAGCCAGATAGCGTGCCCCATGGTCGGAAGGAGTGGGTTCTCAAATGCGACTGGCTTATCTACGCACGTTCGTGGAGGTCGCACAACGGAAGAGCTTTTCAGCGGCGGCGCAGGCGCTAGGGATCAGCCAACCGGCGGTGAGCCAGCAGATGCGGCGTCTGGAGGAGGAACTGGGAGTACGATTGCTGCTGCGCGAGGGGCGTGGGCCGGTGGTCCTTACCGAGAGCGGTAAGGTGGTGCTGGATTTTGCCCGCTCTACCTTGGCGGCCTACGATGCCCTGCGCACTGAGTTGCGCCGTCTGGAGGGGGAGATCGCCGGGATACTGCGCCTGGCGGCCAGCACCACGCCCGGCGAATACCTGGTACCCCAGTTATTGGCTGCTTTCCGGGGCCAGTACCCCGGCGTTGAGGCGCAGGTCACGGTGAGCGATACTGCCGATGCAGTACAACGTGTGCGGTCCGGCGCTTGCGACCTGGGGTTCATCGGTGCGCCGGTCGAAGGGCCGGGGCTGATACTGGAGCGCCTGGCGGCGGATGAAATCGTGCTGGCGGTGTACCCGGAGCACCCTTTCGCCGGGCGAAAGAGGGTATCCTGGGAGGAAGTGCTGGCCCAGCCGCTCATCATGCGGGAGGAAGGGTCCGGCACGCGGCGCACGGTGGAATCGGCGTTGATGGCGCAGGGAAAAACACTGCCCAGGGAGAGTATAGCTCTCACCCTGGGCAGCACGCAAGCAGTGGTACAGGCTATCCGTGACGAATTGGGCATCGGCTTTGTCTCGGCTTTGGCCATCACCCGCGTACCCCCAGCCGAGCGTCTGCCGACCGTCGCCATCGAAGACCTGACACTGACCCGCGACTTGTTCATCATCTACGACGAAGCGCGCATCACCACGCACTTGCTGCGCACGTTCGTGGCCTTCGCCCGCGCCTGGGCCCGGGAACGGGAAACCACGTGATATGGGAGGGGTGTAGCACGCTACGCCCCTTCAAACACGGTATGCAGGCTGACTTTCGCGCCGTCATATCACCCTACTTTCTCTAACAGATTCCGTAATGCCGTCTGGGCATCAGGGCCAAGCGAGGACAACGCCGTTTTATCCCCCGCCAATAACGCCTGCCCCAATCCCGAACGCCAGAACGCAGCCAGGTCCTCCTCAAAGGGGGTCCCCACCGTGTGTTCGTGCACTATACGCCCGTCCCGCATCACCAGGACCCGGTTGGTCTGACGGGCTACCGCCGGGTCGTGGGTGACGATGATGAAGGTGGTGCCCAGTTCTCGGTTGAGACGGCGCATCAGGGCGATAATCTCCGCGCCGCTTTGAGAGTCCAGGTCACCGGTGGGTTCATCCGCCAGAACGATGGCCGGACTATTGACCAATGCGCGGGCGATGGCCACCCGCTGCCGTTCGCCGCCGGAGAGCATGTTGGGCAGGTGGTTGATCCGTTCGGCTAGCCCTACCATCTCCAGCAGTTCGATGGCGCGACAGTGGCGCGCCTGACGACTGATAGGCTGCCCTTGCATTGGCACTTCCACGTTCTCGCGGGCGGTCAGGGTAGGAATCAGGTTGTGCAACTGGAAGACGAAGCCGACAGTACGGGCCCGGAACGCGTCCAGGTTGCGCACCTTTGCCAGGTCCTGTCCATTAACCAGCACCGTGCCGCTGGTGGGCCGGTCGAGGGCGCCGATCATGTTGAGTAGAGTAGACTTGCCGGAACCGGAAGGGCCCATTACAGAAACAAATTCCCCCCTGGCTATGTGTAAGTTCACCCCATTCAACGCCCGCACTTCGGCCCCGTCGCCGTATATCTTAACCAGGTCTCGCGTTTCAACGATTATCTTGTCGTTCATGGGCCACTTCTTTCATGGGTGATAAGTAATGGGTCAATGGGTTAACGTGTACTTCATCGCTCATAGCGCCCAGTGTTGAGCATCCAGCTTCTAGTGACCGACCTCGATATCCACGAAAGCCGTCATCTCCCACCTGATTTTCGGGTCTATCTGGTCCAGTTCGACGACCACGGTGTAGTTGACCCCGCCGGCGTCAGAAGCGGCCATCGGGGCAACACGGGTCACGTGACCGGTGAAGGCCCGCTCTGGGATAGCATCAAAGGTGACAGTAACCGCTTGTCCGACCGCTACTCGCGTCACTTGAGCCTCATCCAGGTCGGTGGTCTCTACCCACAGTGTATTTAAATCCCCAAGCGTGATCAAGGGTTGACCTGGAGTGACCATTTCCCCTTCTCGGACGTACACTGCACCAACGGTACCAGCAAACGGAGCGACCAACGTCGCCTTGCCCAAAGCCGCTTTGGCTGCATCCAGTGCGGCCTGGGCCTGGGCTACCTGCGCCTCAGCCACGGCTACATCCTGCTCGCTGGCCCCCGCTTTCAGCAAATCGAGCTGGGCCTGGGCCTGAGACACCGCCGCCTGCGCCGATTGAACTTGAGCTTCTGCTGCTTTGACCTTGGCCTGAGCCAGGGCCAGTTCCTGCGCCGTGGCCCCCGCTTTCAACAGGGCCAGTTGTGCTTTAGCCAGGTCCAGGTCATGGGCAGCCAGTTTGGCGTTAAAGGCGGCCTCAGATACTTCCGCACCGGGCCGGTTGGCGACCAGTTCGTAGACGCGTTCGGCCATGTCTTTGGCCGTCTGAGCCCGGGCCACGCCGATCTCAGCGATGGCAATTTCTTCGGGGCGAGCACCGGCCTGCAGGCGAGCCAATTCCGCCTGAGCTGCGGCCAGATTAGCCTGGGCGATAGCCAGTTGTGCCTGAGCACCGGCCACCGCTCCCTCGGCGGAAGCGATTTCCTCGGGACGGGCCCCGGCCTTGACCCGCGCCAGTTGGGCCTGAGCCATGGACAAGGCAGCCTCAGCCTGGGCCACGGCCTGCTCCAAATCCACGGCATCAAGCTGAAGGAGGGTTTGGCCACTTTCGACTGTGTCCCCTTCCCCAACAGCGATGGCCCTTACCCGCCCGGCTATCTCGCCAGATAGAGTGGCCCGGCGAGCGGGCACCACCTCACCAGTGGCCGAGACCACTGAACTGAAAATGTCCGAAGTTTCGGGTGTGGATACGGCCTTTTGCTCTCCTCCTCCCTTACAGGCAGTGCCGGCAGAAACTGCCAGGGCGATAACCGTGACCAGGATTAGAACTGTAGTGATTCGCTTCATTGTCTTGATCCTCCTACATGTGATAAGGGAAAACTCCGAGTTTCCCCGATTTTATTCATAGCGCAGGGCCTCTACCGGGCGCATGCGCGTTGCCCGCCAGGCCGGGTAGAGGCCGCCGACCACACCGGCGAGCATCCCGATGATCACGGCCTGCACGAGCAGTTGAGGCGTGTAGAGCGGCTTGAGCGTGCCCCACACCCCGGGCAGCAACTCGACCATTTTGCCGATCACCAGACCGAGCAGGATACCGCAGACACCACCCGCCCCACCGAGCACCAGCGACTCGCGCAGGATCATTCCCAGCACCCGACGCCTGCACCAGCCCAACGCCCGGAGCACGCCGATCTCGCGTGTGCGCTCCAGTACACTCATCAACATCGTGTTGAGCATCCCCACCGTGCCGATGAATATCGCCAGGAACGAAATCTGTCCCACCATCTCTTGCAGTACGGCGTAATCGCTCATAGTCTCGGTGGCGTCGGAGGAAAGCGCGAAATCCACTTCCGGGAATATGGCCTCCAGTTCGTCCCGCACCCTTTCAGCCTGACGCGGGTCGTGCAGTGTGATCCCGTATATCATGACCTGGTGAGGCTTGCCCAACAGCGCCTGGGCTTCACGCAGGCTGATCACGACGGCAATGTCCTCGTAGGCCAGCCCGGTCTCAAAGACACCGACCACGCGAAAGTTGCTGTTCATCAGACGCAGTGTGTCCCCAACGTGCAACCCCATCTCGTCAGCCAACTTGCGCCCGACGATGGCCTCGCGGCTGCCCTCCAGCGGTTTTCCCTCCTGGATGCGGAAGTGGCGGATGGCGAGTTCGCGCGGGTGATAGCCGAAGATAAGCAGCATGGGATTTTCCGGTGTGCTGATGCCGCTCATGATGATGCCCGAAACAGCTTTGACATCGGGCCGGGCGGCAATGCGTGCCCCTACCCGCTCGTCAATCGCGCTAAAGTCCGAATCCACCTCGGCCTCAATGGCGAACACATCTATCTGACCAGCGCGCCACATCTGGGTCATAAGATTGTCCATGCCCTGCACATAGCCGCCCAAGGCGATGATGGCAGAGATACCGATGCCGATCCCCAGCAGCGTTAGCGCCGTGCGCGTCCGCCTGCGCCAGAGGTTGCGGAGCGTGGCGGGAAGATGTAAGGTGTGAGACGTAATGCGTGTTGCGTGCTTCGTGACGCGTCGCCTGACCCCTCTTCCCCCTGCTCCACCCTCGTACTGCAATGCCTCTACCGGCTGCAAACGGCTCGCCCACCACGCCGGATACGCGCCGCCTACCAGCCCCAACACTACAACGGTGATCAGCGCGCGGGCGAAGAGCGCGGGCGAGAAATGGGTCCCGAACAGTCCCAGGTACGAACCGGAGCGGCTGATTGCCCAGGTGACCAGTACGCCCAACCCGACGCCTGCTGCCCCCCCGATCAATGCCAGGACGAGCGATTCACTCAGGATCAGGGTCAGTACCTGTCGCCTGTGCCAGCCCAGCGCTCGCAGCAGGCCGATCTCTCGCGTGCGCTCGAAAACCGACATAAAGAGCGTGTTGGTCATCCCGACCCCGCCGATCACCACGGCCAGCGCGGCGATCGCTGCCGCCATGCCCTCGACGATCTGCACCATCTGCTCCCGATCGGCAAAGCCCGCCGTCGTGGACACGGTCAGGTCGGGGAAACGCCGCTCGATGCGCGCGCGCACCCGCTCGAGCAGAGAGGGGTCGCGCAATTTGACATAGATCATCGAGGCCAGATGTGGCTGATGCGCCAGCGTTTGGGCTTCCGCCAGTGGCACGACCGCCGCGCGGTCTTCGAGGCCGTCGCCGGTCTCGAAGATACCGACGACGCGAAAAGCCCCGCTGGTGAGCCGCAGGGAATCGCCGACCTGCAGCTTCAGGCTCTCCGCCGCTCGCCGGCCCAGGATCAGCGGTTTGCCGCGCACGCCGCGTGCCTCGGCCAGCCCTTGCCCTTCGACGATGCGAAAATGCTGGATGGCGAAGCCGTCAGGCTCGTAGCCGAACACATATAGGTATGCGGAGCCATCGAGCACGACGATGGTGAAGAGAAAGCCCTCCGCGCCGGCGATCTCTCCCCAGGTGCTGATCTCGTCGGCGACACTCTCGTCTACTGCGCTCATCAGCGCGCTGTAGGCATTGGCCTGGGTAAGCACCAGGTCGGCCCGGCTGCCACGCGTCAGCGCACCGAAGCCGGCGCGCAGGCCCTGCCCTACAGCCCCCAGGGCGACGATGGCTGCCACGCCAATGGAGATACCCAATAGTGTTAAGATTGTGCGTCCCTTGCGGCGAAACAGATTCTTGAAGACCATCAGCTACTCCTGGACGTAAGACGTGATCATGTTTCACGTCTTCACATTTTACGTATCACCACACCCTCGGCAGCAGGCGATAACGTACCCGCTGGGCATACCCCTGGTAGACGTCGAGTTCCTCCAGCATTGTCCTGTGCTCCAACGCTGTGCGCATTACAGTGACCAACGCCACCAGACCGCTGAGGATAAGCGCCCACAGCGAGCCTAGAAAGATCGGTATCATGAGACAGGATACATGGCATCCATTTCCCCTCCCTGGATTCTACCTGTCACCTGGCGTAGCGGCTGCCAGCGGTCTCATGGTTTCCTGCCAGCGAATATCGCATATCCCAGATACTCGAAAGTATCCTTAGGAAGATACCGATCCGCTGCCATGTACCTTCTGAAGGCCGGACTCTTGATATACAGAAACAGCGTTCGGTAAAACATTCTCCACATATCTTCGAAACGATACCTTTTAACTTGAGTGGACTCCCGTCGCGCATCGAACTTATAGGTTCGCGCGACTATATTGCTCAGCCCGGCGCCTTCCAGTAACTCCACCCACCCCTCCAAAGTCAGAATGTTCGGCTTGATGCTCCAAATATGCCTGACCCGTTCGACCACCTGAGCGGGCGGGGTCTTGAGCCAGAGCTCCTCGTTCAAACCCACGTATCCGCCAGACTTGGTCACGCGCGCGCACTCGCTTACTACCCGCTGCTTATCCTCGATAAAAGTGACCACAGATTCGCAGAGTACCGCGTCGAAAAGAGCATTCTCAAAGGGAAGGTTTTGTGCATCGGCGACCTTGAATTCGACCAGGTTTTCGACCCCCTCTTTCTGTGCTCTTTCCTCCGACCTGGCAATCATGCTTTCCTGAATGTCCACACCGATCACTCTGCAGCCGAACCTTTTGGCCAGGTAGCACGCCGTTGCGCCAACGCCGCAGCCGACATCCAAGACGTACGACCCCTTGTTGATGTGGCATAGCTCAATCAGCTCTTTCGTGGTCTCGAGTCCGCCCATGTGTTTTGTGGTGCCCACGTAAGCCTGTAATTCAAAGTAGGAAATTTCTGGGTCTGGCATCTTCTCTTCCTCACCAGATACCCGGCAGCAGCCGGTAGCGCGTCTGCTGCATGTACTCGACGTAGCCGGGCAGCTCCGCCTGCAGCGTCTTATCTTCCAATGCTGTGCGAACAATGGTCGCGAGGGCCGCCAACCCCGCAGGGATGAGCGCCCACAGAGAACCCAACACCAACGGCGGTGCGACAAACATCACAATCATCCCAACGTAACCGGGATGGCGCACAACCCGATACGGCCCGTCGGTCACAACCATGTGGCCTCGATCCTCCTGGATGCGCACAGTTCCAGAAAAGAAGCGATTCGAAAGCATCGCCCAGTCGAACAATCCCATCCCCAACACAAAGGCTATCAGCGCCATCCATTGAACCGCCGGGGACACCGGTGGAGACCAGCCGAGGCGCTTATCCACACCTGCCAGAGGCGGCATAACCAGATAGATCAGCGAATTGAAGAGATTGACGAGCTTTATATCCCAGCTCTTAGTCCCCTCCTGGATTTTCGCCCGCTCCCTGGACAGGTCAGGGTCGCACACATTCAGCAGGAGAAATGTCACAAACAAACCGCTCGAATATATACACCGAGCAAAATCCACGCCATCCCCCAATCCAGATGGTCACTCCCTGCCGGGATGAATATGAGTGCCGCCAGGATCAAGGCAAGTAGAATGATCTGCAACAGGCTTTGGAATATGCGCTTGATCACACCAGACCACCCATTAGGTCGCTCAGAAAGCATATTGGCACTCATCGTCTCCCTCCTGACGAGTTACGTGGCTACCACACCCCCGGCAGTAGCCGGTAACGCACTCGCTGCGAGTACTCTTTGTACCCGTCCAATTCCTCCCGCAGTGTCCTATCCTCCAGCGCCGTACGGACAATCGTGAGCAGCACTATCAGCCCTGCCGGGATGAAAGCCCACCAGGAACCGAGTATCAACGGCGTGGCAAGCTGGAACAGGATGGATCCTATGTATCCCGGATGGCGCACGTAGCGGTATGGCCCGCCGGTGACCACGGTATGTCTCCGCTCTTCTTGAATGCGGACCGTCTGTGCAAAGAAAGCGTTCACTGCCATAGCCCAGACGAGGATAACGTCGTAGGCCAGCACGGCGATCATCACCCCGGCTAGTTGGAGCGCTAGCGGGATCGGTGGCGACCAGCCCCAGCGCATATCCAGCCCGGCCACCATGTACTTGACTATCTCCAGCACACCCATCAGGCTCAGAATCGCCATATCCCAGCCCTTGGCGCCCTTCTTAGGTCCGGTGCGTTCGGCCAGCATCTCCGGATGAGTGGAAATTACGGTCAGCGCCGTGGCGCCGGTCCCGACCAGGTATACGCCGACCAGCACCCAGGCCATCACCCAATCCAGACGACCTGCAGTGCCAAGCAGGATGGCTGCCGTGAGAAAGGAGCCGAGAATCTCCCGGATCAGCCATCTCGTTACCCCGCTTTTCACCCCAGATTCCTTCTGTGGCTGTTCTACGGATGTGTTGGTGTTCATCCTACCCCTCTATGAAGCCAGTAGCGCACGGGCTGTGCACAACTCGATACCTCAACAAGCATCCAAGTCTATCAATCGTCAATGTGGCTCTCCAGGGCCCGGGCGAACAATTCTCGATCTTCCTCCCGGATCAGGTCCAGCGCTCGATCTCCCAAAAGAGCTAAGACTTGCGGCAGGTACAGGTCTGTGCGCAGGTGGTGCTCGGCGATGAAGACCAGCAGGGAGCTGCTGGTCCAGGAGGCCCGTGCCTGGGTCGCCGTCAGCCATTCCGCGATGAGCACTTCCTCCCCGTCAATGACCAGAATTAACCCCAACCCACCCGCCTGGCCCAGAGTCGCCTGAGCCACGCGAGCAACAACCACGCGACAACCAGGCAGGTCTATTTTGCCCGTGCTATAAAGCACTACTCGCACTCCCCGTTCAACGGCTTCCTTCAACACAGAACACAAGTCCTGGAAGGTGGCCGGAACGAGAGCCAGGTAGATGCTGGATTGGGCCTGGTTGATCATCTCCTTAGCTTTGGCCATGATGTTCTCGTGGCCCTCGATGTCCCAGACGTATTCGAGGTCGGGGGCTGAAGTGAGATGTGCCAGATCATCCTTTAGTGAGGCGATGAGTTCTTCTTGCTCCTCTAGAAACTGATCGAGGAATTCCTGCGCCGGAATCGGTGCATATTGGGTAGAATCGCCTCTTCGCAGGGTTATCGCCGCGCCACGCGCGATCAGCTTACCCAAAACCTCGTAAATCATGGAGCGGGGAACACCGGAGTTCTTGGAGAGCTGGTAGCCCGTGACAGGGCTCTCTCTCAGCAAGGCCACGTAGGCCTTGGCCTCGTACTCCGAGAAACCAAGAGTCACTAACTTGTCAATAGGATCACTTTTCATGACCCTCATCCTTTAGTCGTTAGTATTATAACTTAGACGTTAGTTTTACAACCACGCCCGTATTATACCCAAGTTTAACCGTTTTGTCAAGAACCAGAACCTTAAATGGTAACTATCTCGACGGGATGGTTCATTTTCTGGAGGAAATAGGTTTACACTTTTGAGGCCCAGAGAAAT
>JANLFX010000049.1 GCA_024653325.1 Anaerolineae bacterium
GGGGGCCAGGGGGTAGGGGAGAGGTCAAATTTAACATTGTCGAGCTACCCTTACTCCATGTCCCTGCCGAAAAGTATTATGACCGGATCTCGGGAAAAAAGCTTGACACCCGAAAGAAAATGTAGTACAATATAAATAAACGACGGAAAAGAAAAATAAACGGAAGTAAACGAAATGACGGATAAGCTTTTTCCTGAAGAGCGACTGGAGCGGATTGCTTCCCTGGTGATGGAGAGACAGCGGGTCTCGGTAGCTGAACTCAGTGTGCTGCTCGATGTCTCCCAGGTCACCATTCGCAATGACCTGGACGAGTTAGAACGGCGGGGCCTGCTAAAGCGTACCCACGGCGGGGCTTTAGCTATTGAACAAGACTACAACAATAAGAAGGCTGAACTCTCTTTCGATGTGCGCGAACGGTTGCAACGGGGAGAGAAAGAGCGCATCGGCCAGATGGCGGCCAGCTTAGTCCACGATGGCGATGCTATCGCCTTTGATGCCAGTACCACTGCCTTACAGGTTGCCAGGCGGATCAAGGACCGGCGGGAGTTGACGGTCGTTACCAACGGCATCCGCATTGCCCTGGAGTTTATGGATAGCCCCCACATCACTGTGGTCATGCCGGGGGGCATCCTCCGCCGCGATGCCGTCTCCCTGGTGGGAGAATTGGGGGAGGAGGTCCTGGCCAAATTCAACGTACAGAAGGGCTTCTTCGGAGCCAGAGGGGTCACTCTGGAAGAGGGATTGACCGACGTGGATAGTTACGAGGTCCACCTGAAGCGAGCCATGGTCCGCGCGGCCAAAGAAGTGATCGCCATCGTTGATCATACCAAGTGGGGGCATGTGGGGTTTGTCTCCTTTGCCTCGATTGACCAGGTGGACCGCATCATTACCGATGACGGTGCGCCGTCCGATATGGTGGCCGCGCTCCGAGACGCCGGCGTGGACGTGATCATCGCCTGAGCCAGGCTCACTGGACAGCAACGCCGATAGGGCGAGTTGAGCCTTATTTCTGCCGACACGCATTAGATTGCAAAGGAGACGTCCTATGAAGCGAGTCGCGTTTCTACTCAAAGTAAGGGGGGATAAGGTAGAAGAGTACAAAGAGCATCACAGAGCCGTGTGGCCTGAGATGCTCGAGGCCCTCCGACGAAACGGCTGGCACAACTATTCACTGTTTATGCGCGAGGATGGCTTACTCTTTGGCTATTTCGAGACCCCGGAGAGCTTCCAGGCTGCCCTGGGCGGCATGGCCAAAGAGGAAGTCAATGCCAGGTGGCAGGATCTGATGGCTCCCTACTTTGAGGGACTCGGCGGTGCTCATGCCGACGAGAGCATGATTGAACTGGAAGAAGTTTTCCACCTGGACTGATCGGCCAGTGGTACCTGGCCCAGGGGCTATCACATGGACGGTGAGATCCGATCAGAACCCATTCTCAAGTTGGTTGGTATTCGCAAGGCCTTCGATGGCACTCAGGCCCTGGCCGGAGTTGATTTCGAGTTATGCCCTGGTGAGATTCACGCTTTAGTGGGTGAGAACGGGGCAGGCAAGTCCACTCTTATAAAGGTAATTACCGGTGTACACAGGCCAGATGCAGGCGAGATTTTGTTTCGTGGCGAACCGGTAGTGATTACCAATCCCCTTGACGCCCAGCGGCTCGGCATTGCTGCCATCTACCAGGAGCCGACGCTGTTTCCAGACCTGGACATTGCTGAGAACATCTTCATGGGACACTACCCGCTACGGCGTTTTACCCGGCGCGTTGCCTGGCGGCAATTGTATGACCAAGCTGCTCGGACGTTACGGGTGCTGGGCATGGACCTGGACCCTCGTACTCGTGTGCGGGGGTTAACGGTTGCTCAGTTGCAAATGGTTGAAATTGCCAAAGCCCTCTCGTTCAATGCCAGAATCCTGATAATGGATGAACCGACCTCGACGTTGACCCTGAGCGAAGTCGCAGAGTTGTTTAGTACAGCCAGACAACTGCGCGATGCCGGTACAGCCATTATCTTTATCTCTCACAGATTAGAAGAGGTATTTGGATTGGCCGACCGGGTAACGGTGCTGCGCGATGGGCACTATGTTGGTACCTGCAACGTGAGCGAGGTGACCCCTGACGAATTGATCCGGATGATGGTTGGCCGCACCCTTAACGATTTGTTTCCCAAGTCGGACGTGAAGCAAGGTAGCGTAGTGCTACGGGTGGAGGGTCTGACGAAAGAGGGGGTGTTTAGAGACATTTCATTTGAGCTTCATCAGGGTGAGATTCTCGGATTGGCCGGGCTGGCGGGCGCCAGGCGAACTGACGTAGCTCAGGCTATCTTTGGCGTGGCCCCGGCCGACCGGGGGAAGATTTGGGTGGATGGACAGCAGGTAGCTATCAGGCATCCCAAAGAGGCTTTAGCCCTGGGCATCGCTTATGTGCCAGAGAACCGACAACAGCATGGGCTGATATTGCCCATGAACATTACCCACAATGTGACGCTGCCCATTTTGCAGCAGTTTGCCAGGATGGGGGGCTGGCTCGACAGCCGGGCTGAGGCGCAGACCGCACAAGAAATTACCACCCGGTTGGATGTGCGGGCGGCGGGATTGTGGCAACTCGCGTCTGCCCTGTCTGGCGGCAATCAGCAGAAAGTGGTGTTGGCTAAATGGCTGACCACACGCCCCCGCATCCTGATCCTGGATGAACCCACGCGGGGGATTGATGTTGGGACCAAAGCGGCCGTCCACGAGTTGATGAGTACCCTGGCCTCTCAGGGAATGGCGATCCTAATGATCTCCTCGGAATTGCCGGAGATTCTGGGGATGAGCGATCGCATCCTGGTGATGAATGAAGGCAGGTTGGTCAATCAATTCACACGGGCCGAAGCCACACAGGAAAAGATCATGCTGGCGGCAACCGGTTCCTCTTCAGCGTAATTAGTGTAAATGTGGACGCCTCGAAATTCGCCAGACTCCAGTAAGGAGAAACCCCGATGAGCGTTATTGCCAGAAAGAAACGCCGTAGCGTGTTGTTAACGATTGCCGGGGTCCGCGAGACCGGGATTTCTATTTTCATCCTTTTGCTCGTCGTTGTGGTGAGCTTACGCAGTCCTTATTTTCTGACCGTGAGCAACATTAAAGATGTCCTGATGGACATTGCTATCCTTTCTATCGTTGCTATCGGCGAAGCGATGGTGATTATCACTCGCGGCATTGACCTGTCGGTGGCCTCAACCCTTGCTCTCGCGGGTATGGCTGTGGGCATGACGATTAGCAGCCACCCAGAGATTCCTCCAGGGGGAGCCTTGCTCATGGGCATGGGCATAGGTGCGGTTCTGGGTAGTGTCAACGGCCTGTTGGTCACCAAAGGACATATTCCTCCCATCATCACCACCCTCGGCACAATGAGTATCTACCGGGGTTTGGTTTTTGCCATCTCCGGGGGAGCCTGGGTGGACGCTGACGAGATGACCAAGGAATTCATAGGAATGACGAAGGGGGAAATCCTCTTTATCCCTAATCTAGTGTTTATGGCTGGTATCGTAGCTATCATTTCTTATTACTTTCTCAATCATACCTCTACCGGACGACAGATATATGCTTTGGGAAGTAATCCTACGGCGGCCCGGGTGGCCGGTATTCATGTCCACCGCAACCTTTTCCTGGCATACTTGATATCTGGGATTCTGTGCGGCATGGGGGGTGTGCTGTGGATTTCGCGCTATGCCTCAGCCCAGAGTGACACAGCCGTAGGTTTTGAACTCCAGGCGATAGCGGCAGCAGTGGTCGGGGGCGTGAGCACTCTTGGTGGCTCTGGAACGATCCCTGGGGTTCTGTTGGGTTCTCTTTTGCTTGGCATTGTCGTCAATGCGCTCAGCCTGGTGCATATATCCCCCTTTTGGAAGCTGGCTGTGCAGGGTTTGATCATCCTGGCGGCCGTGGTTACTGATGCATTGTTGTCCCGCCGATTACAACAGTCCCGATCTGCGGAGGGAACGTCATGACTTCTCTGACCAAAGCGCCACCCAAACGGTTCATAATGCTGTCCTTGCTATTGCGCTGGGAGTGGTTGCTGGTTTTGCTCATCATTGTTGCTTGTTTCGTCAACGCTTCCCTTTCCAGGTATTTCCTCGACGTTGATAACCTGTTTGATATGACCTTCAATTTCATGGAGAAAAGTCTGGTTGCCTTGCCCATGACTTTCATCATCATTAGTGGCAACATTGACCTGTCCGTAGCTTCTAATCTGGCTATGAGTGCAGTCATCATGGCGACCGCCTTCCAGAGCGGGTTGAATATCTGGTTGGCCGTGCTTCTGGGGCTGTGCATTGGTACAATAGGCGGTCTGATCAACGGTTTGCTCGTTTCCAGGCTGCGCTTACCGGCATTAGCCGTGACGTTAGGTACCTATGCATTATATCGTGGGGTGGCCTTTGTACTCCTGGGAGATTTGGTGGTGAAAGGCTTTCCTGATTCGTTTATATACATCGGCCAGGGTAACGTGCTCAACACCCCCGTCCCGGTGCCCCTATTGCTTTTTTCGGTGATGGCTGTGGTGTTCGGGTTGGTGTTGCACCGGACGGCCTTTGGCCGTCTCATCTATGCCATAGGCAATAATGAGGAGGCCTGCCGTTATTCTGGAGTGGCTGTAAACCGGATCAAGGTCATTATTTTTGCTCTTTCGGGGTTTATGTCAGCGCTGGCGGGAGTGATTATGACCGCCCGTTTCGGCAGCGTCCGTCCAAATATCGCTGCGGGTCTTGAGCTGGACGTGATCACGGCAGTGGTGCTGGGAGGGGTGGACATCTTTGGCGGGCAAGGTTCCATCCTCGGTGTGGTGTTGGCTCTCTTCTTGATGGGCATCACTCGTTTCGGAATGAGTCTGAAGAATGTGCCTGGTCAGGTTCAGAGCACCCTAATCGGTTTTCTGCTGATTCTGGCCATTCTGCTGCCACAGTTGTTGCGACGTTTCGCGCTGCGTTCGAGAGGATAATATGGGAAGGGGGTGATTCGAGTCCAGAATGGAAGGAAGCCATAAGAATGCGCACAGGTCACCGTGCCTGTCCTGAGGTGTAGCGATGACCTGTGCGCGCCAACTGGTGGAGTGCACTCCACCGAGTCCAATTATAACCAAAAATTAGAAGGGGGTCAAGAGATGAAACGCGCACGTATGCTATATGGATTGTCTGTTGTGGCGATCCTGGCTCTGGTATTGTCTGCCTGCGCTACCCCAACGCCGCAAGTCATCAAAGAGACCACGGTGGTCAAAGAGACGGTCGAGGTCACTAAGGTCGTCGTGGCCACCGCCACGCCCGAGACAGTGCCGGAGAAGAAGGGTTATAAGATCGCCATGGTGGTCAAGAACCTGGGTAACCCGTTCTTCGAAGCGGCCAAGAAAGGCTGTGAAGAAGCGGCCAAGGAACTGGGCGACGAGTGCATTTTCCAGGGCCCGGCCACGCCGACAGCCGAGGGGCAGATCGAGATCATTGATGCTCTGATTGCCCAAAAGGTGGATGTCATCGCCATCACCGCCAACGATCCCGATGCTCTGGTACCTGTGTGCAAGAAAGCCATGGATGCCGGGATCAAGGTCGTCACCTGGGACTCGGCCGTTGCCCCAGGAGGTCGCCAGATCTTCGTCAACCAGGCTGACATGGAGCAAATCGGTCGCATCGAGGTACAAATGTTGGCGGAGATGATTGACTACAAGGGGCAGATTGCCATCCTCAGTGCGGCCTCGACTATGACCAACCAAAACACCTGGATCGAGTGGATGAAGGAGGAACTGAAAGACCCCAAGTATAAGGACATGGAGCTCGTGACCGTCGTCTATGGCGACGACCTGCGTGAGAAGAGCTATACCGAAGCGCAGGGTCTTTTCAAGTCCTACCCCGAATTAAAGGGCATCATCTCGCCGACGACCGTGGGTATTGCCGCCGCTGCCCGGGCGCTTACCGATGCCGGGCTGTGTGGCAAGATCGCCCTGACCGGCCTGGGTCTGCCCAGCGAGATGGCTGAGTACATCAAGAGCGGTTGCTGCAAGGAAATGGCTCTCTGGAATCCTATCGACCTGGGCTACATGGCCACCTATGTCTCACACCTGATGGCCAGCGGCGAGATCACGGGCAAGCCTGGTGAGAAGCTCACGGCGGGCAAGTTGGGTGAGCGCACCGTCGTGGATGACGGAGCTGGCGGTGGCATGGTCCTGTTGGGCCCACCCTTCAAGTTCAACGCCGAGAACATTGACGAGTGGAAAAACGTATACTAGAATGCTGAGGACGTGGCGGGGGGAGCGGGGCGGGGCTTCAGCTCCCCTCGCCTTTCGCCAGTCGGGTTCAAGAAGACCTGGTTTGCTGATCGCTAGAGGGAGACGATGATGGCCAACCATCCTACAGACAAGCAGATTCAAGATGCCTATGCAACGGCGAAGGAACGGTACGCCACCCTCGACGTGGATACCGACCAGGCACTGAATACCCTGGCGCAGATTTCCATCAGCCTGCACTGCTGGCAGGGCGATGACGTGCGCGGCTTCGAGTCGCCCGAAGCCGGGCTGGGCGGTGGCCTGGCGGCAACGGGCAACTATCCGGGCAAGGCCCGCAACGCCGAGGAGTTGCGCCGTGATCTGGACAAAGCTTACAGCCTGATCCCCGGCAGACATCGGCTTAACCTCCATGCCATCTACGCCGAGACGGGTGGTCGGAAGGTCGAGCGCAATGAACTGCGACCTGAACACTTTGCCAACTGGGTGGATTGGGCCAGGGAGAACGGCCATGGCATTGACTTTAATCCAACCTGCTTCTCCCATCCCCTGGCCGGGAGTGGCTTTACCCTGGCCAGTTATGACGAGGGCATCCGCAATTTCTGGATCGAGCACTGCATCGCCTGCCGCAAGATCGGTGAGCATTTCGGACGCGAACTCGGCACGCCGTGTGTGACCAACATCTGGATCCCGGATGGCTTCAAGGACATCCCGGTTGACCGCAAGACGCCCCGTTTGCTGCTTAAGGATTCTCTGGACAAGATTTTGGCCGAAAAGATTGATCCCAGGTATAATCTGGATTCAGTGGAATCCAAGCTCTTTGGCATCGGCTCCGAAAGTTATGTGGTTGGCTCCTATGAGTTCTATCTGGGCTATGCCATTGCCAATCACATACTCCTGTGCCTGGATAGCGGGCACTTTCACCCTACCGAGGTGATCTCTGACAAGCTCTCATCCATCTTGGCCTTCTTGGACGAGGTGCTGTTGCACGTCAGCCGGGGCGTGCGCTGGGACAGCGACCATGTGGTCATCCTCTCAGATGAACTACAGGCTCTCGCGCAGGAAATTATCCGCGGTGGGTTCCTGGATCGTGTACACATTGGGCTGGACTACTTTGATGCCAGCATCAATCGCGTGGCGGCGTGGGTTATTGGCGCCCGTAATGTGCTCCGCGCGTTGTTGATGGCGCTGCTGGAGCCCCTCGACCAACTGCGGGAGCTGGAGGTCACGGGCGACTACACCCGCCGGCTGGCACTGCTCGAAGAGCTGAAAGGTCTGCCCTCTGGCGCAGTGTGGGACTACTTCTGCCTGCAGCAAGGAGTTCCCGTGGGCTTCAGTTTCATGGATGAAATTCGAGCATACGAAGAGCAAGAACTCTCGAAGCGAATCTGAGAGATAGGAGCTAAAGGCACGCCATGTCACCTGACGAGATATTGGAACAACTGGTAACCATGTCACGAAATCTGGGCGATCCGTCTCTGGATTATGTGATTTTGGGAGAGGGCAACACCTCTGCCCGCGCCGATGCCGACACTTTCTGGGTCAAGGCCAGCGCCACCGAACTGTGCACCATTGACCACACCGGCTTCGTCCGGGTGCGTTTCGACCGGGTGCTGGCTTTGCTGGAAGCTGATGGCCTCAGCGATGACGACATCAGAACCGGCCTGGAGGCGGCTAAAGTGGACCCGACTGTGAAGGCCCGCCCGTCGGTGGAGGCCATGTTACATGCCCTGGCCTTGCAACTGGAGGGCGTCAACTTCGTCGGGCACACCCATCCCACTGCCATCAACGCCCTCCTCTGTTCACAGAAAGCCGGGGAAGCTATTGCCGGGCGACTTTTCCCCGACGAGATCGTTTACTGCGGTCTGGCTCCGGTCTACGTCCCTTACACGGATCCTGGCGTGTCCCTGGCCCGCAAGGTGCGCGATTTGATGGGTCAATACCTCGATGAGTATCACGAGGTTCCCAAGGTTATCCTGATCCAGAATCATGGCTTGATCGCCCTGGGCAAGTCGGCGCAAGAGGTGGAGAACATCACCGCTATGGCGGTCAAAGCGGCACGGATTTTACAGGGTACCTATGCCTTTGGAGGCCCCCATTTCTTGAGCCCTCAGAATGTGCGGCGCATCCACACGCGACCAGATGAACTGTATCGCCGGCAAGAGTGGGAAAACTCGTGATCGGAAGATAGGAGGGGACAATGCCGCGTCCGTTGGGCTTTCTGGCTTTTGATCTGGGGGCGGAGAGTGGGCGCGCTATGCTGGGCCAGTTCGACGGAGAGCGCATCCAGCTTTCGGAGGTGCACCGCTTTCCCAACGGTCCGGTGCGCCTGCCCGATGGCCTGCACTGGGATGTGCTGCATCTCTGGAGCGAGATCAAGCAAGGCTTAACCCGGGCTATCCAGGAGCACGGAGCAAATCTGGTCAGCATCGGCCTGGATACCTGGGGTGTGGATTTCGGCCTGCTCGACCGGGATGGTGCGCTGATCTCAAATCCTTACCACTACCGTGACAGCCGGACCGACGGCATGCTCGAAGAGGCCTTCCGGCGGGTGTCCCGCGCGGAAATATTCGAGCAGACCGGCATTCAGTTTATGCAGATCAATAGCCTGTATCAGTTGCTTTCAATGGTTGTCCACCAGGCACCGGCCCTCGACATCGCCGAGACTTTCTTGACCATGCCCGACCTGTTCAATTACTGGCTCACCGGACGTAAGGTATGCGAGTTCAGCAATGCCACCACCACCCAATGCTATGATCCACGCCAGGGGAGGTGGGCCATCCCGCTGCTCGAACGATTGAGCATTCCCACTCGCATCTTTCCTGAGATCGTGCCGCCGGGGACTGTCCTGGGCGAATTGTTACCGTCGGTGGCCGAAGAGGTTTGCCCTGAGTGGAACCAAGGAAGCGGTGCGAGCGGCCCGCTGGTCATCGCCCCTGCCTGCCACGACACCGGTTCGGCGGTGGCGGCAGTCCCCGCCGAAGGTTCACATTTTGCGTACATCAGCTCCGGCACGTGGTCATTGATGGGGGCCGAAGTGACGGAACCGGTCATCAACGCCAGCAGCCTGGGCAACAATTTTACCAACGAGGGCGGCGTGGCCAGGACGTTCCGCCTCCTGAAGAATATCATGGGGCTGTGGCTGGTCCAGGAGTGCCGCCGCACGTGGGCGAACCAGGGGGACTCTCTCTCGTATTACGAATTAATGCGGATGGCCGCCGAGGCCGAGCCGCTGCGCTCCATCGTCAATCCCGACGATAGCGATTTCCTCAAGCCTGGCGACATGCCTGGACGCATCCGCGCCTTCTGTGAGCGGACGGGCCAGCCTGTGCCACAAAGCCAGGGGGCGGTCGTACGCTGCGCGTTGGAGAGTCTGGCGCTCAAATATCGCTGGGTGCTGGAACGGCTGGAGGAGATTCTGGGGCGTCGTCTGGAGCCCATTCATATTGTCGGCGGCGGGGCGCAGAATCGGCTGCTCAATCAGCTCACCGCCGACGCGACTGGACGCCAGGTGGTGGCCGGACCCATCGAAGCCACAGCGGCCGGCAATGTCCTCGTGCAGGCAATGGCCCTGGGATACATTGGATCGCTGGAGGAGGGACGGCGGATCGTGCGCCGTTCCTTTGACGTGGTCACCTATGAACCTGCCGGCAGGGCGGAGTGGGATGAGGCTTATAGCCGTTTCCTGGCTATGGTGTAGCTACTGGTAGGGCAGGTTTCCAAACCTGCCATCCACTGCTGGGGGGTGGTGAGGGGCGTAGCCCTCCACCCGGGGGTGTGGGGGTGTCCCCCACTCTCTCCCCCTGCCCCGGGGTTGGGGGTGGGTGAGGTGCGGGGGGACACCCCCCGTGCCCCCCGGCAGGGGGCCGTGCCATGGCCGACTCAGAGTGACAAGATGGAGGAGATAGCACATCAACCCGCGAATCGCCGATCCTTCGCTCACGCTCAGGACAAGCTTGGAAACGAAACTCAACGATTTTGATCCGGCTGTCCGTGCCCGGGCCCTGGCCGAGCTGAACGCCCTGGTTCAACAGGGCGTTATTTCGCCGGAGCCAGAAGTGGATGTGGCCAACATGCACTGTCACACCTTTTTCTCCTTCAATGCCTACGGCCACTCGCCCACCTCGCTGGTCTGGCTGGCCAGGCAGCGCGGCTTCAAGCTGATGGGCATTGTGGACTTTGACGTGCTGGATGGCGTGGACGAATTTCTGGACGCCTGTGAGCTGGTCGGGGTACGGGGCAGCGCGGGGATAGAGACCCGCGTTTTCATCCCTGAGTTTGCCACCCGTGAGATTAACTCGCCTGGCGAGCCGGGTGTTTGCTATCACATGGGCATTGGCTTCACCTCCAGCCGGGTGCCCGATACCGTGGTCGGCATCCTGACCGATCTGCGCCAGCGGGCTGCCTGGCGCAACCGGGATATGATTGCTCGGATCAATGCCTACCTGGACCCGGTCACAATTGATTACGAGCGAGATGTACTACCTCTCACGCCGGCGGGGAACGCTACCGAACGCCACTTGGTCGTGGCCTACTTGCGGGCCGCAGCGCGCATCGTCCCGAATCCGATTGAATTCTGGGCCGACAAACTGGACGTAGAGCCCGATCAGATAGCGATACTCATAGGCGATTCTCCCGGGTTCCAGAATCTGGTCCGCGCTAAGTTGATGAAACGCGGCGGTGTCGGGTATGTTCAGCCTGACTCTGGCATGTTTCCCTCGGTGGAAGAGTTTCACCGCCTGATCCTGGCCTGTGGGGCGCTGCCCTGCGCCGCCTGGTTGGATGGCACCTCCGAGGGCGAACAGGCCATTGAGGAGTTGCTGACACTTTTGATCGGCAAAGGCGTGGTCGCTCTCAACATCATCCCTGACCGCAACTGGAACATCGCCGACCCGGAGACTCGCCACACCAAGGTGCAGAATCTGTATCGTGTTGTCCGGCTGGCCGGGGAACTGGACTTGCCCTTGCATGTCGGCACGGAGATGAGCAGCTTCGGGCAGAAGCTGGTGGATGATTTCGACGTCCCGGAGCTGGCCCCGGTGCGCCAGGTGTTTATAGACGGCGCACATTTCATCTATGGGCATACCATGCTCCAACGTGCACTGGCCCTGGGCTACCAGAGCGAGTGGGCGCGAGCCCACCTGCCGTCCAGACGTGAGCGCAACGAGTTTTACACCCGGGTGGGATACCTGGTGCCGCCGGGAAAGGCCAGTATGGTCAGGTTATTAAAACAACTGAATTCGTCCATGTCACCTGCCGATATCTTGTCGAGGTTGAACGAGTAGTTGAAGGGATCGGGGAATATGTCCGACAAGCTAAGCGAGTACCGGCGTGCTGATGCACCACTTCCCGACAGCCATTGTCTCTGGCCGCTCTATGGTGCAGGCTTTGAGAACCTGGGACGCGACGGGCAACCCGTCGAGGTACCCATGCCACAGCACGGCCCCGATGAACTGCTGGTGCGCCACGATGCCTGTGGTCTTTGCTTTTCTGATGTCAAGGTCATCCAGGCCGGCCAGAAGCACCCTCGTATCCACCGCAACATGCAAACTATCCCGGTGGTACTCGGCCATGAGGTGACCCTCACCGTCGTCGGCGTGGGGGATCACCTGCGTGGTCAATACCGCATCGGTGACCGTTTCATCGTTCAGGCCGACATCTACGTCGGCGGCGTTGGCTACGCTTATGGTTATGAGATCCAGGGCGGGCTTTCCCAGTACAGCGTGATTGACCAACGAGTGCTGAACGCGGACCACGGCAATCACCTCATCCCCATTCAGCCTGGCATCGGCTATGCTGAGAGTGCCCTCACCGAACCGTGGACCTGCGTCGCCACCGCTTACCGGTTAAAATACCGGACCGGATTGAAACCAGGCGGCACGACCTGGATCATCGGGGCACCCCCCTCTCCCATTTGCGGGGGAGGGGCCGGGGGTGGGGGCTACACCATCAGCGCCGGTTTCGATGAAGTGTCTCACCCCGCCCGGCTGCTGCTGACCAATGTGCCCACCGAATTCGCTGGCTGGCTGAGGACGCGAGCCAAGGCGCTGGGCGTGGAGGTCATCGAAGTGAACGACATCACTGCCCCTCCTGTAGAGCGGGTGGACGATATTATCCTGCTGGGCGCCGATCCCGAGCTCATCGAGGCGGTCAGCCCGCGCCTGGCTCCCTTTGGCGTTCTGGCCATCATCGCCGACACGCCGCTTCCGCGCAAAGTGGCAGTTGACATCGGGCGGGTGCACTATGACCGATGGCTCTACGTTGGCGGTCCCGGCCCCGACATCGCCCGCGCCTACAGCGACGTACCAGTCCGCTCCGAGCTCAAGCCGGGCGGGCGGGCCTGGTTCGTCGGTGCTGGCGGGCCGATGGGCCAGATGCATGTTCAGCGGGCCATCGAGGCCCCTGCCGGCCCGAGAACGATCCTTTGCACCGCGCGGAGTGACCGTCGCCTGCGCGTTGTGGAGTCTATCTACAGAGCCGACGCCGAGGCCAAAGGCATTGCTTTCACCTGCGTCAGCCGGGAGAACGAAGAAATGTATCGCCAGACATTGAATAAGGCTTGTCCTGAGCGTGAGCGGAGGGTCGGAGCATCAGGTTTCGACGACATCGTGGTAATGGCTCCCGATGCTGAAGCCATCGCTGAGGCCGCAGATTATCTCGCCCCTGGCGGTGTCATGAACATCTTCGCCGGTGTAGCCCGGGGCACGATGGCCAGTCTCGATCTGAGTGGCATTTACCTGAAAAATGTGCGTTTCATCGGGCATTCGGGCCTGACTACTGAAGATATGCGCCTGACCCTATCCCTGGTTGAGTCGGGTCACCTGTCACCCAATCGGCTGGTAGCGGCCATCGGTTCGCTCAGCGCGGCGCGAGATGGCCTGCAGGCGGTGAAAGACGCCATTTTCCCTGGCAAAATCGTCATCTATCCGCACATCAAGGATTTTCCCCTCACCCCACTGCCCGATCTGAAAGATAAGCTGCCAAGCGTTTACGCCAAACTCAAGGATGGGCGTGAGTGGACGAAAGAGGCGGAAGAGGAGTTCTTGAGGCTGATGTTACTTTAACACGCAATACGCAACACGCAAACACGTGTTTCGTATTCCGTTTTCCGTCAACCGTGGAGCGTTGTGATGGACACACTACTCCAAGACCGCATCGCTATCGTCACCGGCGGCGCCCAGGGGCTTGGCGAAGCCATCTGCCATCGGCTGGCTCGCGAAGGGGCCCACGTGGTCGTCGCTGATTTGAACCTGGAGGGTGCAGAGCGCGTTGCAGCCGACATCATGGCCCAGACCGACCGGCGGGCCATCGCCGTCCAGGTGGATGTGACCGACGAGGCCCAGGTGGTGACGATGGTGGATCGCGCTGTCGCCGAATTCGGACGGCTTGATATTCTCGTGTCCAACGCTGGCATCCTCATCGCCGAGGCGGTAGATGAGTTTCCGGCTGAAAAATGGCGAGCGGTGATCGAGGTCAACCTGGTTGGTTACTTTCTGTGCGCCAAACACGCTGCCCGGGTGATGAAAGCGCAGCGCAGCGGGGTCATCATCCAGATCAACTCCAAGTCGGGCAAGAAAGGGAGCTATAAGAACTCCGCCTACGCTGCTTCCAAGTTCGGCGGCATCGGCCTGACCCAGAGCATCGCCCTGGAACTGGCCGAGTATGGGGTGCGCGTCAACGCTGTCTGCCCTGGCAATCTGCTCGACTCCCCGTTGTGGACGCAAGGCCCCAACTCGCTCTTCAAGCAGTACGCCCGTAAGTGGGGCATCAGCGAAGAAGAGGTGCGCCAGAAGTACATTGACCAGGTGCCGATGAAACGCGGCTGTACCTACGACGATGTGTGCAACGTCGTCGTCTTTCTGGCCTCCGATCAGGCCGATTACATGACCGGGCAGGCCATCAACGTGACCGGTGGACAGGAGATGGGGTAGGGAAGAGGTAGGAGGCAGGATGTGGGGGTTTCGACCGCGGTCGTTTTCGGGGCGGGCAGCGTGGGGCGGGGGTTTCTGGGCCAGCTCTTTAGCGAGTCGGGGTATGAGGTCGTTTTTGTAGATATTGACGAATCCCTTGTTGAAAACCTGGCCCGCCGGAGGAGTTACACGCTCCGCCTGGCCAGCCCGGACAAGGTGGAGGATCTGACCATCGGTCCGGTGCGAGCGATCAGCGGGCTGCACACTGAACAGGTGGCCGCCGAAGTGTCCAGAGCGAGTCTGATGGCTACTGCCGTCGGCGTGCGGGCGCTTGCCGTCATCGCCAGGCCTATCGCTGCCGGCCTTGTTCAACGGTGGAAGATGGGCCAGACCATGCCGTTGAACGTGATTGTCTGCGAGAACCTGTATGATGCGCCCGACCGGTTGCGCAACTACGTGCGCGAGGCTCTGCCAGAGGAGTTGAAGCCCTGCGTGCAGGAGCGGGTAGGTTTTGTCCCCGCTGTCATCGCCCGTATGTCGCCCGTGCCCACCTCTGAGCAGCGGGCGGCTGATCCAACGCTTATCGTTGCCGAACCGTACAAGGTGCTACCGGTAGACCGCGAGGCTTTCGTCGGGGACATCCCCCGCATCGTCGGCATGGAACCGGTCGCTCCTTTTACCGCTTACGTGGAGCGGAAGCTCTACATTCACAATACCGCCCATGCCATGCTGGGTTACCTGGGCTATCGCCGCGGTTATTCGTTTGGTTATGAGGCGTTGGGGGATCCGTGGGTCCGGCCTTTGCTGGATCAGGCTCTTGATGAGGCGAGGCGGGCCCTCATCGCCGAACACGGTTTTGAACCGGTGGCATTCCACGAACACATAGGTTACCTGTTGCTGCGTTTTGCCAACCGGACCCTGGCTGACCCTGTCAGCCGCCTGGCCCGGGACCCGCTGCGCAAACTGGCTCCTGGCGATCGGCTGGTAGGCGCTGCTCGCCTGGCGGAGAAGCATGGCATCCGGCCGGAGGGACTGGCCTGGGGGATTGCGGCTGCTCTAGTCTACGATAACCCAGACGATACCCACGCCCTGGAACTACAGACGAGGTTGGGGCGGGAAGGGCTGATAGGGATACTACATCACCTCTGCGGGATTCAAGGGGATGAGCCCTTGGCCGACCTGGTGCGCAGCCGTTATCGGTTGTTGCGGGAAGAACCCCAGTGGCAAAGAAAGCCCTGATCGAGCTTTTCCACCAGGCTTTCGAGGTCTCAGAGCATGTCTGAAATTAGGCTGGCGATTAGAAATCACGCCTGGTGAGCCTTCGGCTGGCCGTCCGCCTGCGCGGACGGAAGCGCAGCCATGCAGATGGACGCTCGGCTGCAAGCCCTACGGGTGTGACTTTAGTCGCCGAACCGAATTTTTAGACAGCCTCTCAGAGAACTTCGGAAGTCTATCTTCACAGCATTCGAGAGGAGTACATGAGCAAGAAAACGAATTTAAAGGAATTCGGTCTCGACAGAGAACACGCCCTCGAGCTCCTGCGGCAGATGTGGGAAATTCGTGTGTTCGAAGACACGGTCTACGACCTGCTGGGCAAGAACATCATCAAGGGTGCTTCGCACCTTTACGCGGGGGAAGAAGCAGTAGCCGTGGGCGCTGTCTCCGTCTTGCGAGACGATGACCTCATCACCAGCACCCATCGCGGCCACGGGCATTGCCACGCGCGCGGGGCGTCGCTCGCCAAGAGCGAGGAGGCGCGGCAGGAGCACTACAACAAAATGATGGCCGAATTATGCGGTCGCGCCAGCGGCTATTGCCGCGGGCGCGGTGGCTCCATGCATATCGCCGATGTGGAGAAGGGAAACCTGGGGGCCACCGGCATCGTGGGCGGCAATATCCCCGTCGCCACCGGCGCCGGGCTGGCTCAGCAGATGATGGACACCGGGCGGGTTGTATTGTGCTTCTTCGGTGATGGCGCGTCCAACACGGGCAACTTCCACGAGTCGCTCAACCTGGCAGCGCTCTGGAAACTGCCGGTGGTCTACATCGTGGAGAACAATCTGTATGGCATGTCCGTGCCCATCCACAAAGCAGCGGCGAAGCTGGACCTCGCCGACCGGGCCTGCGCCTACGGCATCCCTGGGGAAGTAGTGGACGGCATGGACGTGCTGGCCGTGCGCCAGGCAGTGAGCAGGGCCGTGGAGCGCGCCCGCCGGGGCGAGGGCCCTTCGCTCATCGAGTGCCAGACCTATCGCTGGTATGGCCATTCCCGCTCCGATCCGCGCGTATATCGCACTAAAGAAGAGGAGGCTGCCTGGAAAGAGCGCGATCCGATCCCCAACTTTGCCCGGCGGCTGGTTGAAGCTGGAGTCGCTACTCAGGAGGAGATTGACGCGCTGGAAAAGAAGGTGCAGCGGGAGATCAAAGAGGCCACCGAATTCGCCCTCAACTCCCCCAATCCGCCAGTCGAGGAACTGGAACTCTATGTCTACGCGCCGTTCAAGTGGACGGAAGCCGACGTGACCCGCGAGCGCGAACTGCGCGCCCGCTGTAGAACCGGCGGCGCAGGTACGCGCAAAATTCGCTACTGGCAGGCGATCCAGGAGGCGCTGCGCGAGGAAATGAACCGCGACCCCAACGTATTCATAATGGGGGAGGATGTGGGGCTGTATGGCGGGGCCTACGGGGCCACACGCGGGCTGCTCGAAGAATTCGGTGCCGAGCGTGTGCGCGATACACCCATCTCGGAGGCGACCATCGGCGGCGCAGCGGTGGGCGCGGCCATGTGCGGAATGCGTCCCGTGGCCGAGATCATGTATGTGGACTTCACTCCTCTGGCCATGGACCAGATCGCCAACCAGGGGGCCAAGAACCGCTACATGTTCGGTGGCAAGACAACCGTGCCCATGGTCATCCGCACCGAGGGCGGGGCCGGGCGCTGCATTGCTGCCCACCACTCGCAATCGTTGGAAGCGCTGTGGGTGCACTTCCCCGGCATCTATGTGGTCATGCCCAGCACCCCTTACGATGCCAAAGGACTGCTCAAGGCTGCCATCCGCGACGATAACCCGGTCATGTTCATCGAGCACAAGATGCTATACGGTGTGGAGGGCTATGTGCCCGACGAGGATTATATCATCCCCTTCGGTGTGGCCGACGTCAAGCGCGCGGGCTCCGATGTCACGGTGATCACCTACTCGCGCATGGTACATCGGGCGCTGGAGGCCGCCGAACGGCTGGCGGAGGAGGGAATCAGCGTGGAAGTGATTGACCTGCGCACCCTCAAGCCGCTGGACATGGAGACGGTGGCCGCCTCGGTGAAAAAGACCGGGCGTGTGGTGGGCGTCACCGAAGCTTACAAAACCGGTTCTTTCATCAGCGAACTGGCTACCCGCATCCAGGAGGAGTTGTTCGACTGGCTGGATGCGCCGATGGTGCGCGTCTGTGCCGCCGACGTGCCCGTCCCCATGAGTGAGCCCCTGGAGGACGCAGCCGTGCCGAACGTGGACGCGGTAATTGCCGGCATACGTAAGGCGTTAGCATGATACGGAATACGCAATACGCAAAACACGTATTGCGTAGCTCGGGGAGGAACGATGATCACGGAAGTTATTCTGCCCGTATTGGGCGAGACTATGAACGAAGGTACTATTGTTGAATGGGTCAAGAAGGAAGGGGATCCGGTTGAACGAGGCGACATTCTCTTCGTCATCGAGTCGGATAAAGCGACCCTGGAAGTGGAAGCGCCGACGAAGGGATTCCTGCGCCAGATCCTGGTGCCTGCTGGTCAGACGGTGCCGGTTCTCACAGTGGTGGCTCTGATTACCACGACGGCCGACGAAGACCTCGCGGCCTGTGTCACGGTTTCGGGTTCTGAGGCACAGGTTGCCGAGGCCGCGGAGCCCATAACCATTGAGCCTGTAACTTTTGAACCTGCAACCTTGAAACCCGAAACTTGGCAACCCGAAACCCGCATTTTTGCCTCACCCCGAGCGCGTAAGCTGGCGCGGGAGAAAGGGGTAGACCTGGCATTGGTGACCGGTACCGGCCCCAACGGGCGCATCGTCGAACAGGATGTATTGACCTACGTGGACATGACCACGGTCAGCGGTACCGGCGTCAGCGGACGAGTCGTGAAGGCGGACGTGGAAGCGGCTGCTCAGGCGGCTGTTGTTTCGCCACCCCCTGCCAGTGCGGTGGAAGGGCTGGCCGTCGAAAGTGTGCCCCTCACCGGACTGCGGCGCATCATCGCCGAGCGGATGGCGACCAGCGCACGCACCACGGCTCGCGTTACCCTGGTCACCGAGGCCGACGCCACCGCTTTCGTCGAAGTACGAGAACAGCTCAAAGCCAAGGTGGGCGGGGAATGGGGTTTTGCACCGGGCTACAATGACCTGCTCGGGCTCATCGTCGCCCGCGCCCTGCGCGAGTTTCCGTACATGAACGCCCGCCTCAGCACCGATGGACAGACCATCGAGCGGTGGCCGGTTGTCAACCTGGGCATGGCAGTAGATACCGAGCGGGGCCTGTTGGTGCCGGTGATCCGCAACGCCGATCAGAAGGGCCTGCGCGCCTTTGGAACCGAGCTTCGGGCGCTGGTAGAACGGGCGCGAGCGGGCAGATCGCTACCTGATGACCTGACCGGTGGGACGTTCACCATCACCAATCTGGGTATGTATGATATTGATGCCTTCACGCCGATCATCAATCCGCCGGAAACGGCCATTCTAGGGGTGGGGCGCATCCAGCCCAAACCGGTTGCCCGCGATGGCGAAATCGTTGTACGGCAGATGTGGACGCTGAGCCTGGCTTTCGACCATCGGTTGGTGGACGGTGCACCGGCGGCCCGTTTCCTCCAACGGATCAAGCAGCTAATCGAAAACCCTTATCTCCTGTTGGGGTAGCAGGACAAGCTGTCAGCCTGTCCTACGGCTGAGGCGCTCTTAGAGCCTATCCGAAAAATTCGTAGTAACGACTTCAGTCGTTTTGATAACGACTAATACTACAACCGCACTTCGCCTAAAAGTGTCATTCTGAACGACTGAAAGGAGCGAAGCTCCTCCTCAGAAACTTGCCTGTCATTGCGAGCCGAAGGCGAAGCAATCTCCTCGTCGCATTTTGGAGATTGCTTCGTCGGCCTGCGGCCTCCTCGCAATGACAGTCAGCCGATTAAGCCGATGGAGCCGATCATCGGCTGAATCGGCTTAATCGGCTGACCCAGTCCATGGCGGCGGTTATGGAAAGCCGCCCTACGTAAGCTGACCGCGCCAGCCAGGGCGAGCTGCCCCAAGAGTGAAATGCGCCCCGTCAGGTAGGAATCACCTTTCCAGGAGCGCCTGGAGTGCTGCCTGTTCTTCCTCGGGCAGCACCTTCATCGCCCGCTTGATAATGCGGCGCGTGGGGCGCTCGGCATGGGGGGCATGGCGGCGCAGATAATCGGCCACCGGTGCCGGGTGTCTCTTGCCGATCTCCCGCAGCGCCCAGTCTACGGCGTCCTGCACCTCTTGCGCCTCATCGGCCATCACCACATCCAGGATAGCGAACTCGCGCCCGGAGGGCCGATACGTTTTGTCCTTAGGCAGGCTGGTCAGGACGGCCACGCCGAAGCGGCGTGCCCACTTGTTCTCACTCCGTACCCAATCCCGACAGCGGGGCAGCACCGCTTCCGGGTGTCGTTGTACCACCTCCCGCAGGCCGAAGCAGGCCAGTTGGTCACACTCCTCCCAATTGCGGATGTCGCCCACGAAGGAAGTAGCTATCTCCAGCGTCTTTTCCCATTCGCGCTTGCCCAGGCGCTCCAACATTTTAGCGGCAATCACTCGCTCGTCGCGGGAGCCATTATGCCACAGCCGCTCGACCAGGGCAAAAGCTTCTTCCACGTGGTGTTGGCCCCATTTGCTCAATTCGGCGGCGATGAGCCCCAGGGCAGGGACGGGCACGCCGTAGCTTTCCCCCAGTCCGGGGATGAAACGCGCCGCGCCGGCGACGTTCTCCTCGCTGCCCAGGGAGCGTAGCAGGCCATGCAGTTCCTCATCGAAGACCTGCGGCCTATCAACATGCATCAACAGTTCAGCCACTCCCGCACGGATCTGGTTTCTGTCTACCTCAGCCATGCTTTGCCTCCAGCCTCTCTGCATTGTTGCCCTTTGCCCGTGACCACCGGGTAATCTTCACGGTCAGGCCCTTGTTGATTCCTGCTTGTGTTTATCCGTGCTCTGATAGGTGGTACGTCACACGAGTCAAACTCGATCTGCAAGGCTTGACGCTGAAAATCACCCAGTTGGGCATCCACCATCACCCAACGGCCTTCGTCGGTCTTCCAATATTCGTATACCCAATGGTCTTCGTAGTGACCAGGCATAAAGTGGGCTCCAAACCCACAACGCGCGCGGGCGGGCACGCCTTGATATTGCAAGAGAGCGCACAACATATGGTAAAATCACGGCAGTTGCCCGCCAGACGTTTGTCTAGGGGACGGGCCACGGTGAGCGGATGCCCATCTAACTCCAGGATGCGGGCCAACTTTTGTTCAGGCCCCTGACCTGAGCCTGCGCTCAGGCCTTTGGGTGATTTGACAAATACGATTTGGTGCGGTATAATTCAAATACCCCTATGGGGTATCCAATTTTATCAGGAGGCTGTTTTCCGATGGCTGCATCAGTCAAACGGCTATCAGGTTTTATCCATGAGAACTGGCTGCTGATAGCTTTTCTCAGCCTGGTGATCATGGGCTTTCTCACCCTGCGCACGCCAGCCACGCCCATTGCATCCGAGCAAGAACTGCGGGAGATGCTGAGCAGTGGTCAGCCTGTGCTGCTTGAATTCTATTCCAACACTTGAAGCACATGCCTGCTGGTAAAACCCATCGTGGATGGGGTGGAGCGAGAGTTGGCCGGACGGATGCAAGTCGTTCGCCTGGACGTGATGAGCAACATCGGGCGGCAGGCAGCCCGTAATTACGGAGCGAGTGCTTTGCCGACTTTTCTACTTTTTGATGGTCAGGGACAGATCGTGTACCGCCAGGCGGGATTGATCAACCGCGAGCGAGTACGGGAAATAATCACCACACTGGAAGCAAAGGAGGCTGGATAGGATCATGCCCATTTATGAATATCGTTGTCAGGAGTGTGGCAAACAGTTCGAGAAGCTTGTGCGCTCTGGCAGTGACCAAAACCAAGTGGAGTGCCCATATTGCCATAGTTCTCAGGTGCAGAAAGCTTTCTCCGTTTTTGGTGTAAGTGGGAGTAGCAAGGGCTTGGGTCTCAATACCTCAGTTCCTGCTCCATCTTGTAACACAGGCAGCACCTGAGGAATTTAACAAGAGGAAGCGGTCGGCTTCCTAAGAGCTATCCGCAAAATTCCGTAGTAACGACTTCAGTCGTTATAAAAGCGGCTAACGTCGCCACTACGACCACTTTTCGGATAGGCACTAAATGAACCGCCACCAAAGCTCGGAAAGGTTATGTTAATGATACGTTGGCTAAACTTTGATTGGACTTCACTGCTGGCTATTGGCTTCTTAATCGTCTGGTTCATCCTGGCGCGTTTCATTCTTCCGCGCCTGGGCGTTTCCACCTGAATGGCGTCCGCTTGCGATGTGGGGTCCCCACACAAAAGTGATACCTCAGAAGACCACGAACCGCACAGTTCCCTCGACGAAGAAGCGATGCAAATGTGAGGCTATGACCCTTCCCCAGGCTCCAAACCTGCGGGAGGGTTATTTAGTACTCGGTGCGAAACACGTAGCGGCGGGCGGCCCTTCGTCTCTGCTCAGGACAGGCTCTGCCCGCTTATAAGGCCGACACCCTTCGATTCCACTCAGGGCGCAGCAGCGGTCGGCCGCTACGTTTTGTGCCGGAAACCATTTAGTTCGGCAGATTCCAGCGGGCGCATGCACTGCACCTGAGTGGACAACCCGGCCTGGGCCAGCAATTCCGCCAGGGCCTGCGGGGTGCCCGGCATCGCTAGCAGGGGCGGCCAGTTGGGTGCACTACCCCAGTGCGTGCCGATGACCACCTGAGGGCGCAGTAGATGCAGTGCCTCCACCGCCTGGAGCGGATCAATGTGCTGGGTACGCCCGAAGAAAGCCAGCCCGCCGATGGGCAGGATAACCACGTCCGGCGCGAACTGTTCGGCGATGGCCGTGAAGATCCCGGCATCGAATGAGGTGTCGCCCGCGAAGTAGACCGTTCGCTCCCCCTGTAACACGAAACCAATCTCGCCGCCCATGTGCACTGCCGGGGTTGCCGTGACTCGCAATCCCCGCACCTCGGCCTGTTCCCAGGGAGCCAGTTCCCGCACGTGAGTGAATCCCAGCCGCCGAGCGTCGTCGGCGATGCGCCGGGGGCGCACCAGCAATGGGATGTCCCGTTTGAGACGCGACATGGCCCAGCGGTCCCAGTGGTCAAGGTGACGGTGGGAGACCAGGATCAGGTCCAGAGGCGGAAGGCGGTCAATAGTGTACTCTGCTGGTGGCAGCCGCCAGCCCAGCAAGCGAAACACCGGATCGGTCAGGATGTGCAGATCGTTCATCTCGATTAGACACATGGACCAGCGGATGTAGGTCACGCGCATGTTGTTTTCTCCTGAAAGGGGGTCGGGTTGGCAACCCGACCTACTATATTCGTTCGAAGCGGGCGGTGAAGTGGCGCAGATACGGCGCTTCGTAGACGATGCGCAACCCGTGGATGGACTCGCACTTGCGGTGCAGGGCTACGACCGTGTTCACCACGTAATCCAGGTGGCTCTGGGTGTACACCCGGCGGGGGATGGCTAATCGTACCAATTCCAGTTCCGGGTAAACCATCTCGCCCGTGGTTTCGTCCTTGTGAGCGAACATCACACTGCCGATCTCCACGGCGCGGATGGCTCCCTCCAAATACAACTCCGCCGTCAAAGCCGCGCCAGGATACTGACTCTGCGGCAAATGGGGGAGAAAGCGCTTGGCGTCAATGTAGATGGCGTGCCCGCCCGGCGGTTCGACAATGGGAATGCCCTCTTCGAGCAATCGGTCACCCAGGTACTGCGTGTGCGCGAGGCGATAGGCCAGGTAATTCTCGTCCAGACCCTCCCACAATCCCCGGGCCACAGCCTCCAGGTCGCGCCCGGCCAGGCCACCATAGGTGGGGAACCCTTCGCGCAAGATAAGCTCGGTGCAGGCCCGCTGATAGAGCTGCTCGTCGTTCATGGCCAGGAAGCCGCCGATGTTCACCAGGGCATCTTTCTTGGCACTCATCGTACAGCCGTCGGCGTAGGAAAAGATCTCGCGGGCGATCTCCAGCGTGGACTTGTCAGCATAGCCGGGTTCGCGCAGTTTGATGAAGTAGGCGTTCTCCGCGTAACGGCAGGCGTCAATGAAAAAGGGAATGCCGTGCTCGTGCAGCACCTGACTGGTCTGGCGGATGTTTTCCATGGAGACCGGCTGTCCGCCGCCAGAGTTGTTGGTGATAGTGATCATGCCCAGGGGGATGTTCTCCACTCCCACCTTGGCGATGAAACGGCGCAGTTTTTCGATGTCCAAATTGCCCTTGAACGGATGATGGCTGGTGGGATTTAGACCTTCGTCAATAACCAGGTCCACGGCGTGGGCGCCGCGCACCTCGATATTGGCCCGCGTGGTGTCGAAGTGCATGTTGCTGGGGATGAATGAGCCCGGCCGGGCGACCAGGGAGAAGAGCACGTTCTCCGCCGCCCGGCCCTGGTGGGTGGGCACGAAATACCTGAAGCCGAAAATGTCCTTGACTGCCTTCTCCAGGGTGAAGAAGTTACGGCATCCGGCGTAGGACTCATCACCGATCATCAACCCGGCCCATTGGCTGTCGCTCATCGCCGCCGTGCCGGAGTCGGTGAGCAGGTCAATGTACACGTCCTCGGCCCTGAGAAGGAAGATGTTGTAGCCCGCCTGGGCCAGAAGCCGTTCGCGCTCTGCACGAGTGGTCATTCTGATGGGTTCTACAACTTTGATGCGGAATGGTTCAGGGGGGAAGTTTGCCATGGACACGCCTCCTTGAGTTATTTTGATACGACTTTGTATCGGTTATAGTGTACCACGTTTTGGGCAATTAGACAATGGCATGGCGCTGGCAACTGCTCCCACATGAAAAACCCTCCCGCCGGTTTGAACCGACGGGAGGGTGCAAAGTGCGACGCACCTGGAAGGTGCGTCGCACTTTTTTAGTGGTTGCGCAGCACCAGCGGCAGGTAGACGTGGTATGGGGCGAAGCGCAGGATGACCAGCCCCCCGTCCCAATCGGCGACATAGGCGTAGTTCCCGGAAACCGCCACGTCCTCGGCATACCCCGGGGTGTCGTAGGAACCGGCTTCAGCCGGGTGTGCCGGGTCGGCGACGTTGATGACGCACAGGCCGCCGTCCCCAGCGGCGACGTAGGCGTAGTTCCCGGAAACCACTACGCCCTCCATAACGCCGGGCAAGACGCCCGTTTGCCCAACGACGGCAGGATGGGCCGCGTCGGAGACGTTCAGGATGACCAGTCGCGGCCCAACACCGACGTAGGCGTAGTTCCCTTGCAGGGCTACAGCTTTAACCAAGCCGCCAATCTGGCTTACCAGTTCCACGTTCTGGGCCTGCTGGGCGGACACCACTTGCGGCCCAGTCAGCAGAGGTAACATCACCAGCACCAGGCTGGTCAGGAAAACAAATAGCTTTTTCATTGGGATTTCCTCCTTCTTTTTTCCTCACCCTCCCGCCGGTTTGAGAGGGTTAACGCTGTCGAGCTTCCAGACCGCATGAGAAAGCATGTCCTGTTTCCCATCACCTCCTCTGGTCAGCATTCGCCCTGAGCGCCAGAGGGCGTGGGCTCATAAAAACAAAACGGCCATCGTTGGCGACGGAACGCCGCAGACGATGGCTCGTTCTCAATTTCATTATGGACAAATTTCACACCAGGGCACGAACACGAAACACGTGGGAACGTGTCCGTGCAATGTTTCTGTCCCCCCCGTGTACTTCACAACAATGTGGGCACCAACTGTCATTTGCTCAGACAGGCGACTTTTTTCGCCGGGGGGTGGTGGGGGGCTTGGCCTCCCACCCGGAGGTGTGGGGGTGTCCCCCACTCTCTCCTCTTGCCCCCTCCCTCTCCCGGAGCCTGAACAGTTACATCATTTTGTCTGAGAAGTCAAGCGCCATAGCCAACCCTCTCGCAGGTTCCTCAAATCTGCAGGAGGATAACTCAGCCCAACACTTCTGCCAGAGCCTCGTCCCAGAAAAAGGTTCGCCCATCCTGGAGCATCAGTACCTTGTGGGTCTCGGCTTCCTCCTTGGCTCCCAGAGTGGCGTCCTCCCCGGCCACGGTGGGAATTGCCAGTAGCCCGGCGCGCTGCAGTGAGGTCGCCCGCCGTCGGGCACGCTCCACATCGTACCGGTCAACTATCACCGACACCTCCACTGCCAGCCATACCTGCGGAGCCTCCGCCAGATAACGAGGTTGCCCGCTGACCAGCAGGTCCACGGCCAGCAGGTCCCTGAACTCCTCCGGCGAGAGATGGGTTTCCAGGTCATCCTCTATCTCGATGGGCGAGAGCACGCGCATCCGCCGCAGCAGGGGGCCAAAATAGGCCCCAGCTTTCTGCTGGTAGGTGAGCTCCAACTGGCGGCCTTTAACGGCTGCCAGGGTGTTTTGCATAACACCCACTACCTTGATCAAGTCCTGGAGCTGCGCCTCGGTGCGCGCCTGGGCCTCGGCCAGCCGCTCGACCGTTGCCTCCAGACGGGTCAGCCGTTCCTCGGTGCGCGCCTGGGCCACCGCCAGCTCTTCTACCCGCGCCTCGGTGCGCGCCTGGGCCACCGCCAGCTCTTCCAACCGTCTCTCGGTGCGCGCCTGGGCCGCCGCCAGCTCTTCTACCCGCGCCTCGGTGCGCGCCTGGGCCCGCACCAGACGGTCAAAGTCTCGCCGGACAACACGAATCTCTTTCATCCGGTCGTCCACCAGCGCGGTCACCGCCCGATACAGCTCAGCGGTCATTCCGTAATACTGTTCCATCACGCCACCTCCCGTGGGGCAGATATCGCTGTAATTTTTATTCGCTCATGTCCAGTATAGCAAAAAGATGGCACATTGACAAAATCCTCCCGATTG
>JANLFX010000004.1 GCA_024653325.1 Anaerolineae bacterium
GGGAGGGGTTAGGAGAGGTCAAAAAGCCCGAATTTAACATTGTCGAGATAGTTACTTTGAGGATACCATCAAGGTGATGGTGAGATGCAAATCGAAAGACGTGCTAAACAACGGACTGGACCCACTGCTATATCCTCGAAAGAAGATATACCTGTGATTCGTATTCAGCCTTCCAGAGGATGGGTCTCGCTCAAGCTTCGGGAACTGTGGGAATACCGAGAGCTGCTATATTTCCTCGTCTGGCGGGACATCAAGGTGCGTTACAAGCAGACGGTGCTGGGCGCCGCCTGGGCCATCATCCAGCCCTTCTTCACGATGGTGGTCTTTAGCTTGTTCTTTGGGAAACTGGCACGGGTCCCTTCCGATAACATCCCTTACCCCATATTCAGCTATGCTGCCCTGGTGCCCTGGACTTTCTTTGCCAACGGGTTAAATCAGGCTTCAACCGGCATGGTAACTCACGCTAATCTGATCACTAAAGTGTATTTTCCGCGCCTGGCCATACCCATCGCCAGAGTGTTGGCCGGGGTGGTGGATTTTGGGTTGGCCTTCATCGTGTTGCTGGGAATGATGTGCATGTATGGTGTTGTACCCACTGTCAACGTGCTCTGGCTGCCTCTTTTCTTGCTCCTGGCTCTGGTTACCTCGTTGGGGACTGCTCTCTGGCTGGCGGCGATGAATGTGCAGTTCCGGGACGTGGGTTATACTGTGCCGTTCATCACCCAGTTCTGGATGTTTGCCACGCCGATCGCTTATCCGAGCAGTCTGATCCAGAACCCGGTGTTGCGCACGCTGTACGGCATCAACCCGATGGCCGGTGTGGTGGAGGGTTTTCGTTGGGCGCTGCTGGGTACAGAAACCGCGCCAGGGCCGATTATCCTCGTCTCTGCGCTGGTAGCTCTGGCGCTACTTGTCAGCGGGGCGTTCTATTTCCGCCGGATGGAGAAAACTTTCGCGGACGTAGTGTAACGAGATGCGATGAGTGATATTGCAATCCGTGTAGAAGGTATTAGCAAGCAATACCATATTGGCAAGAAGCGGGAGAAGTACGCGACTTTGCGCGACACGTTGACCGATGTCTTGGCGGCACCATTTCGCCGGGCGAGCAAGCTTTTGCGCGGACAGGCCACCGGTGCGGCTGAGCTGGACGAGACCATTTGGGCTCTCAAGGAAGTTTCCTTCGAGGTCGGGCGCGGCGAGGTCGTGGGCATCATCGGCCGCAACGGCGCGGGCAAGAGCACATTGCTTAAAATCCTCTCCCGGATCACCGAGCCGACGGAAGGCTATGCCGAGATCCACGGCCGGGTGGGATCGCTGTTGGAGGTAGGCACCGGCTTTCACCCGGAACTGACCGGGCGGGAGAATATCTATCTGAATGGGGCCATCCTGGGCATGAAGCGGGTTGAGATTGATCACAAGTTTGATGAGATCGTCGCCTTTTCGGAAGTGGAGAGGTTTATTGACACACCGGTGAAACACTATTCCAGCGGCATGTATTTGCGTCTGGCCTTCGCTGTGGCCGCCCACCTGGAACCGGAGATCCTGCTGATAGACGAAGTGCTGGCCGTGGGGGATGCAGCGTTTCAGAAGAAGTGTATCGGCAAGATGGGAAGCGTGGCAAAAGAGGGGCGAACGGTCGTGTTCGTCAGCCACAACATGGGGGCGATCACCCAGCTATGTGAACGAACCTTATGGCTGGACGAGGGGCGGTTGAGGCTCAGCGGGCTTTCCTCGGATGTCGTCGCTGCCTACCTGTCCTCAGGGACGGAGGGGCAGGCGACGTGGTACAATCCCTCCGCCGCGCCGCGCGACCTGGAGGTTCAGTTGAAGTCGGCGCGCGTGCTGTTCGGAGATAACCGACCGACGGCGACCGTTGATTTCGACAGCCCGTTCAGAATTGAACTGACTTACGATGTGTTTGAACCGATCAGAGACCTGTCCGTTGCTTACCAGTTGATCGACTCCCAGGGAAGCCTGGTATTTGAGGCGATGGACACAGACTCGCCTGAGTGGAAAGGGCGGGTCAGACAGCCAGGGCGGTACATCGCTACCTGCCGGGTTCCTGGCTATTTGCTCAAGCCGGGCCGTTATCATCTGTCCCTCGTTTCCTTCGTCGAGCGGGTGAAGATCATCGAACGGCAGGAGGGGGTGCTGACTTTCGACGTTTCTGAAGTGGGGTACTGCCTGAACCCCGGCCGGCTGGGCGTCGTCTCGCCTGTGCTGGAATGGGAAGTGAGTCGGGTGGATGGGGGGGAGTTCCGTGAGGTCTAAAACATGAAAGTACTTCTTATCCACCGCAGCGATTACGCACAGGGCGGGGGGGGCGCGATTGCGATGCACCGTCTGCATACTGGTCTCCGGCAGGCCGGCATAGACTCGACCATCTTGTGCAGCGTCAAGACGATGACATCGCCCACTGTGATGAAGCTCCCCCGACCAACACGATGGCGGCTGCTCGAGGCTGGACTGCGTCGGGTCACGCAGAGGGTAGGGCTAAACGATGTCCACGCCGTGAGCGCCTTTGCGTTCAAAAATCATAAGGTCTTCCAGACTGCTGACCTGCTCAACTTTCACGGTCTGCACGGCAACTACTTCAGTTATCTGGCGCTTCCTTCTCTAACCCAAGAGAAGCCAGCGATATTCACTCTGCAAGACATGTGGGCTTTTACTGGACACTGTGCTGTCAACTATGACTGCGAGCGTTGGAAGACCGGTTGTGGTCGGTGTCCTTATCCGGACGCCCATCCGGCTGTAAAACACGATGGAACGCGGCTGGAGTGGAAACTGAAAAAGTGGGTATACAGCCGATCCAATCTGACCATCGTCACGCTGAGTCGCCGGCAAACAGAATTTGCCAAGCAGAGTCTACTGGGCCATCTTCCTATCTACTGCATCCCCAACGGTGTGGATACCCGCGTGTTCGAACCACTTGATTCAGAGCTATGCCGGAGGATGCTGGGAATACCGTCAAACAAGAGGGTTCTGATGGCCGCTGCCCTAAATCTCTCTCAGTTCTGGAAAGGGGGCGATCTTTTGATAAAGGCTCTGCAAGCTCTGCCTCGGTCACTGCAAAAAGAACTTGTGCTCATTCTTATCGGTGACAAGGGCAGTATCATTGCAGAATCGACAGACATCCAGACCCTCGACCTTGGCTACGTGAGTAACGATCGGCTCAAGGCCATCTGTTACTCTGCTGCGCATTTATTCGTCCATCCTACCCGCGTCGAGAGTCTTGGGCTGGTCTTGCTGGAAAGTATGGCTTGTGGTACCCCGGCGGTGTCGTTTGACGTGGGCGGTGTACCCGATCTCGTCCGCCCTGGTCTGACGGGTTATTTGGCTCAACCGGAAAACGCTGCTGAACTTCGAGACGGGATTGTACAACTCCTGGAAGACGAGCCACGCCGCAGGGCGATGGGCCAGGAATGCCGCAGGGTTGTGTTGCATGAATACTCATTGGATCTTATCGTTAAGAAATACGTGGCATTGTACCGCCGAGTGCTGAATCAAGTTGAGCCTCAGGATAGTGACCTGGAATCAACTAACTCGGTCAGGAGCGAATGAATATGGCTGCTCAGGGAAGAAGGATTGACCGAGTATACAATGCTCTTCTGTGGCGGATGATGGGCACTGTTACTCATGTTACCACCCAAGACCCGGTGGTGGCCCTCACCTTCGACGACGGGCCGCATCCCGAATCCACACCCCGCCTGCTCGACATCCTGGAAAAGCACGGGGCGCACGCCACCTTTTTCATGGTCGGCGAGGCCGCACAACGGCATCCGGACATTGTGCGACGGGTTGCAGAAGCCGGCCACGCCATCGGCAACCATTCCTGGGATCACTCATCCCTGCCCTTGCTTTCCGGGAAAGAACGGCGGGCCCAGATCCGCGCCTGTGAGAAGGCCCTCGCTCCATACGGGCAACGGCTGTTTCGCCCTCCGTATGGCCATCAAAGCCTGGCCTCTCGTCTGGATGCCCTGGGGTTGGGCTACCAGGTTGTCACCTGGAGCGTAACCGCCAGCGACTGGCAGGACCGTGATGCGCAGTGGATAACTGATCGGCTGACGGACGAGACCAGTCCCGGAGATATTGTCCTTTTTCACGACGCGCTCTACACCTACGTGGAGAAGCGCTACACCGACCGGGAACCGACACTCCAGGCGGTAGACCTGCTTCTAGAGTGCCTTGGCGAGCGCTTCCGCTTCGTAACTGTCCCCGAACTGTTACGAAGTGGTGAGCCGCAGCGTCGGAACTGGTACCAGGAAGCGGATGTGGATTGGTTGAACCGCCTCGGAGGAGCTTTCGGGGAGCCCAGACGTTATGTTCGCAGCAGTGGGAGATGATTAGCAAAATGGAGAGGAGCAAACCTGGATCAGAGCCCCTGGTCAGCGTGGTGACGCCGGTTTATAACGCGGAACCGTATCTGGCCGAGTGCATCGAGAGCGTCCTGGCACAGACGTACAGGAACTGGGAATATATTATCGTCAACAACCGCAGCACCGATCGCTCTCTGGAAATCGCAGAGCACTATGCCCGCCAGGATGCCCGTATCCGCGTCCATAACAACCGCGAGTTCTTAAAGCAGTTCCAGAACTGGAACCATGCCATGCGTCAGATCTCACCCGCCAGCAAATACTGCAAAGTAGTGCACGCCGATGACTGGTTATTTCCTGAGTGCATCGCGCGTATGGTAGAGGTCGCCGAGGCACACCCATCGGTGGGGATTGTCGGCGCTTACCGGCTGGACGAGAACCGGGTGGACCTGGATGGATTGCCATATCCCAGCACGGTCGTGCCGGGGTGGAAGATCTGTCGGTTGAGCCTGCTGGAGGACCTGTGGGTGTTTGGCTCCCCCACTTCTCTGCTCATCCGCTCGGACATTGTCCGCAGCCGCGAAGCTTTCTATGACGAATCCATCCTGCATGCTGATACCGTAGCGTGTTTTGATATCCTGCAGGACTGGGATTTTGGGTTTGTCCACCAGGTCCTGACCTTTACCCGTCGGCACAACGAGTCGCTAACCTCATTCACCAACAGTTTCCACACCCGTCGTCTGGCCAACTTCATGATTCTCTTGAAATATGGTCCTGTGTACCTGGGCAGCGAATACGAGAAGCGCTTGAAACAAGCAGAGGAGAACTACTACAGATTTCTGGCCAGGAGCGTTTTCGACCTGAAGGGGAAAGAGTTCTGGAACTTTCATGGTAATGAACTCAAGAAGTTGGGCCGCCCCCTCAAGGCAATCCGATTGATCCGGGCTTTGTTTTTCGAGCTCTGGGATTTCAGGGAAGTCACCCGACAGGTGAGACAGGCCATCAGGCTGAAAAGGGAGCAAAAAACACCCGAAAGGGCCTCGAAATTTAATGCGGTTCTCAGCTCGATATACGACCGGGAAAGCTAATGGATTCAAATATCAAGCAGAGCAAGGCCAGGCTTAACCCATTTCATCTACGCCAGCCGGCCTCCAAAACGTTGCGCGAGGTTTTTATCAGGGCATGGATACGGGTCATGCTCCGCTTTTCGCCTGTGTCGCCGGCTTTCACCCATCTGGCTGCTCTACCTTTGGGGCCCTACAAAGATAAGCGGTTATTGCTCAGTTATGCCGGTAGCCGTTCTTACGTTTCACCCAGGGCACAGATCAAGTGCCCGAATTTGCGGATGGGCTCTCACTGCTTTATTGATGACTACGTGACCATCTATGCTCATCCGGGGGCTCAAGGTGGTGTTTACCTGGCGGATAATGTCCACCTCTATCGCTGGTCTATAGTGGAGCTTGGCAAAGGGGACGGGTCTCTGCACATCGGTTCAAACACTTACATCCAGGCCGGTTGTATATTGAATGCCTTTGTGGCCAGCATCAACATTGGGGCCAATTGCATGATTGCCCAACACTGTGCCTTCATGCCTTACCAGCATAGCTTCACCGATCCTGGTCGCCCGATGCGGGAACAGCCGCTAACCAGCCGGGGTGACATCGTTCTCGAAGACGATGTGTGGCTGGGGGTGAACGTGTGTGTGCTAGACGGCGTGACCATTGGTCAGGGTGCTATTGTCGGTGCCGGTGCAGTAGTCACGAAAGACATCCCACCTTATGCTATTGCCGGCGGTGTTCCGGCTAGAGTAATCCGCTTTCGAGAGAGAGGGGTTTCAGAGTGAAGGCCAGGATGCAAAACGCTGATCATATAGGAGCCGCTTGCCTGAGCCTTGCATTAGGACTGACTTTTCTCTTCCTGGGCTTAAGAGTGCCGGCGATGATCAATGCTGCAGGGCCCCCAAATAAGCCTGATCAGGACTCTCAAATTGCTACCGGTCTGGCCTCGAACGCCCTGGAGTGTCTGAGCGTAGGTAATAATTCAAGCGGTGAAGCCGCGGGCATCGTCAGCCTAACCTGGCCGGGGCAGGCCGAGCAGTCCCGACTGATACTGACTGTCTCTGGGGCGGAGGCAGCGCATACCATCAAAGTGAATGGGCAGCCGGTGGCTTCGGTGCCCATCCATCCTGAGGGGCAGCCATGTCGTGATGGCGAAACTTTCTACATTGCTATTCCCCCCGATGTTCTGGTGCAAGGGGATAACGTTATAGAGATCACCAATGATGCCATGCCCACTGACAGTTGGACCGCATCCCAGGTTAGATTGGAAGTGCTGGGCCGTTTCCCGGTCTTGCCGATACCCGGAGCTGCGGCTGGCGATGTGCTCGCTATGGCCGTGACCTCGTCCACCATCACATTTACCAATCCTTATGACGGGACGGATCAGCAGGCCAGGATTGTGCTTCCCGATGATTACAGCGGTGACCCTGTGCCCCTGGTAATCTATGTTCACGGCCGGAGCTCGGACATGTACGAGGGTGAAAATACTATTGGCGAAGCGACCAGAAACAAGGGCTGGCTGCTGGCCACGCCGCAGTTGCACGGTAGTTGGCCCTATCCACCAGATCCACCAGGGAAATATGCTTATGCCTCCCTGGAAAGCCAATATGACATCATCGGCGCCATGAATTACATGCTTGACCATTACAATGTGATTACAGATCGCATTTATCTGGTGGGCTATTCAATGGGCGGCCAGATTGCCACAGTCACGGCAGGCAAGTTTCCCCATGTGTTCGCTGCTGTGTTTGATAACAAGGGTCCAACGAATATGGCGGAATGGTACTACGAGCAAGCAGAGTATTATGAAAGCTTCAACCATCCGCACGTGCAAGCCATGAGGCAAGAATGTCATGTCAATGAACTCGAGCGAGATCCAACTGAGAATCCTTTTTGCTATCAACGCCGCTCGGGGGTCAATTTCGCCAGCAACTACATCCACATGCCGATCTCGATTACCCACAGCGTCAGCGACACGCTTGTGCCTATCCACCATTCACGAGATTTCCGCGACGCCGTCAACAGCTATAGCCCAGACCGCCCGGTCACCGTTTATGAGGATACTATAATAGGCCCTACATGCGGTGAGCCTTACCATTGTTACGAACCCGACCCGATGGATGTGCTGAATTTCCTGGAGCAATTCACCTTGAACAATAACCCGACCAGTATCAACATCACCACCGACGAATCAAAATCCTATCATTGGCTGAACGTCATTCAAACGGGTGGCGATCACTGGTCGCAGGTACAAGTCGCCTACTATCCCATCACGGCTACCGTGACGGCCCTGATCTCAGATACCGCGCCATTAACCCTGGCCTTCAACCTTGGTTCAACGGCTCTGACCTATGAGAGGATCTCCGATAAGCTGAAACAACCGGGCATGGGACTGCCGGCGACGACTTATCTGATCAAAGGGGGAGATAATAATTACCTGCACAACTATGAATCCGGTTACCTGACCACGACTCTGTCCACTACGGGTGAGTTTGGCCTGACCATTTCGGCGATTACAGTGGACCTTTCGGCTTACCCGGACATGGTATCGGGATGGCAAACGTCCACCTCAGCAGTCACAGCTATAGTGAGAGATCATCTGGATAATCCTGTTCCAGACGGCACAATCGTAGAGTTTTCTGCGACCGAAGGTACCTTTCCCAACGGGAGTGCAGTTTACACGGCTACCGTCACGGGAGGCCAAGTCACAACTACCTTAACCCTGCCGCCTGAAAAGGCATCGGCGGAGATCGCCGCCTGGATAGGAAGCGTTACCAATACCACCACAATAAACGTGATTTACCCGTCCATAGAAATGACGGTCACGCCAGATCGGGCAATGGTCTACAGCGGGCAGATGGTCACTTACACTTATCAGATCACCAACACCGGTGATGTAACGCTGACCGATGTGACCGTGGAGGACGACAACGGCACGCCAGAAGACAGCGGTGATGATGTCATCGCCTGCACCGGTCTGACCTTGGCTCCGGAAGCCATGGCTGGCTGTAGCCGCAATGCGACGTTAACTCATACCGTAACCAATAAAGTTACCGTTACCGGGCTGGACCCGCTGAGCAACGATATTTCAGATGAAGACACGGCAACTATCAGCATTATCTCGCCGGCCATAGAAATGACGGTCACGCCGGATCAGGCAATGGTCTACAGTGGGCAGATGGTCACTTACACTTATCAGATCACCAACACTGGTGATGTAACGCTGACCGATGTGACCGTGGAGGACGACAACGGCACGCCGGACGATGACGGCGATGATCTCACAGTATGTACCGGGATCACCCTGGAGGCAGGAGCAACAACCAATTGTAGCCGTCTAGCTACGCTGACCGAGACTACGGTCATCATAGCCACTGCCACTGGACAAGACCCCTTGGGCAATGCGGTTGTTGCCAGCGACGCGGTGACCATTACAGTTCAACCGCCAGAAGAAATTCCTACAAGCATCTACCTTCCTGTTGTTATGAGAAATAGTAGTTACGTACCTTGATGGAGCGAAATGCTAACCGGGCATAATTTTGTTTATTTTGGACCAGGGCCGTGGTTGGGTTTGTGGCGCAACCGACACCACCTAATGAGCAGGTTTGCTCATGGTAATCAGGTGCTGTATGTAGAGCCGCCGCCATATCTCCGACCCGTTGTACATCAACTATCACAAGGTTGGGAGGGCTGGCAGAGCCTGCGAAATCCATGCCTGAGCCAGGTGCAGGATAACCTGTACGTTTACCACAGCCCAGCCTACGCCCCAGTTAGTGGACGTCCGCCTTTGAGCACGATAACCCATGTCATACGCCAGGCCTTGCTCTTGCGGGCGATGCAGCGTCTGGGGATGGAACAACCCATCATCTGGCTCTCGCAGCCAAAAATGGGAAGCCTGATCGGTCAATTCCATGAGCGGTTGACAATCTATCACGTGGTGGATGAGTACACCGCCTACCACGGCGTAACGACGGAAATGGCTTCCTGGATTCGTCTCCAGGAAAAACAACTCATGGCCCGGGTAGATTTGGTGATTGTGGTCTCATCCACACTGTGGGAAGCCAAACGGCCCTACAACCCACATACCTATTGGGTACCCAACGGTGTGGACCTGGTGGCTTTCAACCGTGCGTTGACCGAGAAAACTCCTCCAGCAGACCTGAATGCTATCCCGGAACCGCGGCTTGTCTATGCCGGGCTAATTGGTGTGCGACTCGATTTGACTTTGCTGCTCGCTGTCGCCCGGCGACATCCAGACTGGTCACTTGTCTTTATAGGACAGGTGGATGACCGAGGATGTGAGGATGAACTGGCCAATTTGCAATCTTTGCCCAATGTTCACTTTTTGGGCCTGAAGCCAGCCTCCGTCGTGCCCCGTTATTTACTGGCTTGCCAGGTATGTCTGCTGCCCTATCGTCGGAGCGAGGAGTCTCGGCACATAGACCCGATTAAGCTGTACGAGGGACTGGCTTCTGGGAAACCCATTGTATCTACTCCTATCCCGGCGGTGTTACCTTACGGCGATCTGATCTGGCTGGCTTCTGACGATAGTGAATTCGAAGCGGCGGTACAAGAAGCCCTGGCGGAACGGGATGATAGCAGAGCGGCACAACGGCGGTCTTTGGCGGCGGAACACACCTGGGAAAAGAGAGTAGAGCAGATTTCGACCCTGATCCAGTCCCGCCTTCGTGATAATAAGCGGGTTAAGCAGGGGTGAGAAACCGATGACCAATCGCAGCTATCGTGTCCTTTACGTGGAAAATGCAAACAGTGTGGGAGGATCCATTATCAGCGTTTATCGGCTGGTGCAGCAGTTGAACCGCCAGCACTATGAGCCGATCATCCTGTTCCATCGTCCCAATGGCTACGAGCCTCGCTTTCGCGCCTTGGGCATCGAGGTTATTGTACTGGACGGTAAGGAAACACCCCAGGCTCAAGCCGGTAGTGGTCATTCCCGCGACATCGCGGCCTGGCTCGGTCACTACAGCTCAACTCTGGCTCACACTTACCGCAGGCTGAAATCCATCTACTTGTTGGGAAGCCAAACCCTACCGGAGTCACGACGCATCTATCGCATCATCAAGGACCGCAGGATTGACCTTGTACATCTGAACAATCGGCTGAGCAGCAACCGCAGCGGAGCCCTGGCCGCGCGATGGGCTCGCACGCCCTGTCTATGCCATGTTCGTGACTTCGACCATCTGACCTGGTTTGATCGTTGGCTAGTAAAAAGGGTAGACCATTTTGCTTTTATGTCGCGTGCCCTGGAACAGAGTCTGAAGGCTGCCGAACCCTCCCTTCGCGGGTCGGTCGTTTACGATGGTCTGGAGCTGGATAGATTTTTGACTTCACAAGACAAGGCCAACTTTCGTCAAGAATTGGGACTGAGCAATGATGATTTTGTGGTGGGGAATGTGGGCCGGTTGGTGCCCTGGAAGGGGCAGGAGGTCTTCCTGCGCGCGCTGGCCCGCGTCGCGCCGCAGATCCGTAACCTCAAAGCACTGATTGTGGGCGACCCGGACCCGCCGGCAGAGACCGCCTATTTGAAACATTTGCAATCTCTGGTTCAGGAACTGGGCCTGTCGGATATTGTACGGTTCACGGGGTTTTATTCGGACATTCCCCGCCTTATGGCTTCGCTGGATGTGCTGGTGCACAGCTCCTCGTCGCCGGAGCCTTTCGGCATCGTGGTGATCGAGGGCATGGCGGCGGGCAAACCGGTGATTGCTACCAGAGCCGGTGGGGTGCTGGACATCATCGAAGATGGTGATAACGGCCTGCTGGTGCCCGTTGGAGACGACCAGAGTATGGCCGAGGCGATTTTGACTCTGGCTCGCTGTCCTGATCTGGCGGCTCGGCTGGGGACGAATGCACGGCAACGCGTAACAGCTTGTTTCACAGTGACTCAGTACGTCCAGACGGTGCAAACTATCTACCAGAGTTTACTGGAGGAGAGATAGCGTACGATTTTGCCTGAAGGGTCTGGACAATGTCACTGTGTGCAGAGGGACAGGGCTGGGAGGTTCAGGAGGTATAGAACAGGGCGATGGAAGCCAACATAGCCTCGGATCATAAAGACCTCAGGAGGGAAGAATCATGAGTGTGGAAGAGTTTGTACAGTATATGCGTATTCTACTGAAGAGGTGGTGGCTGTTTCTGATCCTGTGCGGTACCACTTTAGGGGCTATCCTGTTTAGCTTCTATACAGCCCCTCCCCAGTACAGAGCCACTGTTCACTTTCTCGTAAACGCCCCCCCATCTGGGGATGTAACTCTTTACCCGGGCTTCGATCAGCCTACCCAGAGTCAGCAAATCGCGGCCACCCAGTCTCGTTTCATGGAGATATTGCAAAGTTCGACGGTGACCTGGCAAACTGTGAGAACCATCCAGGCCTCGATGGATGGCGATGAGCTCAAGCGGCGGACTGTGGTGGATAAACCAACGGATTCGGAATTCATTCGCGTATCCGTGTTAGCCGATGAACCCCAGGAGGCAGCCGATTTAGCCAATGCACTGGTAGATACGGCCAAACAGTATTACGGTCAGATTTTGGCTAACCCCTCGGCTTTGGCCCGCGAATTCATCTCCATGCAGGTAGAGGATGCTTTTCAGGAACTCCAGGCCGCCAAGCAGGCATTGGCGGATTTTAAGAAAAAGCATCAGATTGGAGATTTGCCGGCCGAAATCCAGGCCCAAAGAACCATTCTCTGGAATCTGATCCTGGAACACGACCAGGCCGTAGCCAACAAGCAAACCGATCAAGCGGCGGCTTACGATATACTTATCTCCCAACGCCAGGAAGAGCTCCAACGGCTGACCGCGCTAAGCGATGAGTATGAAGACTTGAACGACGCTATCAAGAGAGCCGAAACCTATTACAAGTTCCTGCTGGATAAGGAGACCGAAGCCAAGCTGAAGGAGAATGAGATCCTCAACGCTGCTTTCATCCAGGTAATCGAGCCAGCCCGTCCACCGCGGGAGCCTGTGTCACCTATCAATCTCAAAGTCCTTGCCCTCGGCAGCCTATCGAGCCTGATTGCCAGTATAGTGATCGCTTTTGCGCTTGAATACAAAGAGTCTCAGCAAACGCAAAAAACAAAGAAGCCAGTAGCGAGTTTTGCCTCATGACTCGCACATTCAGTGTAGTCAATCAATTAAAGACTCACGAACCGTAAGGACGTATGTCATGAGAATGCTAACCTTGCCTGCCGCCTGGACACAATCCCGCTTGTTCTCCGGGATACGCTGGTGCTTCTACGCCTTGGTTGCAGGAGTAGTGGGCTGGCAATTGGGCCGAATGCTGGCCTCGCCCTCCAGCGATCTCGTGGCTCCCCTGGTTTTCATGGGTGCCTGCATCCTTATCACTCTAAACCGCCCATTAGAGGGACTTCTTCTCGCCCTGATTTTGCATCCTTTTATCAATTTCTTCTACCTAAATATTGACCTCGGGGCAGGCATTCCTTCCATCAGCTTACTGAGGATGATTGTCGCCATCGTATTCGCACTTATCCTTGCCCGGGTGGCTACGGGGCAGTATGGCTCTTTACGTCTTACCTGGACTGACGTGTTCATGCTTTTAACCACATTAGGGCTGGGGATAGCCGCGATACGTGGCACCGCCGCCACAAAATATCTCCAGTGGCTGTTCGACAAGTTCATGACGCCTTACATGATCTACTATATCACCAAACGTCTGATCACCAATCGCACTACACTCCACCGAACTCTGTGGGCCACGATGATTATTGGCGCTTATTGTGGTATCTATGGAATTTACACCCAGACAACAGGCAACATCCTTTTCGTAGAAGGGGAACTCACAGGGCCTCTCTGGTATAACGAGCATCTCCGTATTATGAGGGGTCTGCTGGATTCACCTCACGTGTTCGGGCTTGTATTCTCGTTAGCGATACCTATAAATTTTTACTTGCTCATTAAGGCTTCCACACCGGGAAAAAAATTGTTACTGGGCTTGGCACTGGCCATTACCATGGGGGGGCTTTTCTTCACCTACAAACGCACAGCCTGGATAGCCACGATAGCCAGCTTCCTGGTCATTACGTTCTTTTTCCCGCGCTTTAGGCGACTGTTTCTGGTCCTCCTCCTTTTGGCTACTGTTATCATCGTACTGTATTCGGATCAGATCAGCGATAGCGCAGTGGTCACTCAACGACTGGGCGAGAAGACAAACACGCTCAACGGACGGCTCGAGCTGTGGGAAACTGCCTGGCGGGACTGGAAACGGGCTCCCTACTTTGGTTATGGCCTGGGAGGGTTCTTTGCCAAATCCTCGCTGAAAGCTATTGAAAGTCACTACCTGTGGCTTCTGGTAGATGCCGGTCTTGTGGGATTTGTGCCTTACGCTTTGGTCTTCATACTTATTTTCAAGACCAGCGTCCGGCTCTTTCGAGCCAGAGCGCCAGCCATCTTCGCAGAACCGGACCTGGTGGCAATGTTCTGGGGCACGTTTGCCGCCTATTTGGTCAGCCTTTCCACCGTGGTCATGAACCATGAGCTTCCGCACGATCTGCTCTTTCTGCTGGCTGGCGCAATAGTTGGCTCCCAGGAAGTTTTCTTAAACCGACAGGACGACGACCGCTCCCAAATAGAGCCCCGTATACAACTCAGACATGCCAATAAGGGGGAAAGCACGTTATGAGAGTAGCTATTCTTGGGGACTATCCTCTGGAACCAGATCGCATCGCTGGCGGCGTGGAAGCCGTCATCAGCTATCTCGTCGCCGAACTGAGAAAATTCACAGATCTTGAACTTCACGTGGTGACATTTCATGAGGATGTGCGACAGCGATATGTATGTCAACAGGAAAGCAATCTCACGGTGCACTATCTGCCGCCTGCCTACCGCTTTGCCAACGTGACTTTCTTTGTGATCAACAAGTTCCTATTGCTTCGGGAGCTGGCGGACATCAAACCGGATTTGATCCATGCTCACGTCGCGGGCACTTACGCTGAGGTGGCCCATATGACAGGACTTCCCGCTGTCTTAACCTTGCATGGTATTAGATACCGCAGCCAATGGTTACAGAAAGGATGGGTGAACCGGCTGGTGCGACGGCCGTTGATTGCCCGCGAGGAAAGGGCCAGCGTCAGAAAGGCCCGTCATATCATCGCTATTAATCCCTGTATCCAGGAGGAGTTCGGTCCCCTCATCCGGGCGACTGTCTACCCTATTGAAAATCCGGTTCCCGATAAGTTCTTCAACCTGGAGAGGCGGGAGAAGGGGGCCCGGATACTGTATGTGGGTCGCATAACCGAGGGCAAAGGGATCGCGCTTTTGATCCAGGCGATGGTCTCTGTGAGGGACCGAGTGCCGGATGCCCAGCTTCATCTGGCGGGCGAGGCGAGCAGCACCTCTTATCAGCGGTCTTTGCAGGATCTGGTGGAAGGCCTGGGGTTGGAGGAGAAGGTGCATTTCCTGGGCCTTCTGGATGAGGAGCATTTGCTTGAGGCATATGAGCAATGCGCATTGGTGGTCCTGCCCTCTTATCATGAAACGGCCCCTATGGCAATTCAGCAGGCTATGGCCGCGGGGAAACCGGTGGTGGCCACAAGGGTGGGAGGGGTGCCTTATATGGTGTTGCAAGAGGAGACGGGTCTGCTGGTTGAGTATGGAGACGTCCTCGGGCTGGCGGAAGCAATGGTTCGCCTCCTGTACGATGACGCACTGCGGGCGCGATTGGGAGAAAGGGCCAGGGAGGAAGCAGTTCGGCGATTCCGTGCAGCAGTTGTGGCCTGCCGAACTTATGAGGTGTATCGAAAGCTCTTCGAGGAGTTTCAGGGAGGGAAGCTGTGGCGGGGATATTCGGCATTTATGACCCGGAAATGGCTCGGGAGCACCTGATAGACCTGGCCCTGCGTATGCAGTCCGTTATCACCCATCAATCGTGGTACCAGGGCCGAACGGTCGCACAACCGCCGCTGGCGGCCGGACGGGTGGGCCTGGGGATTGTCAACCCACAGCCGCAGCCGGCCAGCAACGAGGATGAGACGGTCCTGGTGTGGATGGATGGCGAGATTTACGACTTCCAGCGACAGGAGCTTTCCCGCCGGTTGCAGGCGGCCGGTCACAGGCTTGAGGGTAAGGGCGATGCAGAGCTACTGGCTCACCTATATGAGGATGAGGGTGAGGATTGTTTTTACAACCTTGATGGTACGTTCGCTGTGGCGATTTTCGACAACCATCTGAACAAGTTGCTGATCGGCGTGGATCGTGATGCCTCGCGGCAATTGTATTTCTATACCTGCGACAACCGATTCCTGTTTGCCTCGGAAGTTAAGGCCATCCTGCAGGACCATCGTGTGCCGCGCCGGTTGGATGAACAGGGCCTGGTCGAGTTCTTCACCTTCCGTCATCCCCTCGGTGAGCGTACGCTGATCAGGGATGTGCGTTTCCTGCCTGCTGGCTGTCTGGTCGTCTTCTGTAATGGCCAGGCTCAGGTCAGGCGCTACTGGGAACCGGTTGTGGTTGATGATTTTTCTCGATCGCGAGAAGAGTACCTGGCCGAGCTGGAGGCGGGATTGCGATGGGCGCTGGAACGTCAGTTGTATGACGACAGGCCCATTGGTGAGATGTTGAGTGGGGGCCTGGATTCCCGCTTGTTGGCTGGCATGATACCGCCCCAGCGGATGGAGCACTTCCATACCTTCAGTCGAGGCCCACTGGAATGCTGGGATGTCAGATTTGGTACCCTGGTTGCCAGGGCAATCGGCAGCCAGCATCATATCTTTGAGCTCAAGCCGGATTTTCTCCCCCCCCTGGCCAGACAGGGCGTGTGGTTGACCGACGGGCTGATGACCGTGATGGATATCTATGAGTTGAGTTCCATTGAGCTGGTCAAGTCCTGTGTTGACGTTGTCTTCCTGGGTCTCGGCCGAGGTTGTGGCATTTTGGGCGGTGTGGAATTGAGCAAAAGGCTGCTGGAGGCCCGAAATCTGGACGAAGCGGCGCAGGAGTTTTTCGCTCGACAGGGGACTTATATTCCCCAGGATATGCAGGCCCGGTTGCTCTCTGGCCAGCTCTATAAGAATACACAGGGCGCAGCCTTTGAGACCTTCCGTCAGATGCTGGAGAGCTGTCAGGCCGACACTCCCGCCGGTCAGGTTGAGGTCTTCTGTATCCAGTGCCGCTGGCCGCGGTCGGCAAACTATGGCCCTTTTCTGGCCCGCACACAGGTGGAGACCCGCCACCCCTATAATGATAATGACTTCTCTGATCTGGCGTGTCGGGTGCCCGCCCGCTGGCGGCTGAAGCGGCAGATGGAGATAGCCCTTCTCAAGCGCGTCCGGCCTGACCTGGCCCGGATCCCCTATGACTATACGGGCTTGCCGGCCAGCGTCAGCACCCCCACTGTCATGTTCATTCAGCGTGGGCTTTATTATATGCGCCGCCGGGCAAGTTATCTGACCCGGGGGTGGATCCCGGCCGGCACGGAACGGGAACGGGCTAACTATCCGGTCTGGTTTCGCACCAGCCTACGAAAATGGCTGGAAGGTATCCTGCTGGATCGGCGCACGCTGGGTCGCGGTTATCTAAACGAAGCCTTTCTCAGACAGATGATCCGCGATCACATGAATGGTCGTCGAGACTATTCTATCCAGTTCGGGCTTTTGCTGACCTTTGAGTTGTGGAACCGCCTGTTCATAGACGGGGAGCCTGTGACCACCGATGCGCCGGGTTAATGTCCGATACCCCATCTGGCGGATTCAGGCCGTCCTCGCCAAAGGCCCAGAGCACCTGCTGAGGCTGGGTCAATGGTATGCAGGGCAGGCTGCTCAGCAAGCCTTCAGGTCCTGGCGTCCTTCGGCAGTGGGCGAAAGGGCATTCCTCGCTCAGCTTTCCATGCCCTCCGCCCGGCAGGCTAGGCGAGACGGCGATCCTGTGGCATTGAAGCGGGCGGTGGCTCACCACTTCCGGAAGCGTGCCCGGCCTGTGTTCTTTTTCGACCCGAATGACATCCAGGCTCTTGTCGTCAACGTGCAGGAAGCGGATAAAAAACGCACCATCGCTCAGGCCGATGAGATCTGTGATCTTGTTTTCCGCTTCCGTGGGGAGCCGCCTGTAGCGTTCGATGGGCCGGTGGATTGGTTCTACTGCCCACGGGGGAACCGCGATTGGACATGGGAGCTGAATCGCCATAGCTACTTTGTGACCCTGGGGCGGGCTTATGCTTATACCGGGGACGATCGTTACGTTCACACTTTCCGCGATCTGTTGCTCGATTGGCTCAAGCGTAACCCGGTGGGACTCGACCAGCCCAATTGGGCCAGTGTGCTCGAGGTCGCTTACCGCATCAATGCCTGGATATGGGCTTACCATCACTTTCGGGTGGCTCCCGGTCTCGACGACGATGCTCTGCTTGCCTGTCTGCGTGGCCTGTGGATTCACGGCCGCTATCTGGCGGCCAACCTGGAGTATCACGTGCCCAACAATCACCTGCTGCTGGAAAGCAAAGCCTTGGCGATGTGCGGCCTGTTGTTCCCCGAGTTCAGGGATGCAGGCGAGTGGCTCGAACGCGGGCTTTCTATCCTGTGGCAGCAACTCCGCCGGCAGGTTGGTCCGGATGGTGTGCACAGGGAACAGGCAACCATGTACCACCGGATGATCACCAGCGAATTGCTTGAGCTGCTCGTGCTGTTGGACAACAACGGCATCGTCGTGCCTCCAGGCATGAAGGACATTTTCAAGCGATTGCTCGATTTTGAACGTGCTTTCACAGGGCCCGATGGTCAGATTCCTCTGATCGGCGACTCGAGCCTCAGCGATAGCTATATTCGCTTCTCCGCCCTGTCCGGCGGAGCCGTTTTCCTGGGTTGTGCCGGTGGTGCGCCCGCCGCCATTGACGAGGCGACCCTGTGGCTTCTGGGTCTGGAGCGGGTTGCACGACCGTCGCCGTCCGGCGAAGTTTTGGCCCCTCCGGCTTCGCAGGCTTTCCCTGAGGGTGGCTATTTCATCATGCGGGATGGCGATGGCCGGGAAGCCCCTTATCTGATTTTTGACTGCGGGCCTTTCAGCTATCGCCCGGCACCGGGCCACGGCCATGCGGATGCCCTGAGTTTTGAATTGCATGCCTGCGGGCGACCGCTGATCGTCGATCCAGGGGTATACACCTACCACCTGGGAAGGCAATGGCGCAACTACTTTCGGAGCACCCCGGCTCACAACACGGCCGTCGTGGACGGAGAGGACCAGTCGTTGTTGCTGGGTACGTGGCATATCCTCCGACCGGCACGGGTTACGCTCCACGAGTGGGTGACCACCCGGCAATTTGACTTTGTGGACGGTTCCCACGACGGATATACACGCCTTCGTCAGCCCATCATTCATCGGCGGCAGATCTTCTTCGCCAAACCTGAATACTGGGTCATCTTCGACCTTCTTAATGGGCAGGGCCAGCACCGATTCGATCTCTACTTTCACCTGATGCCCGATGCACGGGTTTCCCTCGACCCGCTTTCGGGCGCGGCTCGCATCGAGTACAGCAACGGCGTGGGCCTTCTGGTCTGCCCGGCCATCTATGCCGGTTCCCAGGCTGAGGTTATCGCCGGCAGTCTCGACCCAATCCAGGGCTGGGTTTCCCGGTATTCAGGCGAAAAGACTCCCGCGCCAACCTTGCGATACGGGAAGGTCATAGATGCCCCGACTATGTTCGTCACCGTTCTTTATCCCTCTGCCCGGATGGATCGGGCCGCTGTCAGGGTGTCGCCACTGGTTGTGACCGACGGGGAGAGGGCTTTCGACGAGGTAACAGTGACCGGGCTGAGAGTTGAAGTGGGCCCATATGTGGACTATCTGGTGGTGGATCGTCGTGAACAGCCGGGCCGCAAGGCCTTCGGCCGCTACATCACCGACGGGAGACTCGTTTATCTACGCCGGTGTACCTCAGGCAGTGGGCCGATCAAGGCTGTTATCCATCGAGGTAGCGAGCTCAGGCTGAGCAGCGAACCATGGATCGTGCGTGCTGAAGGGCCTGTATCCCGTGAACCTACGGAGTATAACGGCTGGAGTTAATTAAGATGCCGATCATCGCTTACGTCTCGCAACAGTTTCCCTGCCTTACTATGACCTTCATTTACCGCGAGGTCCTGGCTCTCCGTCGTTATGGCCTGACTATCCGCCCGATTTCGACGTGGCGCCCTCCGGCAGGCGTGATGTCCGAAGAGGCAGTAGAGCTGATCGGTGAAACCTTCTACATCTTTCCATTGCCCTGGCTAAGGCTGCTGGGCAATCACCTGCACTACTTACTGACACGACCGGGGCGCTATCTGGGGACGTTGGGGCGACTTGTGCTCTTTAACCGTGAGCCGCTCAGGCACCGCTTACGCCTGCTGGTCCATTTTATCTACGCCGTCCGGGCCGCTGCTGAGATAGAGCGCTGCCAGGCTCAGCATATTCACGCCGACTTTGCTTTGAACGCTGCCACGGTCGCTATGGTGGCTTCGTGGCTTACCGGCAGACCTTTCAGCTTTACTGCCCACGCCGCCGATATCTTTGTTGACCCCATCCTGCTCCGGGAGAAGATCGCAGCCGCTTCTTTCGTAGTGTCCATCTCGGAATATAACAAGCGACACTTGGTCAGTATAGCGGGTGATAACGGAGTAGCCGGTAAGATTCATTTAGTTCACTATGGACTGAACATAGATCAGTTCACTCCCAATCCGAACCGAAAACCGAACGCTGTCCCGGTGCTCCTGACTGTCGGGCGGTTGGTTGAGAAAAAGGGCCTCCAGTATCTGGTGAAAGCCTGCCGCATTCTGGTCGAGCAGGGGTATGAGTTCGAGTGTCTGATCGTTGGTCAGGGGCCTGAAGAGAAGATGCTGCGCCAGCTCATTCGGGAGTACGGCCTGGGCGAGCGGGTTCATCTGCTTGGGGCGATGCCTCAGGAACGGGTGCGGGAATTGTTCCGGCGGGCCGATCTCTTCGTCCTCCCGTGTGTGGTGGCCAGCAACGGCGATCGGGACGGCATCCCCGTGGTCCTGATCGAAGCGATGGCGATGGGGTTGCCTGTGGTCTCGACCTCTCTTTCGGGCATACCGGAGCTGATCGAAAACGGGGTGAGCGGCTGGGTGGTCTCCCCTCATGACGAGGAAGAGCTGGCCGGGGCGATGGCTAAGTTGTTGCGGGATCCTCACCAGCGGGCGAGGATGGGCGCTGTCGGGCGACGTAAGGTTCTGGAGGAGTTCAACATAGAGCGGAGTGCAGCTCAACTGTGTGCCCTGTTCAACGGGTCAACGACCGGACGATGCGAAGCGGTAGCGATGGCAGTAGAGGATGGGTTGGAATGTTCTTCAAGAAATGGTTCTGTGTAGGGAAGGCAATAGCACAGGACGGGCTTGTCCGGTGGGCAATTTGCATTATGTTTGCAGGTTTTCTTTTGTTGTCGTTTGCTTTCAAAGGCCTGGGTGCGAAATTGCCTGACCCCAGCGGGCTGGGAGGTCTGAAGGGCGATGATTCGCCGACTCCCTCCGGCAATTATCCGATGTTCCTGCCGCTTGTAATGCGCAGTGAAACATGGCGGCCCTTTTCCGACAACAGCCCCTGGAATCTTCCCATCCCTGCCAATCCGGCAATAGATCCCAATTCCGGTGCGATGATCGCCCATCTCCAGCAATCGTCGAGTCCTGTGTTCTGGATCAATATCTACACCTATACTGTGCCTGTCTGGATGGCCGACAGCTCTACCCCTGAATACAAAGTAACCTGCACGCAGGGGTACTGTGGACCCGACTTTGACCACGTCCCCATTCCCGACGGAGCTGTCCCTGATCCGGGCAGTGATGCTCACATGCTCATCCTGGACTTGGGAAGGCATACGTCGTGGGATATGTGGCTGGCGCATCAGGCCCAGGACGGCTCCTGGACGGCCGGGTTTGGCACGACGTTCGATCTCAATGGAGACGGGGTGAAACCCTACGGGCAAGGAAGCGCTCGCGGCTCGGGCTTTCCGTTGGCAGCAGGGCTGATCTATGCAGACGAAGTTAGAGCAGGACACATCCGTCACGCGTTGGTTATGGCCTACGACTGGCCCCGTAACTGCCTGGTATATCCGGCCAGCACCAACTGTGGCCTGAGCTCCGCTTCTGATGCCATCCCGATAGGTGCCCGTTTGCAATTAGACCCATCGCTGAACCTGGACACACTTGGATTGAGCCCGGGGGGCAAAGTGGTGGCCCGGGCCATGCAGGAATATGGGGTGTACGTAGGTGACAACAGTTATGGCCTTAGCCTCTACGCCGAATCCTTTTATGGAAAACCAGAGGACCCCTGGAAAGAGCTTCTCAAAGAAAATGACCTCGTTAAGCTTCCGATCAACAAATTGCGGGTGCTCAAATTGGGTGAATTAAGATGCGATCCCCATTAGTCTCAGACCGATGGCCGCTCTACGGGAGGAGGCCTCACCCTATCAATCAAAGAAAGCAGAAGTATGGAGAAACGATAAAGGCCGGTTTAGCCATCCCATTCATCATTAGCCTTATCACCATAGTCAGCGTACTGGCCTGCGGGACGACGCGCTGGATAGCTTCGCCTGAATCACCAGTGAAGGCTCCTGCTACCGCCAGCCCGTACATGTGGACCCGCCACACGGTGGGCGGCGGTGGCGGACAGACTGGCATTGCTATAGATCCGATGAATACCGAAGTCGTTTACGTGACCACCGACAATGGCGGGATCATCAAGTCAACCGACGGTGGGGAAACCTGGTTCTCAATCAACAATAACATCGGCAACCGCCTGCTTGCTGATGTGGAGCTCGATCCCCTTGATCCCAACGTCATATACGTAGCAGCGCAGGTCTATGCCAAAAGCCCCAGTTGGAGCGACGATCCCACGAATGGGGAACTCTACCGTTCCCGAGATGGAGGACAAAGCTGGGAGATAGTGCACGCCGAGGGCATGGGCCCAGGAGACGGACGGTGTTTTGGGATCGTGCAATGGCCGAGCACGAGAAGTATCCTCATCCCCTACGATCCAGCAGATCCAGACCGTTACGATGCTGATAGCGACCATCTCACGGATATGATTTACATTGGGGGATGGGATGCGGATGAGGCAAGCGCTGACAAACGAGCAGGCATCTGGAAAAGCACCGATGAGGGGGTTACCTTCACCCAGATTGCCTTGAATGATAAAAACATCTGGGTACTGCGTCAAGACCCCGATGATCCGGAAACTTTGTATGCCGGAACACATGGAGACGGCTTATTCGTCAGTCGAGATGGGGGGATTAACTGGGAGGACTGGTGCGACCGGATCCCCATACCAATGATCAGCGACATCGCCATTGTCCCGAATACCGATACTTTGTATGTGGCTACCAACGGATTATTTAGCCAGTATGGCGGTGACAAATATCGAGACAAACGGGGGATCTACAAGAGTACCGATGGAGGGGCAAGCTTTTTCCCTGTCAATTCGGGGTTGGAAAAGACCAGTTTGAATTTCGAAGTATTACTCTTAGATCGAACCGATTCCTCAGGAAAGACGCTTTACACCGGCCCCTGGTGGGGAAACAGACAAGGCATCTACAAGACTACCGACGGAGGAGTTCGTTGGACGCAGATGAAACACGAGGTTGTGCGGAACCCCTATTGGTTCTCCCGTTTCGATAATCTGTGGACGCTGGAACAGGCTGACGATGGCACAATGTTTGCAGGCACTTGGCGGGGTATCTACCGTTATAATCCAACGAGCCAGCGTTGGGAAATTAAAGTAAACGGATTGGGCAATGTAAGCGTACAGAGCATCGCTTTTGAACCGGGCAACAGTTCGACCATCTATCTCGGCATCCTGGATAGTACCCCCTGGAAGAGTGTGGATAAAGGATTGACGTGGTCGAACATCGGCAGGGGGTTCACCACGGCGGATGGAGCACAAGAGGCTGGTGCTTCTGATTTTGCCATCTCAGAGACCAATCCCCAAATCATATACGCGACGGGTATAGGCTCCAGTGGCCGTTATCTCAGCGCGGTCAACAAATCTCAAGATGGGGGGGCCCACTGGCGCCGGATCACCAATGGTTTGCCTGCCACTACATCTGAGGATCCCCAGTGGCAGGCCACCGCCATCGTAGTCAGTGCACACGATCCTGACGTCGCCTATGTCGCTTTACAGATGAAATCAGGGGGCGGGCGCATCTACAAGACAATCAATGGTGGCAGGCAATGGAATGAAGTGTACGCGTTCCCTGAGAACCCTACAGACCTAGCCATCTCCTCGACCGATCCGGAGACAATTGTGTGTGCCACTGAACGGGGAGTCATCCACGTTGGGAAAGAAGGTGGTAGCCAGTGGCAATCGCACGATCTCGGTCTGGGGTTGCTCTACGCTGTTGATGTGTTCCCCACCGATCCGGATAGAATTTTGGTCGGCGCGAATATCGCCGGGGCTTTTTTAACCACCGACGGGGGAGATTCCTGGCAGCACATTTTTGATGCTGACAAGCTCCAGCAGTTCATCGGTGATCTTGCCCTGAGCGCATTCGCCCGAGAACGTTACTGGCCAACAACTACGGCAGTCAAGTTCGATCCCCATGATCCCAATACTCTGTACATAGGCCACAACCCAAGTATATGGATGGGGATAGGCGTGCTGAAATCCACTGATGGCGGTCAGAGTTGGGTCTCGTTAACGGATGCGGGATTTCAAATGCGCTCAGTCAGCGATTTCGATCTGGATCCACTGACCGGTGATTTGGCAGTGGGAACATGGGAGGTCTACTACTATCACGCAGATGCGAAGTGAGGATAATCTCAAAGGATTGCGCCAATGACCACCATTGCCAGCAGAAGTAAAGTGCCGGGGGTAGAACACAATCAGACATTAAGCCCAGTTCGTCCAGCTCTGTTTTTGGCCTGGTCCCCACCCAGCCACACCCGGCGCAGCGAGTTGATGGCTCGCAGAATGGGTATTCCTCTACGGCGGGTTCATGTCTTAAAGATGAAGCCCTACCTGGCCCCGCTGCGCTACGTCGTTCAGGCATTTTTGACCTTGATAATATTGTTTCGTGAACGACCTAGAGCGGTGTTTGTCCAGAACCCACCCATCTTTGCACCGTTGCTCGCCTGGATTTACTGTGCCCTCACTGGAAGCGGCCTGATTATTGACTCCCACACCGACGCACTGCAAAGCCGAATCTGGAAGTGGTCATTACCCCTACACCGCTTTCTGTCGCGCCGTGCCCTGACCACTATCGTCACCAACGATTATTTGAGCCAAACCGTCGCCCAATGGGGAGCCCGCACCCAAATCATTGTTGATGTTCCTAGTGATCTGCCCACGGGCCGACCATACCCTACCGGTTATCCTTTCAACATCGCCATGATCAGTTCCTTCGCACCGGACGAGCCTCTGGATGAGGTGATCGAGGTCGCTTGCAGCCTGCCCGAGGTTGGCTTTTACGTCACTGGCGATCCGGTACAGGGTTTCAAACGGTTGCCTGCCAGCCTGCCTCCCAACCTGCGACTGACCGGCTTTCTGCCTGATGACGAGTACTACGGCCTGCTGCGTTCGGTGCAAGCAGTGATGGCTCTGACAACTGAAGATCACACTATGCAGCGTGGCGCCTGTGAGGCCGTCTGGCTGAGCCAGCCGATTATCACCTCCGACTGGCCGCTGTTGCGGCAGGCTTTCCACAAAGGAACTATCCACGTGGACAACACCGTCGAGGGCATCCGAAGCGGTGTGCTGCAAATGCGCGCCAGGTATCCGCAATTAGCCAGTGAGATTTTGCTATTGCAAGAGGAGCGAAGACGGCAGTGGCAAGCCATCGAGCAAAAGTTAGATACCCTGATCGGGCAAACCTGAAACCCAGGAAAAGGACTGAACGTTCATGAATTACATTGCCCATCTTATCCACTCCAAGGGCCTCGGCCAATTAGTTCATCGGGGGTTAGTCATTTCCCGGCATTATGGCGCAACGCCTGAAAAAATGATGCGGGCGTTCGACCAACTTATCGGTACATTGGAGCAATACGGATGTCGGGCGACATTTCCTGTCACCGCCGTGGCTCTGGCTAGGCATCCGACCCCTTTCCACCGGTTGCAGGAACGCGGGATGGAACTTGCCATTCATGGATGGACCCATGTGAACCTGGAACGCTACTCTTTAGAGCAGCAGCGTGAGCATCTGGCCAGGGCCATGGACATCTTTGGCCGGTACCACATCCCGGTAAAAGGTTTTCGCTCCCCCTATTTGCGACATAACAGTACCATTCGTGAGACAGTTGAAGCGATGGGCCTTCGATACGTCAGCGATCAGCCTATACTCTGGGAAATAACTGCTGAGTCGCTCCGGTCCCTGGGGAGAAACCAGGCCTATCAGAGAGCTGTTGCCTTTTATGCCCCCTGGTCATCGGTTGGCCATTTATCCCTGCCAGTCGTGCAAGGGCAAATTGTTGAAATCCCCGTGTCCTTGCCGGATGATGAGATGTTGGCCGAACGGCTGGAAGCCGATAGCGACCAAATTGCGCAGATTTGGACGGAGATTCTACACCAGACCTACGTGAGGGAAGAACTGTTTACCATACAATTTCACCCAGAAAGAGCAACGATCTGCACCCCAGCTTTGAACCGTGTGCTGTCCGAGGCCCGATCCTACAATCCGCCTGTCTGGATTGCACGCCTGGATGAAATTGCCGGATGGTGGCAACAACGGCAAGCACTCCGCATTGATGTGACGCAAGAAGACCCTGATCAATATAACATAGTCATCTATGGACCGACCCAGGCCAATGCTCTGGTCCGTTCTGCTCAAGTCATTGGTGACTCGACGGCCTGGGGAGACGGGTACCAATTGGTGAAATCGCGCTGCTTCTCAGTACGGTGCAATACTCGGCCCTTCATTGGCATCTCGAGACGGACCAGTCGCCCTCTGATCAATTTCTTGGAACAGCAAGGCTACCTGGTCGAAATCCACGACGAGTGCACCAGCTATCCGGTCCATCTTGACTGGCCGAATTTCACACAAGAGGATGAGGGACCCCTCATCCGGCAGATTGAGGCTACCCGATCTCCATTAATCCGCATCAGCCGCTGGCCGGGCGGCGCGCGCAGTGTCCTGACCATCACTGGCGATGTTGATGCGCTGACCCTGTGGGATTATGGCTTGCGCCTTTTCGGTAAGTAATGGACAGAGGGCGATGAGGAAACGTGCCTGCATAGTCCGTCAAGATTATTTTCCTGAGGACCTGTTGGTCTACCGGGAGGCCGAAGCTTTGCAGGAAGCCGGCTTTGAGGTAGATGTCATCTGCTTGTCTTCCTCTCAGCAGCCTCGAGAGGAGATTATCAATGACATTCATATCCACCGCTTACCGCTACAACGCAAGAAACGCGGCATCATCCGCTACCTGTTTGAATATTTCGCGTTCTTCCTTCTCGTGGCATTCAAGCTGACCGTTTTGCATCTCCAACAGCCCTACATACTCATTCAAGTCAACACCATGCCTGATTTCTTAGTGTTTGCCACGTTGATTCCCCGTTTGCTGGGTGCCAAAGTGACGCTCCAGATGTACGAACCGATGCCAGAATTGTGGGCGACCAAATTTCATTTTCCACCGGTCATCAGGCTTCTCGAGGTCATTCAGCAGGCGAGTCTACGCTACGCTCATGCCGCCTTTACTGTAAACCAGCAGCTCAAAGATACCCTGGTTGCGCGTGGAGCAGATCCAGCTAAAATCACCGTCGTACTGAATGTTCCTCAGGGACAATTCTTCGAAAGGTATGAATCCGAACCTTCCCCCTCCTCCGACGGCTACTTTACGTTGATCTGCCATGGCGCCATAGAAGAGCGGTACGGTCACGATACCATGCTGGAAGCCATTCACGCTCTCAAGTCGGTTATTCCCAACATTCGCCTGCGCATCCTGGGCAAGGGGAGCTACTTGCAGGAGATTCTCGCTCGGATTGAGGCTCTGGACTTGAGCGACCAGGTGCAGTATCTGGGCTTTGTTCCCCTACCTCAGTTGGTGGAGGAGCTACGCAGGGCAGATGTAGGCATAGTGGCGCAAAAGTCTTCACCCTATTCTAATCTGGTCCACACAGGTAAGATGTACGATTACCTGCATTTCGGCAAACCAGTCATCGCTTCCCGCTTGAGAGCAGTGAATGCTTATTTTGACGAAGCAAGTTTGTGCTACTTTGCCCCAAGCGAGCCTCAAGACCTGGCGCGCGCTATCCAGTATCTCTATGAACACCCGGAGGCGCGAGAGACCTTTGCCAGGAATGCGCGCCAGCTCTACGAACGCTATCGTTGGGAAAATCAGAAGCCAACCTATATTGCGGTTTGCCAAGCGCTGGTTGATCAGAACATCCGCAAGATTTCTTAAGCCTGGACTCCAGCGAAACTCTCTTCCTGCTCCCAACGGGTCTGTGACCCGCCAGACACCAGTCGCAGACCGGCCTTGTGACGAAAGACGCCATTTTCTTCATGAAAGGACTTACCTGGTGAAGATTAGCATTTTTGGATTGGGCTACGTGGGATCTGTATCGGCAGGTTGCCTAGCCGCATTGGGCCATGAGGTGATCGGCGTTGACGTGAACCCGATGAAGGTTGCAATGATCAACGCCAGCCAGAGCCCGGTTATTGAAACAGAGCTGGACGCCCTCATCGCCGAGGGAGTCAGAATTGGCCGGCTCCGCGCCAGCACTGACGCCAATGAAGCCATTGCCGCTTCCGAAGTCTCGCTGATCTGTGTGGGCACCCCCAGCAACGACAATGGAGATCTGAACCTGACCTATGTGGAGCGAGTATGCCGCGAGATCGGCCATGCCTTAGCTGAGAAAAACGGCTATCACGTGGTTGTTGTGCGCAGCACTCTGTTGCCCGGTTGCACCGAGGAAAAGATCATTCCCCTTCTTGAGAGATCTTCAGGGCGTCAGGCAGGGCGAGACTTTGGCGTTTCTTTCAACCCGGAGTTTCTGCGCGAAGGAACGGCCGTGCATGACTTCTACTATCCCCCCTTTACCCTGATCGGACAGTATGACAGCCAGGGAGCCGAAATAGCTGCTGTCTTATACACAGGCATTGACGCCCCGTTGTTGATTGTCCCGATAAAAGTCGCGGAGATGGTCAAGTACGCCAATAACGCCTTCCACGCCCTGAAGGTCGCTTTTGCCAATGAGATTGGCAACATCTGCAAGCGCCAGGGGATAGACGGTCACCAAGTCATGGATATTTTTTGTCTCGACAAGAAATTGAACCTGTCCTCACACTATCTTAAGCCAGGTTTTGCCTTTGGCGGCTCCTGCCTGCCCAAGGACTTGCGGGCCCTGCTCTACCACGCCCATCGTCTGGACCTGAACGTGCCTGTCCTGGAAGCTATTTTGCCGAGTAACGCTCTGCAGGTCAAGCGAGGCTTTGAGTTAATCAAGCAGACGGGAAAGAAGAAAATTGGAGTGCTGGGCTTCAGCTTCAAAGCCGGTACTGATGACTTGCGGGAAAGCCCGGTGGTGGAACTAATCGAAATCCTCATTGGCAAGGGTTATCAAGTCAGGGTCTACGACAAGAATGTCTTGCTGGCCCGCTTGCATGGATCAAACCGGACTTACATCGAGCGGGAAATCCCCCACATCGCTACATTGATGCGTTCCTCGATGGAAGAGGTATTGGCTGAAAGTGAGGTCATCGTCATCGGCAACAAAGCTCCCGAGTTTCGCCAGGCGCTCCAGCAACTGCACCAGGATCAGATGATCATTGACCTGGTGCGAATATCACAAGACATTGATTCATCGCCTGCCCGGTATGAAGGCATTTGCTGGTAAGAATAATTGGTAGCCAAGAGATTCAAACTATGAAAGTTGTTCAGCGGTTAGACGAGCCCTCGTGGCGAGCTTTTGTAGATAACCACCCACAGGGCAACATCTTCCACACCCCGGAAATGTTTCAGGTCTTCGCACGAGCCAAAGGGCATCGGCCAACGCTGTGGGCGACCACCGATGACGACGGTCAGGTGTTGGCTTTGTTGCTGCCGGTGCAAATCACATTGAAAGGCGGCCCCCTGCGCCGTCTGACCACCCGTGCCGTAGTTTATGGCAGTGTATTATGTGCTCCCGGCCCAGAAGGACAGGAAGCCCTGGCCCTGCTGCTGCGTACTTACACCCAGCAAGTAAACGGAGCGCCGCTCTTCACCGAACTGCGTAACCTATCGGATCTGACAGCAGTGCAACCCATCTTACAGACCCACGGTTTCGCCTACGAGGATCACCTGAACTATCTCATCAACTTGACTCTGCCGCCAGAGACTTTGTTTCAGAACATCGGGGCCCGAACGCGCAAACACATCCGCCGCGCCCTAAGGCAAGGGGAGGTGGTGATTGAAGAGGTCACCAAACGAGAACAAATAGCCACCTGCTATGATTTCCTCTGCCGCACCTATCGGGCGGCCCGCGTTCCCCTCGCTGACCGTTCTCTGTTTGAAACCGCTTTTGACGTGCTCCATCCTAAAGGCATGGTACGGTTCACCGTGGCCCGTGTGGGTCAAATACCCGTGGTCACTTCGGTAGAGCTGTTGTATAAGGACACGGTCTATGGCTGGTATGGCGGCGTGGACCGTGCTTATAGCTCCTACCGACCCAACGAGCTCCTGATGTGGCATATTCTGCAGTGGAGTGCCGAAAATAATTATAAGGTCTACGATTTCGGCGGTGCGGGCAAGCCAAATGAGAAATACGGGGTGCGCGATTTCAAGGCCAAGTTCGGTGGTACCCTGGTCAATTATGGACGCAATACCTATGTCCATAACCGTTATCTGCTGCACCTGAGCGCTTTGGGATATCGAGTTTACCGTGGTTTGAAAAGACTATGATTCACGCCTGGGAAGTGTTCAAACGCCTCTCCTATGACTGGAAGGAAAAGATACAACGAGAGGGCTGGCGGGGAGCCAGTCGCTGGCTGATTGAAGTCCTTGCCCTGCTGCCTTACCGCCACATAGAATACATCGTTTTCGTCCGTTCCCTGCGCGAGCCGTTGCCCGTTGTCACGCCACGCCTGCCCGTGACTCTGCGACCGGCAACGGAGGCCGACCTGACGCGTTTTCAGGGCCTGGTGCCACCCTCGGAAATCAGGTACTTCAGCCAGCGGCTGGCTCACGCTCGCCATTGTTTTCTGGCCCTCGACGGCGAGCAACTGGCTGCCTATTGCTGGGCAACTACTCAGGTGGAGTCCCATGTGGACAATCTCGAGCTGAAATTGCAGCCTGGCGATGTCTATGTAGACGATGCCTTCACTGTACCAGCTTATCGCCGGCAAGGCATCCAGACCGCCGTACATTTGTATCGCCTGCAATACATGAAAGACCGGGGCTGCCAGCGGGCCATCCTGATCGTGAGTGAAGACAACGTTGCCTCCCAGCAATTGGTCCGCAAGCTGGGCTATCAAGAGATAGACCGCTTGTCCTTCCGGCGAATTCTATGGAAGCGAATCTACCACTACCACTCAGGTAAACTTTAGATCAAAGTACAAGTTAGACCAAAGCGAATGGGGAAACCAAAATCTGGCATCAAGCTCAAATGTGTGAGGGGCAACTTTTTGCAGGTTTCGTGGGAAGCTGAATTTGCCAAAACACGGTCAGAATGATAAAATACTGACCACCTGTTCCTGGTAGAGCGAGGCATGCCTCGCCCTTACTCGCCCCAGTAGCTCAGCTGGACAGAGCAACTGCCTTCTAAGCAGTGGGTCGCGCGTTCGAATCGCGCCTGGGGTGCCATATCTCCCGCAGGTGCCTACGTGCCTGCGGGTAACTGCTGCTCAGCCGGGTAGTCGGTTTGCCACCTGCCCTCTCCGTCAGCGAACAGCCACCGAATAAACGAATGCCCGACCATTCGTTTATTCGTTCTACATTCGTTGACAGCAGACGGCAATGCTTTTGACCAATCCGCGGTCGTTTTGCACAAATTCGGTTATCAGTTCAGTGACTGAAACAACCTGGCTCGATCCCCAACCAACCTCTGTGCCACCAGCGCTGCATGAAGCCGTCGGCGGTCACCCCCTGGTAGCGGAAATGCTGGCCCGGCGGGGTGTCCTTACAGCAGCCCAGGCGCGCGCTTTCCTCGACTCTGATGCTTATTTGCCTGCTTCCCCCTATGAGCTGCCCGACCTTTCCCGCGCTGTAGAACGTATTGAGATAGCCGTTAACCGTGGTGAGCGGATATGCGTGTGGGGCGATTTCGACGTGGACGGCCAGACGGCGACGGCGGTGCTCGTCGAGGCCCTGCGTGCCCGAGGCGCGAATGTCATCTACCACATTCCCAACCGCCGTGAGTCGCATGGCATCCATCGCCCGGTTTTGGAACGGATTATCGCTACCGGCACACGGCTGCTCGTCACCTGTGACACCGGCAGCACTGCTCACGAGGCCATTGCCTACGCCAAGACCCAGGACGTAGACGTGATCGTCACCGATCACCACGACCTGCCGCCTGAGTTTCCCCCCGCCTATGCCCTGATCAACCCCAAACGTCTGCCTGCCCACCATCCTCTACACGAGCTGCCTGGCGTGGGTACTGCTTACAAGTTGGTCGAGGCCTTGTACGCCAGCGGCGGACAGCCATCGGAGGCCGCTCGTGCGCTGGACCTGGTGGCCCTGGGCGTGGTCGCCGACGTAGCCACGCTGACCGGTGACGTGCGCTATCTGCTGCAAAAGGGACTGGAGGTGCTGCGTCACACCGAACGTCTGGGCCTGCAAGCCCTGTTCCAGTGCGCGGAATTGAACCCTGCCGGCCTGACGGAGGACCATATTGCTTTCATCCTGGCTCCTCGCCTGAACGCCTTGGGCCGCCTGGCAGAGGCCACTATCGCCGTCGAGCTGTTCACTACAGATGATTTGACCCGCGCGCGAACCATCGCCAGCGAGACGGAGGGCTTGAACAGCCAACGCCAGTTGCTCACCAAACAAGTCCTCGACGCGGCCCTGGCGCAGATCGCGCGCGATTCTTCTTTGCGGGAATCCAGCGTCCTGGTGCTGACTCATCCGACGTGGTCAGCGGGTGTCATAGGCATCGTCGCCGGTCGGCTGGCAGAGCGGTTTGGCAAACCCGCTGTGCTGATCAGCGCGCCGCCGGGGGAACTGGCCCGCGGCTCGGCCCGCTCTGTCCCCGGCTGTGACATCCACGCCGCCATCGCTGCCCAGGCCCCCCTGCTTCACCGTTTCGGCGGTCACCCTATGGCCGCCGGATTCTCCATTGAGGCGGAGCGCATCCCCGAATTCCGCGCTGCCCTGGCCCGCACCATCGAGGCCATGACCGGTGGCACGCTGACCCGCCAACCGTTGCAGATAGACGCTTATTTATCGCTATCCAACCTCTCCCTCGATTTGGTGGCTCAACTGAACCGCTTGGCTCCCTTCGGGCCAGGCAATCCACCAGTGTGCCTGGCCACGCGTAACCTGCGCATCATCAACGCGACAACCATCGGGCGCACCGACGAACATCGCAAGCTGCTGGTCGAGGACGAGGCCGGCACAACCCAGACTGTGCTCTGGTGGCAAGGAGCGGATTGGCCTTTGCCAGAGGGGCCCTTTGACCTGGCCTACACCGCCCGGGCCAGCGATTATCAGGGACAGCCAGAGCTCGAACTGGAGTGGCTGGCCGCGCGGGAGGCAGAACGGCCATCCGTTGTTGTGCAGGGGGCTGCACCAGCCATCGAGATCATAGATTATCGGCGCGCCTCGGAACCAGAGGCTCTGCTCCGCCAGTTGCTTGCCAGTGAAGGCATTCAAGTGTGGGCTGAAGGAAAAGTGCCCCACGGTGTGCCAGGCCTGAGCCGCGATGTCCTGTCGGCGGGGGAGACATTGGTGATCTGGAGCGTGCCGCCCGGCCCAGATGAACTGCAGGCTGTGATAAAGCGAGTTTCGCCACAGCGGGTGATCCTGTTTGCCACAAATCCAGGGATGGATGAGCCGATGACGTTTCTGCAGCGACTGGCCGGCTTGGTGCGGCATAGCCTGCGAGTCCGTGAAGGACAGACGAGCTTATCGGCGCTGGCTGCCGCCACCGCTCAACGCGAGACAACGGTGCAGGCTGGCCTTCAATGGCTGGCGGCAAAAGGGCAGGTACGCATTATCGCCAACACAGGCCATCAGGTGACTTTGGCCGCCGGCGACGGTCAGCGTTCCGCGGAGGTGGAACACTGGCTGCATCGCGTCGTTGCTCTACTGGAGGAAACGGCGGCCTATCGTGCCTACTTCGCCCGGGCGGACACACCGATCTTGTAGGATAAGCTTAAGTTTGTCCTACATCAATGATACAAAGGTCGTGATCATGGTGGAGAAAACGAATGCCATGCGGGTACTGGATGCCCACAAAGTACCCTACGAGATCATCACCTTCTCGCCGGACATCCATTCCGCCGAGGGAGTGGCCGAGGCGGTGGGTATCTCGCCAGCAGAGGTGTACAAGACACTGGTCGTGAGCCGCGAGCACGGCAAACCGCTGCTGGTAATGATCGCCGGAGATCGTGAATTGGACCTAAAACGGATGGCCCGAGCTGTGGGGGAGAAAAAACTCAAGATGGCCACCTACCGCCAGGCCGAGGAATTGACTGGCTTGCAAGTGGGGGGCATTTCACCTCTGGCGTTGCTCAACCGTGGGTTCGAGGTTTACATTGATCGCCCGGCGACAGAACTCTCTCACGTGTACGTTAGCGCCGGACGGCGGGGGATCAACCTGCGGGTGCCGGTCAAAGACCTGATAGCGATTACCAAAGCGAAAGTGGTTGAAGCCACGGGGGAGTAAAAGAACAAAGGTGCGACGCACTTGGGAAGTGCGTACCTTGTGCTCAAGCGACTTTCCGCTTTCTGAAAAGTCTGGCTAACCAGCGTTCTTGTTCTTTCAACACTTCCTCCAGCGGCTGGACATCGAACGCAGGGCCCAGCCCCACCCGATCGGGCACGGGCACGGGAAGTTTGTAGGCCCGCCAGAACAGTCTGTTCGCGCAGGAAAAGATGACCAGGCCGTTCCCGTCCTTCCCTCCATTGGTCTCCAAATACGTCTTTACCAGGTCCAGATCATCGCGCAGTGTGGACTCTTTACCGTTTCCATCCAGATACGGAGCTATGCAACGCCTGAAAGTCTCGTAGGCATTTTGCTTTTTCTCTGGGGTGTCGAGTTGGAGATACACGCTCAAAGCCAGACTATCCCGTCCATCAAACTCCTTTAACGCCTTTAACTCTTTCCTGGAAATCATCATTGACCTCCTCCTGACCTAATACTGAAGAAGAAACAGGCCAGTCCTGCATACACAGGTTTGGCCTGTTGTATTTCGCACAATTCACCCTTATCCCCTCGTGAGTGTGGAGGAATCGGGTTGGAATGCATTGAATTGATAAGATTGAGCGGACTGGGTGAACAAGCATATGACTTATTTGACAAGATGAACTCCGTTGTTCTCTTGTGCTTAAGGAACTGCCAGATCGGCATTATAAGTATAACATAGTTCCAATGAGCTGTCAAGGGCGATTTGCTCCAGTTTTGGAGCAGATTGAGTTCATAATGGCTAAACCGACATTTGCATGAACCCCGTGACTGGCAGATCACTGCCCAAGCACAGTCACCCGCTCACTGAGGTTGAAGCCCCGCTGGCGCAGTTCGCTGACGAAGGCCGCCGGAGGCACGAAAGTCTCCACCGATCCGGCGCCTCGTGGGGTCTCTCCGCGGGCCATCATGGCCACAACGATGGCCGCATCCCAACCTGTAGTGCGTTCCATGGCCGTGAAGCCGGTCACTTCGTCGAAAAAGTCCACGAGTTCGACCACAGCTTCCGCTTCCTGGCCGTCCTTCTGACCCACGGCCCGCACGCGAATGACCACCAGATCGCGTTCACCTGGGATTGTCACCCTCGGTTCAAACAGAGCGTGGAACACATCCCGGGGCACAACCTCGACTGCGCCGACGCGAATGGGATGCAGGTCCCACAGCCCCAGGTCATAGTAGGCCCGGAGTTGGGCGAAGTGACCGGGATAGCGAACGGTGAAATTCTGGAAAGTCTGCAACTGACCCTCGAAAGTCCACGGCGCAGTGCTGGTGCCCCCACCTGTCACGAATGCCTCCAAAGTCCCGATGGGCGGCGGAAATTCGACGGTGTGCAACTCGGTCATCGGTCCGACTTTTGTCACCTTGCCTCCGCGGATGAAAACGGCCGGCTCGGCATACTCGTTGGTCAACCCGGCAATGTTGAAGGTGAGCAGATAATTGAAGGGAGGTTTGGGATTCTGCGGCAAGCCACCATCCCACATGGTCACTTCGCGCGGTTTATCCAACAGTTTCATGGTATAAACCATGAGGGTAGTGCCCAGGCCGGGTACCTGTCCGCAGTCAGGAATAATACTGATGCCTTTTGCTTTGGCTTCCGCATCCAAAGCCTGTTGCTGGCGGACGATGTCGGTATTACCGCCCAGGTCACACATACTGGCCCCCGCTTCGATGGCGGCGCGGGTGATGCTCAGGTTGTAGTAGTACGGTACCGCGCTGAGGAAGGCATCAATGTCGCGCAACACGCGCACCACAGCCGCATGCTCAGTGACGTCTACTTGAGCGGCTTCAGCGCTGTCGGTACCCAGCAGGGCATTTACCCGTTGAGCAGCAGCCCGGGCCTGTTCCAGATTGGCGTCGGCCAGGACCACGCGGGCCGCATCGCCATGCTTGGCCAGATCATAAGCGGCAGCGGTACCCTGCCGCCCCGCGCCCAATACAGCGTAGTTGTAAGCCATGGATCCTCCTGTTTTGACAAGGGTATCAGAGCAGCGTATAATGGCGGCCAAAGTTTGGACCGTGATAACAACGTAGGAGGAGACTGATGAACTTTTTCACCGTTTCTGACCTGCCGGCGACAGAAATGCTGCCGGGCATCACTCGTCATGAGCAGATCACCTATGTACTGGAAGGGACAATGGACTTCACCCTGGGCTCGGAAACGCGCATTCTGCGCGCCGGTGATGGGGTGTGCATCCCGCCGAACACGCCCCACAGCGCCCGCATCCTCGAGGCGCCCACCCGCGCCCTCGATGCCTGGCATCCGGTGCGCGAGGATTATAAGTAGAAAAGGTGACGAACGCAGCCAGGCTTATCGGCGGGCCAGGATCGCCCGCGCGGCAACCAGCCCAGCAGCCGAGGCCTGTACCAGTCCACGGGTGATTCCCGCTCCATCGCCGACGGCGAACAAATTATGTACCTCGGTTTCCAGTTCGGTGCTCAACCGCAAACGGCTGGAGTAGAACTTGACTTCAACCCCGTAAAGCAAGGTGTGCCGTGAAGCCACGCCTGGCACAACCTCGTCCAGGGCATGGATCATCTCCAACAGACTAACCACATAGCGATAGGGCAAGACCAGATTGAGATCACCTGGAGTGGCGTCCTTTAACGTGGGAGTGACGATGGAGCGCGCCAGCCGTTGCGCATTTGTACGGCGGCCCGATTCCAGGTCGCCCAGGCGCTGCACCAATACTCCGCCGCCAAGCAGGTTGGCTAGACGGGCGATGGACTTTCCGTAGGTAATGGGATCATCAAAGGGCTCAGTGAAGTTCTTGCTCACCAACAGGGCAAAGTTGGTATTGGCCGTTTTGTGATCGGCATAGGAATGCCCGTTGACGGTGATCACGTCGCCGGCGAACTCAGTGGTCACCTCGCCGTAAGGACACATGCAGAAGGTGCGTACCTGGTCATCGAAGGCGCGCGAATAATAGATGAACTTGGACTCATACACCAGACGGGTAATGGGTTCCAGGACTGTAGCCGGCACCTCGACGCGGATACCCAGGTCTACCGGATTGCGGGCCAGGGTCAAACCCAGATCCGCGGACACGTCTTTGAGCCAGGATGCGCCTTCGCGCCCCGGAGCCAGGATCACAAACTCGCTGTCGAGCCTTTCCCCACGGGCTGTTTCTATCCCCACGATGCGGCCATTGGCGGTCCGCACGCTGGAAACAAGGGTGCGTGGTTGGATTTGCACCCCACGACGCAGGAGTTCGTCGCGCATGGCACGCATAATCTCAGCACAGCGCTCAGTACCCATGTGCCGGATGGGCACCGAGACAAAACGCAGCCCGGCCAATGCTGCCCGTTTCTCCAATTGTTCAACTTCGTCAGTACGGGTACCATATACCGTTGGACTGGCCCCGTAACCCACGTAGGTACGGTCTACCTCGGCGATGAGCTCCCGCGTCCGCGCCTCCCCCAGAATCTCCGGCAAATGGCCACCAACGGCCGGCGAAAGAGTGAGTTTGCCGTCGGAAAAGGCCCCGGCTCCACCCCAACCGGAAAGCAGCGCACAGGGCTGGCAACGAGCGCATCGGCCGGTCTCTCGGGCAGGACAGCGCCGCTTCTCGATGTCCGGTCCTTTATCGAGAATGACTATACGCAGGTCAGGGCGTTGACTCAGTTCCAGGGCAGCGAAAATACCCGCCGGTCCTGCCCCGACGATGATCACGTCATACGCATTACTGTTGTCTGTCATGTTCCTTGCAAAAAATAGGCAAGTTGGAAACTTGCCCTACAGGGCCAGCACCTGTTTCAGAAACTGGCCGGTGTAGCTTTCCGGCACGCGAGCTACATCCTCAGGCGTGCCCTCGGCAACGATGTAGCCGCCAGCGTCACCGCCCTCTGGCCCAAGGTCAATGATCCAGTCGGCGACCTTGACGATGTCCGGGTGGTGCTCAATAATAACCACCGTATTTCCCCGCTCCACCAGTTTGTTCAGCACGCGGAGCAATTTGTCCACGTCAGCAGCGTGCAGGCCCACGCTGGGCTCGTCCAGGACGTAAAGCGTCTGCCCCGTAGCCCGTTTGGAAAGTTCCCGCGAGAGCTTCACCCGCTGCGCCTCGCCCCCAGAAAGAGTGGGTGCCGGCTGACCGAGCTTGATATAGCCCAATCCCACATCGCGCAGAGTCTTCAGTTTGGCGCGGATAGCCGGAATGGCCTCAAAAAAGTCCATCGCCTCGTCTACGGTCATGTCCAATACTTCGGCGATGTTCTTCCCCTTATAGCGTACCTGCAGGGTCTCCCGGTTGTAGCGCGTGCCTTTGCAGACGTCGCATGGGATGTAAATATCTGGCAGGAACTGCATCTCGATACGAATCTGGCCCTGGCCCTGGCACGCCTCACAGCGCCCCCCTTTGACGTTGAACGAGAAACGACCCGCCGTGTAACCGCGAATCTTCGAATCCGGGAGCTGGGCGAACAGCTCACGGATGGGAGTAAAAAGGTTGGTGTAAGTTGCCGGGTTGCTTCTGGGCGTGCGACCAATGGGCGATTGGTCAATGTTGATCACCTTGTCAATGTATTCCGCGCCTGAAATGCTCTCGTGCTCACCAGCCCGTTCCCTGGCTCCATGCAACATCTGAGCCAGCCGCTTGTAAAGAACCTCCACCAACAACGTGCTCTTCCCGGAGCCGGATACCCCGGTTATACACACGAATTTGCCCAGAGGGATATGCACGTCAATGTGCTTGAGATTGTGCTCGCTCGCCCCATAGATGACCAACTCCTGCCCCGTCCCAGGACGCCGTTTTCTGGGAACGGGGATACGCTTGCGTCCGGACAGATACTCCCCGGTAATCGAGTTCTTGTTGCGCAGTATCTCTTCTACGGGCCCGGTGGCTACTACATACCCGCCGTTTTCACCGGCACCCGGCCCCAGGTCAATCACCCAATCGGCGGCGCGGATGGTGGCCTCGTCGTGCTCAACCACGATCAGGGTATTGCCCAGGTCGCGCATTCCCTGGAGGGTACGGATCAAGCGGGCGTTATCGCGCTGATGTAAGCCGATGCTCGGCTCGTCCAGAATGTAGATGACGCCCATGAGTTGGGAGCCGATTTGCGTGGCCAGACGGATGCGCTGCGCTTCCCCGCCGGAAAGGGACACCGCCGTGCGGTCCAGCGTCAGATAATCCAATCCCACGTCGGCCATGAAGTTTAACCGGGCGCGAATCTCTTTAAGAATGCGGTCAGCGATCATGAGCTGGCGTTCGGTAAGCAATGGTTTCTTCCCATCGTCCTCTGTGCCCTGCAGCTCCTGCACCCAGCGCAGCGCCTGGGATACGGACATCTCAGTCACTTCCGCGATGTTCTTTCCCGCCACCGTGACGGCCAGTGATTCTGGTTTCAGCCGTCGGCCACCACAGGCTGGACAGGGTGAGTAAACCATGTATTCCTCGATCTTACTGCGGGCATAGTCGGAGATAGTTTCCGCGTAGCGCCGCCGAAGGTTGTTGATCACCCCTTCGAAAGTGGTCTCGTAATAGCGCCGCTGCCCCTCCCGGTTTTGATAAGAGACCCGCACTCGTTCAGGGCCGCTGCCGTACAGGAGGATATCCAACTGCTGGGCGGTCAGTTCGCGCACGGACACACTCATCGGGATGTGAAAGTGTTCGGCTGCCGCGCGGAGAAGCTGAGCATAGTAGCCATCGTCGCGACTGGCGAAGTTCCAGGGCTGGATCGCCCCTTCTTCCAGAGAAAGGTCAGGGTTGGGGATCACCAGTGCAGGATCAATCTCCATACGCACGCCCAATCCCTGGCAGGTGGGACAGGCCCCGTGCGGGCTGTTGAACGAGAATGAACGTGGTTCAAACTCGGCGAAACTGATGCCACACTGCGCACAGGCGAAATGTTCGGAGAAAAGCAGGTCCTGCGGAGGCTCGACCGAGACGTTCTGGACGATGACTACCCCCTCCCCCAGACGCAGGGCCGTTTCCACTGAATCTGTGACCCGAGCTACGTCATGGCCCTCATCGCTGTGGCTGATGACCAACCGATCAACCACGGCCTCGATGGTATGCATTTTGTAGCGGTCAAGTTCTATCTCCTCGTCCACGTCATGTATTACGCCGTCCACCCGCACGCGGACAAAACCGGCTTTACGCACATCCTCGAATACCGCCTTATGATGTCCTTTGCGGTCTTTGATCAGCGGAGCGAGGATCAACAGCCGCGTTCCCTCCGGCAAAGAAAGGATGGCATCCACAATCTGCTGGGCGCTCTGCCGTTGAATTTCCCGGCCACATTGGGGACAGTGAGGTGTGCCCACGCGGGCGTAGAGCAAACGCAGATAATCGTATATCTCGGTAACCGTGCCTACTGTCGAACGAGGGTTGTGGCCCGCACTGCGCTGGCTGATAGAGATAGCCGGTGAAAGCCCCTCAATTTGGTCCACATCGGGCTTTTCCATCTGACCCAGGAACTGGCGAGCGTAAGCGGATAGTGACTCAACATAACGACGCTGGCCCTCAGCGTAGATGGTATCGAAGGCCAGAGATGATTTGCCAGAGCCGGAGATGCCGGTGATCACCACCAGTTTATCGCGGGGGATCTCCACCGTGATGTTTTTGAGATTATGTTCGCGCGCGCCGCGCACGATGATTTTGTCTTGAGGCATGGTTTAACCCGGTTGCCGGTTGTGAGATTAAGAACTGATGTTCTATTGCAATTATACACGTTTTCACGCACCTCGTCAACTGCGAACGATTATTGTAGCACGGAATCCTGCTTTCGGCAAAAGCCAGGATGATGGAAGCACATTGGGTGCGTTTCAGTTTCGGGGCTGGTTTGTCCCGTAGCGGCCAACCGCTGCTGCGTCCTGAGCCCAGCGAAGGGCTGCGTCCTGAGCCCAGCGAAGGGCTGCGCCCTGAGCGAAGGGTAGCCGCGCTTTCCATAGCGCGGCCGACGGCCCCCAGCACCGCGCAGGCCCACTGTCGTGACCGGGGTTGCGCGGTAAGAAACCGCGCTACCATATTCTGGGGGGATGAGAGAGGGCTCCGCGGCCAGGGCACAGCAGCGACTCGCCCCCAAAGTGAAATACGCCCATCACAATCACATTTTCATAGTTGACAAAACCCTCAATCTGTGATAAAATTTAGAAAATTAATCGGTAACGATACCGGTATTGTTACCGGCCATGGGCGGAAAGGTTGGGACGAGGGATCCTCTCATGAGACGCAAGAAAGGCACCGTTACTATCCAAGATGTAGCCGAGACTGCGGGCGTGTCCGTCTCAACTGTATCCCGCGTGCTCAACAACAAAGACGACGTGGCTCCAGCAACCTACGAAAAGGTGCAAAGAGTGATCGAGGAATTGGGATACACCTCGAGCCTGGCAGCCAGAAGCATGCGCAGCCGACGGACCGGTGTCATCGGCCTCATCGTGCCCGATGTGGGGGACCCTTTCTCCATCCTGGTGATGAAGGGCGTCAATCGGGCCATTACCGAGCTTGACTACGACCTGATTATCTACACCAGCGGCAGCATCAAAAAACGCTCAGCGGCGGAACGAGAACGGCACTTTGTCTCCCTGCTTAACGGCAGCATCGCTGATGGCGTTATCATCGTCACCCCCGCAGCCACTACCTTCTCCACAGCAGCCCCCGTCGTCACTATTGACCCTAACAATGAATGCCCCGAATGTCTGACGATCATTGCCACGAACCACGCCGGCGCCATAGCCGCCATGGAGTATTTGATCGGCCTGGGACACCGCCGTATCGGCTTTATCAGCGGTCGTCCCGATTTGCAGAGCGCCAACCACCGTCTACAGGGCTACCTCGATGCCCTGCGCCAGGCCAACATCCCACAGGATCCGGCCCTGATCGAGATAGGTGATTTCTCAAGGGAGACGGGGCGCATCTGCGCCCGAAGGCTCTTGTCCTTGCCCGAGCCGCCGACGGCAATTTTTGCCGCGAACGATCAATCAGCCTTTGGGGCCATCGAAGCGGCGCGGGAAATGGGTCTACGTGTGCCTGATGACCTGTCAGTGGTCGGATTCGATAACATCCCCGAAGCTGCCTACTACAATCCAGCCCTCACCACCGTTGATCAGTTCATCGAACAGATGGGCTATGTAGCCACTGAAATGTTGCTAGGTTTGGTTCAAGGAGAGCCCTTGGAGAACGACCTGCACCTGATGCCCACGCAGCTTGTGGTCAGAGATTCCTGCCGGGCCATCACCGGCAACGCCTGAAAGGGCCGGAGAACTAATTTCGTCTGAAGGAATACCAGGAACATAAGCGGCAAAACAAAATCTCTTTTTTCCACCTTCCGGTATCGTTACCGGCAACGTTACCGATACCGGAAGTTGAAAGGGGGTGATGGCAAATCCGACGCAATGGGACCAGAAACGGGTACAGGCCTTCACTCCTGCCCTGACCTGACAGAAAGAAGACCTGCACCCAGACCCGTGTGGAGCAGTTCCACACAGGGTACAGTTTATCAGACTTTTTTCACAAAGTCAAGGAGGAATAAGAAGCGATGCGTAGATCAATTCTGTCTGCAGTCAGTTTGTTGGTGATCTTGGGCCTGCTGGCCGCTTGTGCAACGCCAACGCCCGAGATCATCAAGGAACCGGTGGAGGTCACCCGCATCGTCGAGGTCGCGGGAACCCCGGTGGTGGAGACGATTGTCGTGACGGCCACACCGGCCCCGGTGGAGAAAGAAGAAGCACCCCCAGTGCTTGGCGAGCTGCCCAGAAGCGAGACATTGATTGCCAGTATCCTCACCGGACGCGTCGGCACCTCTGACAATTTCAACGAGTGGGTCGGCTGGAAATGGCGGGATCGCGGCATGCAAAACCTGGCCAACGAGCCGCTGTGGTCCATTGACTTTGCCACCGGCAAGATCATCAACGGCCTGGCGGCTGGAGACCCGGTGTACAACGAGGATTTCACCCAGGTAACGATCCCCCTCCGCAAAGGCGTCGCCTGGAGTGATGGTGAGCCTTTCACCTCCGCCGACGTGGTCTTCACCATCGAGACGCTTATGAAGTACGAGGGCTTTAACGCTCACAGCTTCTTCGTGGAGAACGTCAAGCGCGTGTACGCCCCCGACGACTACACGGTCGTGTTTGAACTCAAGCAGTCCAACTCCCGGTTCCATACCACCTTCCTTGACCGCTGGGGCTGCACCTGGATCATGCCCAAGCACATCTTCGAGAAGGTGGATGACCCGGTGACGTTCGAGTTCAACCCCTTCGTCGGCACCGGGCCGTACAAGCTGCACAGTTACGACCCGGCCGGGTACTGGACTATCTGGGAGAAGCGAGAGGACTGGGACAAGAGCCCAACGGGCATCCTTTACGGTGAGCCCAAGCCCAAGTACATCGTCTTTCAGGCTTTCGCCAATGAGGGAGCCAAGATCCTGGCTCAACTGACGCACCAGCTCGACGCCGTGGATCTCTCGGCAGAGGGCCTCAAGGCCGCGCTGGCCCAGGGTGAGACAAACCGGGCCTATCAGCCGACCTTCCCCTGGGTGGTAAATAACGACCCCTGCATCACTGGACTCACATTCAACACGGCCAGGGCTCCGTACGACAATCCTGACGTCCGCTGGGCGCTTCTGCTGGCCATTGACATCGTGGAGTATGAAGGGCAGGCAGTGGACGGGGCCGCAACGCTCAGCCCGGTGCACATCCCCTCCCTCGGCCCCTACCCCGATAACTACATCAAGCCAATGCAGGACTGGCTGAAGGATTTCACGCTGGACCTGGGCAATGGTGAGACTTTCAAGCCGTATGATCCCGAGGCTCCTGCCCGCCTGGCAGAATATGCGAAGTCGCGGGGCTATGTTGTCTCCGATGATCCAGCGTTCATCGCCCAGGCGTTCGGGCTCGGCTGGTACAAGTACGCCCCCGACGTCGCCGAAAAACTGCTTCTGAAGAACGGCTTCACCAAGAACGCCGACGGCAAGTGGCTACTGCCGGACGGCACTCCCTGGAAGATTGAGGTCATCAGCCGCTCCGACATGTCCCACCTGGAGTTCAAGAACGCGGCGGCAGCCGTCCAGCAGTGGAAGAAGTTCGGCATTGACGCTGTGCATGTCCCGTCGGACCAGGTTTCGGCGTTGACCCAGAATGGCGACTTTGATGTCGCAGGCAACTGGCCAGCCCAGGAGCCGTGGGGCGCCGGGGCAGACCTGTATCGGGTGCTGGACTTCTACAATTCGGCGTACGTCAAGCCGGTCGGAACGATGACCAATGGCCACACCTCCCGCTGGTCATCCCCAGAGATGGATGACGTGATCAAGCGTCTGCGGGAAACCGACCCCACCGATACAGAGCAGGTCATCGCCATCGGCACTGAGGGGTTGAAGATCCTGGTTCAGGAGATGCCGGGTATCCCGACATTCGGCTACATCGGGTTTGTCTCCTGGGATGAGTATTACTGGACCAACTGGCCAGGAGCGGAGAATCCCTACACCCAGCCCTACACGCACTGGGGTCCCTTCAAGTACATGACGCCGTTCCTGCAGCCGACAGGGAGGTAACTCCCAAAAGCCCTGAGGCAGTGTCCCTTGGGCGGGTCGTATCGCCCGCCCAAGGGCACTTTTTCAAAGCGACTGGATGAACAGGCATATCGAGAAACAGTGATGACATTCATAAAACGGTATCTTATTCCCCGGCTGATTCAGTATTTTTTAGTGATATTCCTCGGCATCACCGCGGTGTTCATCATCCCTCGTCTCACGCCAACGGATCCGGTGCAGCGGACGATTGCCCAGCTCAGGTCGCAGGGATCCTACCTGGACCCCGCGTCTATGGACCAATTTATCAACGATCTGACTGAGTTGTACGGTCTCCAGGGATCCATGCCCGAGCAGTACATCGCGTTTTGGAGAAGGTTGTTCCACGGAGACTTCGGGGTTTCTTTCTTCCAGTTTCCGACGCCGGTAAACCGGCTGATCGCCAGAGCATTGCCGTGGACGGCGGGCCTGTTACTGACGACGACGTTGCTCTCCTGGACAATCGGGAACATCATCGGCGGGCTGGCCGGTTACTTTTCCCGTAAGCGCTGGTCGCAGGCTCTCGACTTCGTGGCCATGGTCATCCGCCCGCTGCCCTACTATATCTTTGCTTTTGCCCTTCTCCTCCTACTCGTTCGTTGGTTTCCGGTTGCCGGGGGGACCGACATTGGGAGAAAGGCGGCGTTCAACTGGCCTTTTATAAAGGACGTGCTCAGACATGCTTTCCTCCCAGCCCTATCGCTAACCATCCTCGGCGGGGCAGCCAATTTTCAGATCATGAAGCTGATCGTGCAGAACGTCAACTCCGAGGATTTCGTTCAATACGCCAAGTTGGGTGGTGTCGAAGAAAGCAGAATTGTGTCGAAATATGTGATCCAGAACGCCATGCTTCCACAGATCACGAATCTGGCCTTGTCGCTCGGACAGGTCTTCAGCGGCGCACTGATCACCGAGATCGTTTTCTCCTACCCTGGCCTCGGCACGCTCCTTTACAACGCCATCATTACCGGGGATTATAATTTGATCATGGGCATCACGCTCCTTTCGATTGTAGCCATCACTACAGCGATTCTGATCATTGATCTGCTGTACCCCCTCTTCGATCCCAGGGTGAGATATTTATAAGGAGCGCGGACACGGTGAGAGTACTCAGAGACCTCTTCAGGGATTACCGGTTTGCATTGAGTTTTGGCGTCCTGTGCCTGTTGCTTATCCTGTCCACCCTCACCATCTTTTCGCCCTACGACCCGACCCGCTGGGGGGTCGTTCCCAGGGACCTGAAGCCGTCATGGAAGTATCTCCTGGGCACCAACTCCAAAGGACAGGACGTCTTTTGGCAAGCGGCATTCGCCGTGCGCAACTCGCTGATCATCTCGGTGATTGCCGGAACAGTTTCGCGGGTCATTGCCGTGCTCGTAGGCATGGTTGCCGGCTACAAAGGACGGTTCACCGATAGAGTCCTTATGTTCATTAGCGATAGTTTCCTGGTCATCCCTTTGTTCCTTATCATCGTTATGCTGGCCATGTTGGTACGAGATAAGATGAATCTCGTGACATTGGGACTCCTGTTGGCTTTCTTCGGTTGGGCCTGGGATGCGCGGGTGATCCGCTCCCAGATACTGAGTTTGCGCGAGCGGGAGTTCACCCAAACAGCGATTCTTTCCGGGACGGGCACTCTGCGCCTTGTGCTGAACGAGTACATGCCCTTCGCCACGCCTTTGGTATTCTCCACCCTGATTAACAACATGTCTTGGGCGATTGGGATGGAGATGACGCTGGCCGTTCTCGGCCTGGTGAACCTGGATATTCCCACGCTGGGAACGATGCTGCAATGGGCGATCAGTTACCAGGCGATGCTGCTGGGGTACTGGTGGTGGATTTGGACCCCAGTTGTCTTGGCCGTTTTCCTGTTTGTGGCTTTGTACTGGCTCTCGGTTAGCATCAGCGAATACCTGGATCCAAGAACAAGAATCCAGCGGGTGGGGGTGTAGTGAGAGAGCGATGGATCAGACAATACTGCGTACCGAAAAATTAAAAGCCTTCTACGTGCTCGACGTGCTGGGCACGCGCAAGGTGGTGAAAGCGGTCAATGAGGTTGACCTCGATATCCAGGAGAACGAAATTTACGGGATTGCCGGCGAAAGCGGGTGCGGCAAGACAACTTTACTGAAAGCGCTCTACGCCGCCATCGAGCCACCGTTGAGATTGATCGGCGGGAAGGTCTACTACCGGGTGAACGGTAAGGAGATCGAAGTCTCTTCTCTCAGCGCGGAGGAGAAGAGAAGGTTGCGCTGGGAATATGTCTCCTACGTTCCGCAGGGTTCGATGAGCGTGCTCAATCCGGTGATCAAGTTGAAAGAAACCTACTGGGACTTCCTGGACAGTCACATGAGTGGAAAAACAAAGGACGAAGCCTTTGAGATCGCCAAACAACATATTTCGGCGTTGGGGCTTCCTCAAAATATTCTGGAGGCCTATCCCCATCAGTTGTCCGGCGGGATGAGGCAACGGGTCACCATCGCCCTGGCAGCGCTTCTGAAACCCCGCATCATCATCGCCGATGAGCCCACCACGGCCCTCGATGTTATCGTCCAGAGGGGGGTCGTGCAGCTTCTGAAGGATATTCAGAAGAGTTTACAAAACACAATCGTCCTGGTAACGCACGACATGGGCGTGCAGGCTAACATCGCCGATCGGATCGCTATCATGTACGCCGGAAAGATAGTTGAAGAAGCGACAACCGGGAGAATTCTCGGCGCCCCCCTCCACCCCTATACCAGGTATCTGATCAACTCGCTGCCGAGATTCGGAGACAAAACGCCCCGCGAGAGTGTACCAGGATGTCCGCCTTCTCTTATAGATCTGCCCAGCGGTTGCCCCTTCCATCCCAGGTGCCCCTATGCTTTAGAAATCTGCGCCAACCAGATGCCGAGCTCCATTGACCTGGATACCAACCACAAAGTCGCCTGCTGGTTAATTGGAGGGAAGGATGGAAAAGCTTCTTGAAGTCGAGCATCTGAGCAAAGTTTTCACCCGGGGGAGCGTGTTCTCGCGGATCAGGATAACGGCCACCGACAACGTGTCGTTTTACATCAAACCGGCGGAGATTTTCGCTTTGGCCGGCGAGAGCGGTTGTGGGAAAACCACCATCGCCAGGATGATTTTAGGCTTCGAGGAACCTTCCTCAGGCGTCATTGTGCACAAGGGCAAGAGAGAGGCCCAAAAAGAAAAGGTGTGGATCACCGAGGGTATCCAGGCAGTTTTCCAAAATCCCTTCGGGACCTTTAACCCTTTGAGAACTGTGGATCGGTATTTCTTTGAGACTATCCAGAATTACAAACTGGTCAGGAATAAAGAAGATGCCATTAGATTGATTGATGAGAAACTGAAGGCAGTAGGCCTTTCCTACGAAGAGTTCTCTGGCAAGTACCCCAGTGAGTTTTCCGGGGGTCAATTGCAGCGGATTTCCATCGCCAGGGCCCTGTTGACCAATCCCACTCTCCTGATTGCCGATGAACCTGTTTCGATGGTTGATGCTTCCTTGAGAATGTCTATCGTGAACCTGTTCAAAAAGCTCAAGGAAGAGTTTGGCGTGAGCGTGTTATATATCACGCACGACCTGGCCACCGCCTATTATGTGAGTGATCGCATCGCCATCATGTTCAGGGGGAACATCGTGGAAATGGGACCCGTGGAGAAGGTGTTGATGGAGCCCAAGCACCCATACACCAAGCTGCTGCGCGAATCCATCCCCGAAGCGGATTCCAACAAGCGCTGGGATACAGTGATCACTCTTGCCGATACGGAGTACGAGGAGTATCTGCGGGCCGGGTGCAAATTCGCAGGGCGGTGCCCGGATGTGATGGATAGGTGCAAGGACAAAGCCCCCCCGGATGTTTATGTGGACGGTGTGCTCGTCAAATGTCACAAGTATGCCGGGGAGTGATTTGGTGGTGTTGAGTCCTGTAAAGTAGCCGCGCTTTCCATAGCGCGATCTGTCGCAACCGGGGTTGCGCGGTAAGAAGCCGCGCCTACCATCGCTGGATTCTGTTAGCAGAAACCGGATCCGGGTTTGTCTGACAAACTGAATTATCAACAACTTATCGGAGCTTATCTCTATGTACAAAGAACCTTCATCACCCATTGAAGAACGTGTAGCCGACCTGGTCTCTCAGATGACTCTGGAGGAAAAGGGTTCACAGATGGTTTTTGATGCCCCGGCCATCGAGCGGCTGGGTATCCCCCAGTACAACTGGTGGAATGAGTGTTTGCACGGTGTGGGACGGGCCGGCGTGGCCACGGTGTTCCCGCAGGCCATTGGCCTGGCCGCTACCTGGGATACCGACCTGATATACCGGATCGCGACCGCCATCTCCGATGAGGCCCGGGCCAAACACCACGAAGCAGTCCGGCGCGGCATTCGGGAGATATATACCGGCCTGACCTTCTGGTCGCCGAATATCAACATTTTCCGTGACCCCCGCTGGGGGCGAGGGCAGGAAACCTATGGGGAAGATCCCTATTTGACCGCTCAGATGGGTGTGGCTTTCGTGAAAGGGTTGCAAGGGGATGATCCCCGCTATCTGAAGCTGGTGGCCACGCCTAAGCATTATGCCGTTCACAGTGGCCCAGAGTCTGACCGGCATCACTTTGACGCGCAGGTTGATGAACGGACACTGCGGGAGACTTACCTGTACGCCTTTGAAGCTTGTGTCAAAGAGGCAAAAGCTGCTTCTGTAATGGGAGCCTATAACCGCGTCAACGGGGAGCCCTGCTGTGCCAGCCCGACGTTGCTGGAGAAAATCCTGCGCCAGGAATGGGGCTTCAACGGGTACGTGGTATCCGATTGTGGAGCCATTTTCGACATATACGCCCATCACCGGGTGGTAGATACACCAGAGGCAGCGACAGCTTTGGCGGTACAGAACGGCTGCGACCTCGAGTGCGGCGAGGTGTACTCGGCCCTGCTCGAAGCTGTAGCCCAAGGCCTGATCCCCGAAGAGGCTATTGACCGCGCAGTCAAGCGACTTTTCACCGCGCGCTTCCGTCTGGGCATGTTCGATCCCCCAGAGCAGGTTCCTTACACCCAAATCCCCTACCAAGTTGTTGACTCCCCAGAACATCGTGCGCTGGCCTTGCAGGCGGCGCGGGAGTCCATCGTCCTGCTCAAAAACGAGGGCAATTTACTGCCCTTGCGCAAAGACCTCAAGTCCATCGCCGTCATCGGCCCCAACGCCGATGATCTGCGGGTGCTGTTGGGCAACTACAGCGGCACGCCAACCAGGGCCATCGCCCCGTTGGAGGGCATTCGCAGGAAGATCTCGCCTGCCACCAGGCTCTACTACGCGCAAGGGTGCGAAATAGCCGAAGGTGTCCCCTCGCTGGAAGTCATCCCCTCCACCTACCTGCATCCGACAGATGCCGATGCACAAGCCAGAGGTCTGAGAGCCGATTACTACGACAACCCCAGCTTCGCAGGTGAGCCTGTACTGAGTCGGGTTGACCGCATCATTGATTTCATTTGGAAAAACACCACTCCGCTCACGGGCCAGTGGGGAGATAGCTTCGCCGTGCGCTGGACAGGCTATCTGGTGCCGCCGGTGAGCGGGACCTACGGGCTGGGCGTCCACGGCTTCAGCGAATATCGCCTCTACCTGGATGGCAAACTGATCGTGGAATATAAGGGTGTGCACCATCCTATCCTCGACCGTAAAGAGGTTGAGCTGGAAGCCGGACGGCTTTATAACCTCCGGCTGGATTACGTGAGCCGGGGTCTCGACCCGCAGGTGCAACTTTTGTGGGCACTCCCCAAAGTGGACTATGAGGCTCAGGCGCTGGAGACGGCCAGGAAAGCGGACGTGGTTATCGCTGTGATGGGCATCTCTCCCGCTCTGGAGGGAGAAGAGATGCCGGTGAGGGTGAAAGGCTTTGCCAGCGGTGACCGCACCGACATCCGGTTGCCCGCTCCGCAAGAGAGACTACTCCAGCAAATCCACGCCCTGGGCAAGCCAGTGGTACTGGTGTTACTCAACGGCAGTGCACTGGCCGTGAACTGGGCCGCCGAGCACATCCCGGCCATCGTTGAGGCCTGGTATCCTGGGCAGGCCGGTGGGGAGGCCATCGCTGACGTTTTGTTTGGCGATTATAACCCCGCCGGGCGGTTGCCGGTTACCTTCTACAAGGCAGTGGAAGATTTGCCCCCCTTTGAAGATTACCGGATGGAAGGCCGCACCTATCGTTACTTCCAGGGAGAGCCTCTCTTTCCCTTTGGTTACGGCCTGAGCTATACCACGTTTGAGTTCGACAACCTGCGCATTACCCCCTCAGGGGTTAAAGCAGGGGATCAATTTGCCGTCAGCGTCGAGGTGACCAATACCGGCGACCGTGCCGGCGATGAAGTGGTGCAGCTCTACATTCGCCATCGCGCTGTCACCGTCCCTCGGCCCATCAAGGAGCTAAAAGGATTCCAACGCATCTCACTGCAACCAGGGGAGCGCAAAAGGGTGACCTTCATTCTGCACACCAGCCAGCTTGGGTATTACGATGAGGAAATGCGGTTTGTGGTGCAGCCAGGGACAGTAGAAATAATGGTGGGTTATTCCTCACAGCACCTTCCGCTCAGCGGCACGCTTAAGATAACCGGCCGGACCACCGAGGTCAGTGCCGACAAGGTTTTCTTTAGCAGCACGAAAATAGAAAGGCTTTGCGCTGTGCCCTAACCTGTTGAACACTTCAGCAAGCGGGCGTACTCGTCAGGTGAGAACCCTTTCAGTTCCGCGCCCTGATGGGGGCGGTCGTTGTAATAGGCGATGAATTCAGCCAGCAACGCTGCCAGTTCATCGGGGTCATTCCAGCTCCGCTTCTCCAGCCATTGCTTCAGGGTCAGCACAAAGCGCTCTACAATGCTGTTGGTCTGGGGATGATGGGGCGCGATGCGCACGTGCAAGAATCCCATCTCAGCGGCAAACCGGGCAAAAACCTGGGCGATGAACTGAGCGCCGTTATCGCTGACCACGAACTGTACACCCGCAGGCCAATAGGCACGTAAGGCGGCCACAATCTCCTCTGCCGTCACATGTTGAAGTGGACGCTTTTCAATACCTACATGTTCATCAGCCTTGTGGGTGGCACCGGGGGCGGGATTTTCCGTTACATGTTTAGCCGCTTCCTGCGTGAGGCAGCAGGAATCACCGGAGATGCGCGGTTCATAGAAAGTGCCGATGAATTCCAGCGCATCGGCGATGCCTGGGAGGAACTGGGCGAATGGTTCCGCCGCACCTCCGAAGCATCCGACCCCGCCTCGTTTTTGGGCGAATGCGTGGCCCCGTTCAATGCCCTGGCCGACCAGGAAGAGGCAGCATGGCAACGGCTGCGGGAGCTGGTGCAATAGTCAGGGGCGACGCACCTTTAAGGGAGACGTGATGTCAAACGAGCGAAAGATGTTGGCCGCCCCGTGCGGCCTGTATTGTGGCAGTTGCACTGAGTTGTTGCTGGACGATACCTGTCACGGTTGCGGCTGCGAATGTGGCGAGTGCGCAGCCGGACCTCACCACAACGTTTGTGCCATTTACCACTGTTGCGTCATCGAAAAGGGCCTGGAGACCTGCGCCGGGTGCGACGATTTCCCCTGTACGCAACTCATCCAATTCGCCTACGACCCTATCTGGCGCACCCACCTCCCTGTCCTGGAAAATCTCAGGCGGATACAGCGCATCGGCGTGGAGGCCTGGCTGGACGAGCAGCAAGCATACTGGGCCGACCGGAAACGGTTAGACAGGTGGCTTCAGTTGCACAGGGAGTGCGAGGCCAAATACGAGCAGGGATGGGGCTAGGGAAAAAGAGGCTATGTCAATGGGCGATTGGAAAGGCGTTCTTAAGGCGGATCCTATAGACTGGCTCCTGGCTGAGGGTGCGCCCTGGACCCGCTACCGCACGTTGGTGGACCTACTGGGCCGGCCCGAAGATGACCCTGAGGTACAGGCCGCTCACGCCGGGATGCTGGCCCACCCGCAGGTGCAGGGACTCATCGCTGAGGCTGCTGCCTGGCCCGGCTATGCTCTCCGGCGGCACAACGACGCTGCTCACCCCCTTCACAAATTCAGCATCCTGGCCGATTTCGGTGTCCGGGCCGATGACCCCGGCGTGGACCGGGCGCTTGCTGCCGTGCTGGCTCACCAGTCGTCGGAAGGCGCTTTCCAGAGCCTGGTGAACGTGGCCAAGGCCTTTGGCGGCACGGGAGAGGATATGTGGACGTGGATGCTGTGCGACGCGCCGCTGCTGCTCTATGCCCTGCTGGTGATGGGTTTGGGTGAAGATAAGCGCGTGCAACGGGCGGTGGATCATCTGGTCGGTCTGCTGGATGATAACGGCTGGCGCTGCGTTGTCGCACCGGAATTGGGGAGATTTCGCGGGCCAGGGCGCAAGGATGACCCCTGCCCCATCGCCAACCTCTTCGCGCTGAAAGCCCTGGCTCAGGTGCCGGAATCGCTGGACAGTCCCGCCACGCGAGCCGGTGCTGAGATGCTCCTCCACCACTGGGAGCATCAAAGCGAGCGCAAGATTTACATGTTCGGCATCGGCACCGACTTTCGCAAGCTCAAGTACCCCTTCGTCTGGTATGACATCCTGCACGTGGTGGACGTGCTCAGCCGTTTCCCCTTCGTTCACGCCGACCCTCGCTTTCGGGAGATGGTGGAGACCATCGCTGCTCAGGCCGATGGAAACGGACGCTACACCGCCAGTTCGATGTACAAACCGTGGCAAGGCTGGCCCTTCGCCGATAAGAAGAATCCCTCGCCGTGGCTCACTTTCCTGGTGCGACGGGTGCAAAAGCGGATTGGACAGGTGGCTTGAAGCCATCACCGGCAAGAACGGAGGAAAAATCTGATGGACAAGATGATCGCTTACTGCGGGTTGATCTGCACCGATTGCCCGGCCTACATCGCCACACAGGCGAACGACCGGGCCGCACTGGAGCGGGTGGCCGCCCAATGGCGGGAGGAGTTCAACGCGCCGACATCACCGCCGAGTCTGTCATCTGCGACGGTTGCCTGGGCAGCGATGGACGACACTGCAGTCACTGCTTCGAGTGCGAGATCCGCGCCTGCGGCTTGGAGCGGGGTGTAGTCAATTGCGCTTATTGCGATGACTACGCTTGTGAAAAGTTAGAGGGCTTCTTCGGCTTTGTGCCCGATGCCAAAGCGACTTTGGACGAGATCCGGCAGAACCTTTGATAGAGAGAGCTTGAAAACTTCCTCCCCTGGGGCTGCGCCCTTCCCTGCTAATAATGGTGCAACACCAATAGCAGGCGGGCGTCGTATTTCACCGCGCTGCCGCCCTACTGTGACGCGGCGGGTTCGACCACCTCGAAGTTCGAGGTAGTGATGGTCGCCGTTGCCGGGTCCTGGCCATCCGTCCATGGCCCGTAGACAATTGGGATCTGGGTCAGATCAACGTTGAGCTGCTCGATAACGACCTGCCACCGGGTCTTGGCGGCCGGCAGCGATGTGCCCGCGAGCTGGCCAGTCAGCGCGTTGACCTGCTCGTCGGTCAGGTGCAGAACGGCAGTGTGGATGTCCTCGGCATAAAAAGTGAATCCACTTCACAATTCACGCGCTCCGCGTGGAAATGAGACTAGGACGCGTCACCTCAGAAGAGTTCTTCGTGTCTCCGTGGTCCGATCGTGCTTTTTCAATGGCCAGGACGGGGAGCCTGACCCAGGAGTTGGTGTCAGGGCAGAGAGGACCCGGCTCCCCCCTGCATGGGGACAGCCACCTACTTTCCGGGCCGGACGGGCTCAGGGACGACCGGGGACGGACCCCAGAGTTCGGTGGTCACGTTGAGGGCCAGCGTGTGCAGCTCATTGAGCACTTGCTGGATGTTCTCATGGCTCCACCAAGCGGCCCACGCGGCCATGTCGGCGAACTCGTAGGTCACCACGGCTTGAGTCGCCCCGCTGGCCGACCGGTACGCCCGGAACTCGACCACCCCCGGCACGGCCAGGGTGCGCGGGATCGCTCTCTTGGTCCACTCCAGGTAGGCGTCCGCCTTATCCGGGTGGATGTCCCACTTCACAACATAGAGCACCATCGTTTTTCACCTCCTTCCCTGTCCCTACAGATTACCGCCAGAGCGCTGCGAGTCCTTCCCCCAGACAAAGACCTAGGGTGCTCACAGGATGGCCTGCAGCACAATATAGAACACGAATCCTGCTGGTGTCTTTGCTTCTCCAACCGCTGCTGTTGCTCCCGCATCTGTCGTTGCAAGCGTTCCTGCTCGTTCATTCCAAAGGGATTCACCTCAATGCCTCCTTATCCCTCACTCTCTGAACCAGGCGGGATCTATGGCCTCCACCAGATAGATGGCCTCGACGGGGAAGAGCTCCATCCCTCTCAAGGCCACCTGGATGGCCGCTTCCTCTGGCGCCTCCCACTCGGAGAGGAGGCGATTGTCTTCTGGGAGGACCCAGCTTCTCAGCCATTTGGAGCCGTTGGGCGAGGCAACGACGATAGCCTTGCCCGCCGCGATCACCTCGTCCTGAGTGGCCACATCGGGCAACCTGTGAATCACGAGAAACTTCGACATTTGTGTCACCTCCATTAGAATGCCAATGTCTTAGCCAACCGCTTGGCCAGAGCAACGATTGTCAGAATCGGCGGCGCACCGGGTGGTGTGGGAAACACGCTGGCATCACAGACGAAGAGGCTGTCCACCTTGGTCTGCAAATGCTTGTCCACGACCTTGCCCATGGCAGCCGTTCCACCAGGGTGAGCGCCTTGCGGCTTAGAGACCACAATGGACTTGCCATCTGCGCCTGCTTTGACTAATATCTCCTTTGCTATTGAGGAGCCTCCTTGCAATCTCGTCCAGTCCCTTTTGGTCACTGGCTTGGAGACCGTTCCATCGGGATAGACGCGACCGACCGGCTCGTCCACGATCTTGGTCATGATGCCCATCAGCCTGCGTGTGGGCAGAGCGGGGCCCCTCGCACCGATCTCCATGAACCTGACCATCCTGTGGTGATTCACGTGAGGGGACAGGATGAACCCCTTGCTCTGGTGGAACTCGTGGTCAACGAGCGTCATCGAGGGTTCGTGAATCTGATTGAGCCCTTCCGTCACCCCATAGGTGTTCACAAAGAGATCAACGAACAAACCATGGCCTGCATCTCTGATTCCCGATTGTTGCAGGATCACAGGGGTGCCCAGTCCGCCGGCGGCGAGGATGACCACGTCTGCCGGGATCTCGATCTCGCCGTGCGGTCCCACGCCCCTGACACCCTTTACCCTCCCGTTTTCCAGCAGAACCTGCTCAATCGTGGTGCTGTAGAGGATGTCGGCTCCATGTTGTCTGGCCTCTTCCAGGTAATCCAGAGCCGTCCATTTGGCGCCTTTCACGCATCCCAACAGACATTGCCCACACTTCTGGCATTTCACCGGGTCTATGAACTTGGGCATCGGCTCCATCTTGTAACCCAGCTCTTTGGATGCCCACATGATTCTCTCGGAGCCCTCCGACAGGAGCTCTTCGGCGATGGGACAGACGCCCATCTCTCTCTCCGCTTCGGCGAATTCCTCGTCCAGGGCGATGCCGAAATCGCCCAGCTCCTCTTCCAGGCAGCGGGTGGCGTTGCCGGCGGAGACAACCGTGGACCCTCCCGCCATGAGGGCCCTCCACAGAATCACCCCCTCTTTCGACTTTGCAGGCGTTTTGGTCAGCCTGTTGGCGTCGAAGTAGCGGAGAGCGTCCCGAAAGGTCCCGATCTTTTCCTCGTACCTTCCCTTTTCTACTACCAGCACCTCCTTGCCATTCTTGCTCAGTTCCCTTGCCAGGGTAGCCCCACCCGCTCCTGAACCCACGATTAAGAACTCGTACTTCCTGCCTTTCATGTTCTTAATTACCTCCTTGCCACTTTTCCCTCAGGACATATTCGAGCCCGTACTCTATTTCACCGGCAGCAGGTGAGTCGTTGCGTCACCGGCCATGCGGATAGCCCTGATGATCTCCTCCGGGTCGGCGTCCTTGGAGAGGAAAGCAATGGTTCCCACCTCCCTGGCCCAGGCCCGGAAAGCCTCTCCACTATGGAAGCTGAGGATGATCACTTTCACCCGGGGCCACCTCTCTCGGATGGTCCTGGTCGCCCACAGGCCGCCCCGCTCAGGCATGTCAATGTCCATCAGGACGACGTCAGGCCGGAGATATTCGCTCTTCTCCACCGCTTCCCGGCCATCCCGGGCCGGCTCCAGCACCTCTATCCCTTCCTCCTGTTGCAACATCCGAGAGAAGCTCTGGCGATAGGCCGCGTTGTCCTCGGCGATGAGCACCTTGATGCCGTTCACATGTGCCTCCACCCAGGTGCGACGCATTTCTGAAGTACATCGCACCTTCACCTTCACACTTTCAGCATACCACAGGGCTACCCTGCTGTCATGAGACTACGGGCCTAGCCGGGATAAGAAAAAAGGCCCATCTTGCGATGGGCCTGGGAGCCTATCTCTCCCCTCACCCTCTTCGCCCCCTCTCCTCTCTCCGCAGGCGGAGAGGGGAGAGGGGGTTGGGGGAGTGGGGTGAGGTCATTCCACCTTCACCAACCCCTTGCGAATGGCGTAGAGCATGGCCTGGGTGCGGTCGTAGACGTGGAGCTTGGAGAAGATGTTGTTGATGTGGTTCTTCACCGTCTTCTCGCTGATGCAGAGCTCCTGGGCGATTTCCTTGTTGGGGCGGCCTTCGGCGATGAGGGTGAGCACCTCCATCTCACGAGGGGTGAGTTCGTTAACGAGGGGGGGCTGCTTGCCAGGCAGGGCGGCGAACTGCCGCAGCACCTTCTGGGCGATGGTGGGTCCCAGGAGCGATTCGCCGTGGGCGACGGCGCGGATGGCCCGCAGCATGGTCTCTGGGTCGGCGTCCTTGAGGATGTAGCCCCGGCCGCCAGCCTGCAGGCCGCGGAAGACGAACTCATCGTTCTCATACATGGTGACGAAGATGATGCCGATGTGGGGCATCTCCCGGCGGAGGGTGCGGGTGGCCTCGATGCCGTCCATGGCTTGCCCTGAGCCAGCCGAAGGGTCGGGCATCCTGATGTCCTTGAGGATGACGTCGGGCATCAGGTCTCGGGCCTGCTCCAGCGCCTCGCGACCTGTGGCGGCCTCGCCCACCACCTGCATGTCCTCTTCCGCCTCCAGCATCTTGCGCATGCCCTTGCGGAAGAGGGTGTGATCATCAGCGATGAGGATGCGGATCTTGTCCGTCATGGCTACCCCCTCGCAAACCAAACCCTTGCGAAGGTTTTAAACCTTCGCAAGGGTTTGGGCTTATGTGTCCAGATAGTACGCTTCCAATTCCCGCTCCAGCTTCTCACTGAGTGATGCGGTGATAAAGGCTTCGTAGTCACCAGGCGTTGGGAAGTACTGCTGGACGAAATCGCGATCCACCAGCGTGCCACTGCGCTTCCCTACCCATTCCAGGTAGTTGCTGTAAGGCCAATCTCCTGGGTGTGCTACCAGGCCGGCTTCAACTGGATTCAAGTGGATGTAGCGACACACCTGGATGACATAAGCCTCGGTATCCACCAGCACGCTCTTGGGCCGGCCTTCAAACAACGTGCCACTGCGTTCTTGCTGCTTATTGAAGGCCTGCGTGTAACTATTGAAGAGCCGCTGGAGGAATGGCGAGATTGCGCCGTCTTCCTCCGGCCTGAAGAGGAAATGGTAGTGATTCGGCATCAAGCAGTACGCAATCACGGTCAGCGGGTACTCGCACAGAAACTTCTTGGCTCGCCGGAGCAGAAAGAGGTAGTTGCCATCGTTGGCGAAGATGCGCTCACGGTTGCATCCGCGGTTGTATACGTGGTAGTAGTAGCCGGCCAGGTACTTCATGTTTCCTCATACACTACCCTCTACCCTTGCGAAGGTTCTAAACCTTCGCAAGGGTAAAGCGGGATTAGGGCTCTCACCGTCGTCCCTCGCCCCGGCGCGCTTTCGATCTCGAACTGCCCGCCGAGTTGCTCCACCCGTTCCCTCATGCTCCACAGCCCCAGATGCGTCCCCGACCGGGGTGCCTCGGGATCGAATCCTCGCCCGTCGTCGGCGATGCGCAAGGTCACATGTCGCTCATCCTGCTGCAGGGTCACCTCAACTCGCTGCGCCTGGGCATGCCGGACCACGTTGTTCAGCCCCTCCTGAGCGATCCGAAACAGGGCTGTCTCCACCGGTGCTGGGAGGTGTCGGCCTTCGTCCGCCGTGAACTCGATGACCAACCCGTGCTCTTGCTGGCAGTGAGCCAGGTAGTCTCGCAAGGCCGGCACCAGCCCCAGCTCATCCAGCGCCGCCGGCCGCAGGTCGTACATCAGGCGGCGAATGTCCCGAATGCTGGCCTGAGCCTGCTCAGCCAGTTCTTCGATCTCCCCGGCGACCGGGTGGTGGTCTTGTTCCAGGAGCTTGCGGGCGGTGCGTAGGCGTAGGTTCAGGCTGGCCAGGGCAGGCCCCAGCCCGTCATGAAGCTCGCGGGCGATGCGCCCCCGCTCCTCCTCCTGGGCCGCTGTCACCAGGGCCAACTGCTGACGCAGGATGGCCATCCGCTCTTCGTGTAATCGCGCGTTCTCCAGGGCCAGGGCCGCGCTGTGAGCCAGGGTGGTCAGCAGTTCCACGTCCTCCTGGGTGTAGAGATCGCCGGAGCGCTTCTCTCCCAGGGTCAGGACGCCTACCAACTGCTCGCCGGTCAGAAGAGGCACGGCCAGCGTCGCCCCGATCCTGCGCAGATCCTCGGCCTGAGGGGAGCGGTCGTCAGGAAGCAACAGCAAAGGACGTTGCACCCGGGTCAGCCAGGTGACCAGACTCCAGACTTCCGAAGTCCCCGAGACTTCGGAAGTCTCGCCGTCGTCCAGCAGCCAAATCCTGGCCCCCTGGGCGCCCAAGGTCTCGCTCACTGTGTCCAGCACTAGGTGTACTACCTCCTCTTTGTCGCGCAGGGTGCTCAGGTCCCGGCTGAAAGCGGTTAGCGCCTGGCGCACCTCGTACTCTCGCCGGAAGAAGGCGCGGTCCACGAAGGTCTGGATTCGATTGCGAGCTGGCTGGAAGAGGACGGCGATGAGCAGCGCCGGGGCCAGGGCAGCCAGGAAGGATGGCTGGCCGCTCAGTCCCTGGAAGAGGTAGCCGGTGAGCAGGGAGAGGAGCAGGAAGACAGTGGTGAGGGTGACCGTCAGCAACGAGTAGACCAACCCCTTACGCACCACCACCCGGGTGTCTAAGAGCTGGTAGCGCAGGACGGCGTAGCCAACGGAGAGGGGGTAGAGGGTGGCGATGATGCCACCCCAGTGCATGCTGGCCGGGGGTGGAAAATGGAGGACGGCAGGACCCCACAGGAAGACAATCCAGCCTCCCAGGCCCAGGCTGATGCCCACCAGGAGCACCACGGCTTGCTGCCGGATCAGCGGCGAAGCCTTCTTCCGCAGGGCGATCTGGAGCAAGGGAACCGTCTTGTTGACTACCGAGCCCAACGCGAGCACCACGAAATGGCCCCAGGTGCCTGACCAGAGGTACAGGCGCCACAGGGAGGGGGTGTCCAGGTGGGAGGCCAGGAAAAAGAGCGTGGGGAAATAGACCGTGAAGGCGGCAGCCAGGGCCACGAAGGCCGGGATCAGAAGCCAGCGGGCCAGGAACTCCTTGCGCGCCCGGTCGGCGGGGAAGCTCCAGAAGAAGATCCAGCCAGCCACGGCGGCGATCGCCGTCCAGGGATGGACCAGATACGCCGTCCACTTCTGCTGGCTGAGGTAACAATCCCACACCGCCCCGACGATGCTCGCCCAGAGCAGAAGGTAAAGGAGGAGATAGCGATTAAGCCGACCGTTGGGGTTGCGCGCGTAGACGAAGATGCCCACGGCCAGGGAGAAGAGGGCAAAAAGAAGTCCCCCGGGGATAAAGCGCCACAGGATGTCGGCAGTGAACTCCATGGTGGGCACAGCGATCTGGAGCCTCTGGTCGCCCCGCTCCACAGTGTAGACCACGATGCCGCCGATGCCTGCCTCCCTCACCAGGCGGCGTATCTCCCGCCAGTGCTGCCCGTTCACCGCCACAATGCGATCCCAGGGGCGCAGGCCGGCCTGCCAGCCGGTAAAGTCCTGAGGGGTGAAGCCGCTGACGATGCGGTCTGGGGTGTAGAAGAAGCCGGGGAAGGGATGACCGATCTGGCTGGCGACGGAATAGAGAGAAGCGGCCCAGATCAGGGCAGCCGCCAGAATCACGCCCGCCACCACCCAGCGGGGGTGTACACTAGGAGAAGTGGCAAAGACACGCCTCATATCTAATCTCCTCTCGACCGTTGAGGAATGGGAAACCTGAGCCACCACTAGGCGCGCTTATCTGAGAAACCTATAATTATTTTACAACAGATACAATCAGAAATCAATCTTGACAGACCTGGAGGCGCATGTTAGTTTGGAGGTTGATTCTGCCACCCGCAGTCTGGGATAGAGTTGGTGCGTTACTTCATGCTCACCGACATGCGCCAGGAGCCCCGCAGAGAGTGTGCCGGGCTCCTGGCCTCTTCTCGTACAAGTTAAAGTGGTGGGCCAAGCCGATCGTCACCGTGGCATAGGCTCAGGGTTCAACCCAGTAAGGGCGTCGGTGTGGCCGTGGGCGGCATTGGCGTCAATGCCCTGCTGTAGGCCGTCATTTTTTCTTGGCGGCATAGTATTCGGCCATAGCTGTGTAGCGAGCGGCATCGGCATCAATACCCCGCTGTACGCTGGTTTCTTCCTTGGCGGCATAGAATGCGCCCATGGCGGTGTACCGGGCGGCGTCGGCGTCAATACCTCGTTGTATGCTCTCGTTCTTGGCGGCATAGTATTCGGCCATAGCTGTGTAGCGGGCAGCATCGGCGTCAATACTGCGCTGTAGGCTGTCCTCATTTTCGGTAACAATGGCGGCTGGCTGGGTTTCTGCTGTTGGAATGGTGCTCACAAGAATACCCACGATCAATCCAACGGCCAAGATGGTCATGGCAACCACGACTGGCTTGAGCCATTGCTTGATAACGAGTGAATTTGCTGACATCATTTACCTCCCTATTTGTTGGATTAAGAAATTCTGGATCCTTGTCTCCCAATAGACCTGTCATGCATAAGCATCACCTCTCTTCAAACTCTGGTAGATGTACCTCTGGGGGCTGATTTTGCACTCAGTATAACAGAGAAAGGTGGCGAGAAGGCGGCGGGAACGTGGCGAAAACGAGGCGGTTGAAAAATCAGTTCTTTTGATGTATAATGCCCATAGGTGTTGGATTTGCTACAGGCTCTTTCAGAAGGGGGAACGGTGGCGCATCTGTCACTTTCCTGCCTGGGACCTTTCCAGGTGACGTTGGATGGGCAACCGGTCATGGGCTTTAAATCGAACAAGGTCCGGGCCCTGCTGGCTTATCTGGCCGTGGAAGCGGACCGGCCGCATCGCCGTGAGGTGTTGGCCGGATTGCTGTGGCCCGATTGGCCTGACCGAGACGCCCTCAGCAACCTGCGCTACACTCTGGCCAATCTCCGGCAGGTGATCGGCGATCGCACAGCGGAACCGCCTTTCTTACTCATTACCCGCGACACGATCCAGTTCAACCCGGCCAGCGATTACTGGCTCGATGTCACGGCTTTCATAGACCTGATTGGTCTCCGAGATATGTCAGGTCTAGAAAGGGCCGTTGCTATGTACCAAGGCAGCTTCCTGGAGGGCTTCTCTGTCAGCGACAGCCCCGCCTTCGAGGAATGGGCACTGCTTACCCGGGAGCAGATCGGCCGCCAGATGTTGTTCGCACTCCATAGCCTGGCGGCAACCTACGAGCAACGCGGCCAGTACGAGCAAGCCCAGTCCCGTGCCCGGCGGCAAGTCGAGCTCGAGCCTTGGGACGAGGCAGCCCACCAACAACTGATGCGAGCGCTGGCCCTCAGCGGTCAGCGCAGCGCCGCCCTGTCCCAGTATGAGATCTGTCGCCGTCTCCTGGCCGAAGAGCTGGGCGTCGAGCCGGCTGCAGAAACGACGCGGCTGTACGAGCAGATCCGAGATGGCAAGCTGAAAACCACTGCGCCTTCCCTTGTTTCCCCTCCCGATCTCACCGCCAGACTTCCCCCTTTTCTGGCAGAAGAGGCACCTCCGGTTGAGGTGCCTGTTTTTGTCGCTCGCGAGAGTGAGTTGGCGCAACTGGAGGGGTTTCTGAATCTGGCGCTGGCCGGCCGGGGTCGGGTGACATTCGTCACCGGGGAAGCGGGCAGCGGCAAGACGGCCCTGCTCCAGGAATTCACCCGCCGGGCTCAAGAGGCCCATGACGACCTGATCGTTGCCAGTGGGAACTGCAATGCCTACACCGGCATCGGCGACCCCTACCTGCCCTTCCGCCAGATCCTGGGGTTGCTGACCGGCGATGTCGAGGCCCGGTGGGCAGCGGGAGCCATGACCAGAGAACACGCCTGCCGCCTGTGGAATACGCTCCCCCTTACGACGCAGGCGCTGGTAGACGCCGGGCCGGACCTGATTGATACCTTCGTCCCTCGCGCCGCTTTGCTTGAGCGGGCTATGACCTATGCGCCCAATGGGACAGGCTGGCTGAACCGCCTGGATGAGCTTGTTGAACGCCGGCCGACCACCGTTTCCAGCGCTCCCGGCCCCCAACAGAGCGATTTGTTCCAGCAGTACACCAGGGTGCTGCTGGCCCTGGCGCAACGGGCACCATTGCTCTTGGTGGTGGATGACTTGCAATGGGCGGACCTGGGCTCGATTAGCTTGCTCTTCCACCTGGGGCGACAGTTGACGGGCAGCCGTATCCTGATCGTGGGCGCTTACCGCCCGGAAGAAGTCGCATTGGGCAGGGACGGAGCCCGGCATCCCTTGGAGCCCGTGCTCAACGAGTTCCAGCGCGACTTTGGCCACATCACAGTGGATTTGGGCCAGGCCAAGAGCCGGGACTTTATCGAGGCTTTGCTGGACAGCGAGCCAAACCGGCTGGGGGTCGCGTTTCGGGAGATGCTCTACCGACAAACTCGCGGCCATCCCCTGTTCACCATTGAATTGCTGCAAGGCCTGCAGGAGCGGGAGGATCTGGTCCAGGACCCAGAGGGCCGCTGGGTGGAGGGGCCGGCGTTGGACTGGGAGACCCTGCCGGCACGGGTGGAGGCAGTGATCGCGGAGCGCATCGGTCGTCTGGCCGAACCATTACAGGCTGCATTGCGGGTGGCCTGCGTGGAGGGTGAGATATTCACCGCCGAGGTGGTAGCCCGGGTACGGGCGACCGACGAGCGAGAGATGCTGGGCCGCTTAAGCAGTGAGTTGGACAGGAAGCATCATCTGATACGGGCCGAGAGCATCCAGCGCGTGGACGACCAGCTCCTGTCCAGCTACCGTTTCCGGCATATCCTCTTCCAGAGATACCTGTACAGCAGCCTGGACGAGGTAGAACGGGTGTACCTGCACGAGCAAGTTGGGACTGCTCTGGAGGGGCTGTACGGCGCTCAGGAGCAGGTCGCGGCTATCGCTGTGCAGTTGGCGCTGCACTTTCAGAAAGCCAGGATAACGGAAAAGGCGATCCATTACCTGCGCCAGGCCGGGGAAAGGGCCGTGGAACTGTCCGCCTATCAGGAGGGGATCGCTCACCTGACCAGAGGGCTGGCCTTGCTCATGGCCCTGCCGGACTCCCCCGGGCGCGCGCAGCAAGAACTCGCCCTGCAACTGGCCCTCGGCATGGCCTGGATAGGCTTCAAGGCCTTTTCAGACCCAGAAGTGGAAAAAGCCTACACCAGGGCCCGCGAACTGTGCCTGCAGACGGGGAAGACGCCGCAGATTTGCCGGGTACTGGGTGAGCTGTCTATCATGTACTATGTGCGGGCCGAGCATCAGAGGGCGCGTGAGCTGGCAGAAGAGGCGCTTAGCCTCGCTCAGCAGACTGAGGACCCGCTGCTCGTGGCAGTGGGCCACTGGTATTTGGGATTTATCTTGTTCTGTCTCGGAGAATACACGACAGCCCTAGGTCACCTGGAGCAGGTGATTGCTTTCTACAACCCTGAGCAGCACCATCGCTCCTTCGTAGTATTGCGCGGGTCGGATGTAGGACCGAGCGCCCTGGCCTACGCGGCTTGTTGCTCGTGGTGCCTTGGTTATCCCAATCAGGCCCTGAACCGCAGCCAGGAGGCGCTGGCCCTGGCGCGAGAGCTGGGCCACCCCTTTTCACTGGCCGATGTCCTCTTTTATGCGGGTTGCATGTTCAACGAGATGCGCCGCGATGCACAGGCATTCAAGAACAATGCGGAGGAGCTGATGCAAATAGCGCATGAGAAGGTTCCAGGCTGGCTGGGACAGGGAACTCGCTTCTGGGGAAAGGCGCTGGCCATGCTGGGACAGGTCCAAGAAGGGATGGTGCAAATACGCCAGGGCATGGCGATTGACCAGTCTGTAGGCATACGGTTGTACTTGTCAGAGACACTTGGCTCTCTGGCTGAGGCGCAGGCCAAGACCGGACACCCGGAGGAAGGACTGACCACGCTGAACGAAGCGCTCGCCCTGGTGGAACAGACGGACGAGCGCCACTGGGAAGCAGAGCTTTATCGTCTGAAGGGAGAGTTGCTGCTCATGCAGGGCGATGAAGCTGAAGCCGAAGCCAGCTTTCAGAAGGCCATCGAGGTGGCCCGTCGCCAGCAGGCCAGGTCATGGGAGCTGCGGGCGACGGTGAGCCTGTGCCGCCTATGGCAGAAACAGAGCAGGGCTGACGAAGCGCGGCAGATGCTCGCCGAGATTTATGGTTGGTTCACCGAAGGGTTTGACACACCAGACTTGAAAGAAGCGCAGGCGCTTCTCGAAAGTTTATCATGACTGACGCGGGGGAAAGCCGCGACTTAGAAAACACTCCTCAAGAGGCAGAGCGTGATCGTAAAAGAGATAAACTGCAAGTCCATCCTGACCAAATCGGGCATTGAGGGCGTTGACTACGCCCTCAATCCCTATGTGGGTTGTGCACACGGCTGCGTGTACTGTTACGCCAGTTTTATGAAGCGCTTCACCGGTCACCCGGAGGAATGGGGCACCTTCGTGGACGTCAAAGTCAACGCGGCAGAGGTGCTGGCCCGCCAGATGCGACGGGCGAAGCCGGGCAATATCTCCTCCGGCACGGTGACCGACCCCTATCAACCGCTGGAGGCACGGTACGAGATCACCCGCGCCTGCCTGCAGGTACTCGCGGACCACGATTTTCCTGTCTCCATCCTCACCAAATCCGACCTGGTACTGCGCGACCTCGACCTCCTCCGCCGCCTCAAGAATGTGGAAGTGGGTTTTACCATCACCACTCTGGACGAAGAAGTGCAGCGATTTTTTGAGCCAGGCTCCTCCCCTGCCTCGGCACGCCTGGCGGCCCTGGCAGAACTGGCAAAGGCGGGGATCAAAACCTGGGCCTTCTGCGGCCCGTTCTTGCCCTTCCTCTCGGACGGTGAAGAACAGATAGATGCCCTCTTTGCAGCACTGGCGAGGGCTGGTATTTCGTACATCATCGTGGACAGCATGAAGCTCAGCGGCGCAATTGGGGGAAAGGTCAGGAGAGCGTTGGAAAAACACTACCCCGACCTGGTGGAGGGATACCGCCACATCGCCGCCAACCGCCAGCCCTATCACGGGGCGCTGATGGCCAGGGCGCGAATGCTTGCTGAGAAGCACGGCCTGACAATAGAGTAGCGGGTCAACGAGCAATGAGTAACACGTTACCCGCTACTCTTTATTCGTTGACTTGTTACTTTGGACTACAACGATGGGCGTTCGATGAGCTTTTATTGCACGGCATTTTGCTTGTCATCTGAGCCCTTTGATTGCACTCAAGGACTGGCCTCTGCGTTCTCGGCGGTAAACAAACACGAGAATTGTATGTTGGGTGGAGATGTGGTAAAATAGAATAATCACTAAACGAGGAGGTTAACTTATGGAGTTACTGGACTATCTGAGAATCCTGCGCCGACGCGGCTGGATCATCATTCTCCTTGCTGTGATCGCCGCTGCCAGCGCCTACGGCTTCAGTAAAACCATGACACCCATCTACCGCGCCGAGATCAAACTCAATGTCATCCCCGCCCGCGCTGACTGGGGACTGAGCAACACAGCCAAAGACCTGCTGCGCAACTACGGAGTCAATATCCACTCTCACAAAACAGCGCAGAAGATCATTGATCGGGCCCAACTGGACATGACCACTTACGAACTGCTGGAGAAAATGAATGTTAACCCCGAAACGTCCGATTTCACCATCCTGATCGATGCCAAAGACCCTAATCCGAATGTGGCCATCCAGATCGTGCAAACCGCAGCCGAGGTCTTTGTCGAGCGTCAACGCGAATGGAATGCCCAACAAGACAAACAGGACCGGATAGACGTTTCTATTGTTGACGACGCCCGTGATGCACCTCTCTACTCGCCCAAGACCAAAATCAATACCCTGGCGGGAGGAATAGCCGGGGCGCTGCTGGGCGGGATCATTGTCTTCTTCCTGGAGTGGTTGGAATCGAGCGTGGTGCGCTCCTCGCAGGATGTGGAACGCGCCCTGGGCATTCCTGTGCTGGGCGCTATCCCGGTCACTTCTGATGGCAGTGGGACGCGACGTCTGCTGCGCATTCGCACAAAATGAGCCAGGAGGAAATCTGAATGGCCTTAAACGATCTGATTACCGTCACCAACCCCCGCTCACCAATTAGCGAGGCTTTTCGCACCCTGCGCACCAACTTAGAATTCTCCAGCCTGGATCACCCTTTGCACACCATGGTCGTCACCACAGCCACACCTGAGGAGGGTAAGTCCACCACCTTGGCCAATCTGGCAGTGATCATGGCCGAGGGCGGCAAGCGAGTCATTTTGGTGGACTGCGATCTGCGCCGACCGGCATTGCACGACATTTTCGGAATACCCAACGACGAAGGGCTAACGGCCATGCTGCGCAACAACGCGGCATTGAACGACCCCCCCTTGCAGGAGGTGGGCATCGAGGGCTTATCACTGCTGCCCAGCGGTCCTCTACCCGCCGACCCGGTCGTGTTGCTGGGCTCGCGACGCATGGGAGAAGTTATCGCCACCCTAAAAGAACGAGCTGACCTGGTCCTTTTCGACGCGCCCCCCGTGGTGGCCGTTACCGACGCTGCCGTACTTGCCGCTCGGACCGATGGTGTGCTCCTCCTCCTGCGAGCCGGAAGCACCCGCCGCGAATACGCGCAGCGTGCCAAAGAGCTGCTGGAAAAAGTCAACGTGCGCATAATCGGAGCTGTGCTCTGCAATGCACCTTTTGATGCAACATTCCGGCGCTACTACGCGACGTAGAACGGGCTTAAGCCATTCTACAATGGGAGTGAGATTGTAATGAAAACAACTTTAATCTACGCCGGAATCTCCGGCTACGGATTCAACAGCCTGGGCCGAGGCATGGAAGCCGGCTGGATCAGCCATGGTCTGGCCCATTTAAGCAGTGCTGCCAAAAGCGCAGGTTTCGAGATTGATCTTATTGACCTGCGGGCCCTGAAAGGATGGGAAGATTTTCGCACCGAAATCGAGAAGCGTCGGCCAAACGTGACCGGACTGACCATGATGAGCGTGGACTACAATCCGGTGATGCAGTGTGTAGACATGATCAAAGACATTGACCCCCAAATCGTCACCGTGGTCGGCGGGCCGCATCCCACCCTGGCTTTGGATGAGGTGGCTGCCAATCCCCATATTGATTACATCGTCACCCACGAAGGGGAGATAACCTTTCCCAAACTGCTGGCGGCTATCCGCGATGGAAATCCGCCCCAGGAACGGGTCCTCCACGGCGAGATGCCCATCTTGGACAACCTGCCCTTCCCGGACCGCGACCTGTTTCTCGACGAGTGGCGACGCTGGGGCTACGATCTTGACTCGCCGGAGGTGCCCTTCGTCCCGGAACTACCACCACCTTTTCTGACCATAATTGCCGGCCGGGGATGTAAATACAACTGCAATTTCTGCCAGCCCGCCGAGCGCATCCTTTTTGGCCGTCAGGTGCGCCGTCGCAGTGCGCCCAACATCATCGCCGAGCTGAAAATCCTGCGCGATAAGTACCACTTCGCCTCCCTCATGTTCCACGATGACACCCTGACTGAGGATCGAGAGTGGGTGCGCGAATTCTGCCGTCTCTACCAGGAAGAGGGCTTCACCCAACCGTTTTTCTGTCAATCGCGGGCGGACATCATCGTCCGTCACGAAGACATGGTCAAGCTGATGGCGGACGCTGGCTGTCGGGGCTATTTCATTGGCTTCGAGAGCGGAAACGACCGGGTGCTCAAATTCCTGCGCAAAGGTACTACCCGCGAGATGAACTTGCAAGCAGCGCGCATCTGCCGGAAATACGGCATCTCCATCTGGGCCAACTACATGCTAGGCATCCCTACCGAGACCAAAGAAGAGGTCATGGATACCATCTCCATGCTCAAGGAAATTGATCCGGACTACTACAGCCCGGCTTTCTACACCCCCCATCCGGGCAGTGATTTGTATGAATACTGCGTCGAAAACGACTTATCGCTCATCACCAGCCACGACCAGTACCGACGCAACCCCACCGAGACCAAAATCAGAGGCCAGGACTACGAATTCCTGCAATGGGCGCTCGTTGAATCACAACGGCGCACCAGGTGGAACGCAGCCAAACGCCAGGCTAAATACTACTGGCAACGCTATGCTCAACCACGCAAAGCCCTGCGCAAACTGCGGCGGTTAATGACCAGGACAACATAGTGATACACCACTTGTCGCCAGCGACGAAGGCGTCCTGAAACCGGTCATTTGGGAACAACTATGTCCAATCCGACGATATACCGCTATCCAAGACAGGTTATTCGCAATCCCGATGGCACAGTTACCGAGGTTGAAAGAAATCTCAGGCAGAATGGTGACGTGTCAATCATTGTAAAGGTGAAAGATTCGACAGGACATTACCTGGTGGTATATCATCTAGTTTACGACTCCGAGGGACAGTTGGTACACGGTCCACACGAGATTCCCGGTAGTCGAGATGCCGACTATGATAAGCCATTTCCACGCGGTATTGGGAGGCAGCCATGAGCATGGCTCTGATAAAAGAAACGGTCAAGAGAATTGACGACTTCCTGTCAGGAAAGAGTACAAGAGAAGAGACGTGGCAATGGGCAATCAACATTCTGACCCAGCAGACTTTCGGTGCCGATGAGCTGCTTTTAGAAGAAGCCATCACCGCTCTAGCATGCCTGCACGATGCAGATGATCGCCTTGACACTGCGAATGAAGACCTAATTTATTTCAGAAATTGCCTGCTGGAGAAGACGCCGTACGCCATCTCCGTGGAATTCCCCGCGACACGGGTGGCAGATGAAAGAACAGACTATACAACCCCTGAGGAGGACTGACCATTGCGAAACCTGCTTATCACCGGCGGAGCCGGCTTCATCGGCTCCAACTTCGTGCGTTACATGCTGGAAACATATCCTGATTATCACCTGGTCGTTTACGATAAGCTGACCTATGCCGGTAATTTGGACAATCTCAAAGACGTGGCCGAGCGCTTTGTTGGTCGCTATGCCTTCGTCCAGGGCGACATCGCCGACGCGGGCAAAGTGGACGAGGTGATGCGGGAACATGAAATAGACACCATCGTCAATTTCGCTGCCGCTACCCACGTGGACCGCTCGCTGATGGAACCGGATGAGTTCATCCGTACCGATGTCTTCGGCACCTACGTGCTCTTGGAAGCCGCCAAGAAGTTCGGAGTGGAACGCTATCATCAGGTCAGCAGTGTGACTGGCGATACTCCATTGCTGGTGCGCGATGAGCGAACCGGTGAGATCAGCCTGCGTGCAATTGCCGACTTAGCAAATGTGCCCCTAGACCAATTCTCGGTGCTGACATTGACCCCGGATTTCCAGGTGACTTTTCGCCGCATGGGGCGTCTGATCAGTCACCCGGCCCATGAGATTTACGAGATCACCTTCAATGGCGGTGGTCAGGTGCGGGTAACCGCTTCTCATTCCATCTTCATCTTCGAAGGTGATCAAATCGTCGCCAAGGAGTCTAATCAGCTAAAAGAAGGTGATTTGGCGATAACTTTCCTGGGCAACGTCGGCGAAGCGGAAAAATCCCCTCATGTCTTTGACCTGCGGACACTATTTGCCGACTACAATCCTGAATGGATGGATGATAGCCTGGCCCGTCGCTGGATGACGCTACGAGCATTGGCCGGAGGCCAAGACCCATCGGTAGTGGCCCAGGAGGTTGGCACTCCAACATTCTACCGTCTTGTCCATGAGTTAACCGATGGCGGCTACCTGCAACAAATGAATGGAGTATACCAGGTAACGGCACGCGGTGTACTTAACGCCTGGAATTCTGTGGACGATATCCACTGGGATCTGACCAAACGCCAGCTTCACATTCCAGCCGATACTCTTAAGGTAACTCCACTCCTGATGGAAGTATTTGGTTTGTATTTGGCCGAAGGACACGCTTCTCACACACCGCGCGAGTTGGAGCAAAATAACCGGAGTGTGACCTTCACCATCAATCGCTCCGAGACCGAGGCGATGAACAAATTGATCACCTGTGCCCGAGAGATTTTTGGCATAGAACCTCGTATTCATGAGCGCGAATCTACGTACCAAGTACGCTACAATTCGTATTGGGTCCATGCGCTTTTCAGCCAGTTTGGAACCACAGCCGAGACCAAGCGACTACCGAGTTGGATCTGGACTCAGCCTAAGGAGTATGTTGAGGCGTTCTTCCATGGTTACGAAGGCGATGCCCATATTAAGAAAGACGGTCAACGTTGTTTTACCACTGTTAACCACAGGCTGGCCAAGAGTCTGGTATGGCTTGGGCGGATCAACAACATCAACTGCCGGATTAGCCAGCGGGTGACGAAACAAATCGCTGATCAAAAGCCGCCCAACGTCACGATGACCCGTCAGCGAATCTGCTGGGACATTGCTATATCGGCCGAACAGTACCACCCGGATCAACGGGCACGCTGGCGCACGCCTATGGCACGTTGCCTGCCGACAGAACTACCAGCCCGGGCCCTGGGCTGCCATCAGCATCGCCATGTCAGCCTTGGTTATAAGGAATTGGTAAGCAAAACGCGCGCCCAAGCCTTTCTGGACACCTTCGAAGAAGTGCCGGTCAACATTTGGACCTTGGTCAACTCCGATGTCGGCGTGGCTAAGATCAAGTCCATCCATCGTGTCGAAGGCGACTTCATCGTGTACGACGTGTCGGTGCCGGGGTGCGAACGGTTCTTTGGGGGCAGTGTTCCCTGCCTGTTGCACAATACCGATGAAGTCTACGGTCAAGTGCTGGAAGGCTCTTCGCTGGAGACCGACCCCTTGCACACCCGCAGCCCCTACTCGGCCAGCAAAGCGAGCGGCGACCTGATGTGCATCGCCTATTTCACCAGCTTCGGCGTACCGGTGACCATCACCCGCGGGAGCAACAACATTGGCCCATATCAATACCCGGAGAAAGTTGTGCCCCTTTTTATCACCAACGCTATTGACGACATACCCTTGCCCCTGTATGGCGATGGCCGCCAAATGCGCGATTACCAGTACGTCCTGGACCACTGCGAAGGGATTGATGTGGTTTTGCACCTCGGCCAGCCTGGTGAGGTATACAATGTGGGTACCGGCGTGGAAACCCAGAACATCGTCATGGCCCGCCGCATTCTGGACCTGTTGGGGAAACCCTACAGCCTGATCCAGCCGGTGAAAGACCGACCAGGTCACGACCGGCGCTATTCTTTAAACTGCGATAAGCTCAAAGCTCTGGGCTGGAAGAGCCGGCATACTTTTGACCAGGCTCTGGAAAAAACGGTACGCTGGTACGTAGAAAACGAGTGGTGGTGGCGGCCCATCAAGAGTGGAGCTCACTACGAGGAGTACTACACCCGGCAATATCGAGGGCGCGAGCTCTAGAATAAAAAAACCCGTTTTCCGCCAGAAAACGGGTTTCTCGTTTATAAAAAGAGCACCGCTTTGCCGGATTAGTGGTTGACACGTTTCCGAGCGGTGCCCTGCGGGGGTGAGTCACCAATAATATATCATATAATTCAAGATTACAGCGTAAAAATGGCGTAAATGAAGCGTAAATTTTACGTAAAGAGGTGTTCCCATGTTCCCTCTGAAACTTCGCCTGCACAATTTCATGTGCTACCGCGACCCGCCACCGTTGGATTTCACCGGCATCCATCTGGCCTGCCTGGCTGGTGACAACGGCCACGGGAAATCAGCCTTGCTCGATGCCATGACCTGGGCGCTATGGGGACGAGCGCGGGGCGGAGCCCGGCATGATGATGAACTCATCCACATGGGTCAAACGGAGATGGAGGTAGAACTTGAGTTCGCCCTGGGCAGTGACCGCTACCGGATCATTCGCAAGCGCGACAGCCGGGGTAAAGGGCAGAGCACCCTCGAACTGCAGGGCTGGGACGGCTCAAAATTTGTTCCCCTCACCGAACCCACCATCCGCGACACGCAAGCCCGCATTGACAACCTGTTGCGCATGGATTACGACACTTTCATCAACTCTGCCTTTCTGCTCCAGGGACGTGCCGACGAGTTCACCATCAAGCCGCCGGGCGAGCGTAAACGGGTCCTGGCCGAAATCCTGGGCCTGGGCATGTACGATGAATACGAAGAGCGAGCTAAGGAACTGGCCAAAAACAAGGCCCGGGACGCCGACTTGCTGGCTGTGCAGATTGCGGAAATTGATCAGGAGTTGGCTCGCCAGCCCCAATACGAGGCCGACCTGCGCCAAGCCGAGGCCGACGTGGCCCGTTTAAACGCCGAATTGCAGACGGCTGAGGCCGAGTTGCGCACCTTGCGCGAGGAGCGCAAGAGCCTGGAACTGCAACGACAACAGGTAGAAGATTTAACCAGACGGCTGGCCGAAGGTGAACGCGAATTAGCTGACTTAGATGCGCAAATCGCCGCCTCGCAAGCCAGATTGGACGAATTCGAGACCCTGCTCACCCGGCAGCAAGAAATTGAGGCCGGATACTCCGCCCTTCTTGAAGCCCGAAAACGTCTCGAAACCCTCAGTGCCCAGCAAGACCAGATAATGGCCCTTAGTCAACGTCGTGAGGACCTCCAACGCAAGATAGACCAGGCGCGCCATGAATTGGAGAAAGAATGCAGTCTGATCACCAGCCAGGTGAACGATTGGGAAGCTAAGGTAAAACACCTCGCTACCCTGGAGCAAGAACTGGCCGAAGTGCAGGCACGGCTGCAGTACCTGGCCGAACAGGAGATAGCCCGCGAGGACAAACAGGCGGCCATTCAAAAGCACCGCGAGGAAATGGCCACCCTGCGCGCTCAAAACGAGCAACTAAAAACGGAGATGAAATCCCTTGAGGAGAAAATCGAACTTCTGCGCAGAAGCGCTGAGGCCCGTTGTCCCCTCTGCGGGCAAGGTCTCTCCCCCGCCGACCGTGATCGTCTGGTAGGGGACTTCGCTGCCGAAGGAACGATCAAGGGCGATGCTTATCGGGCCAATCAAGAGGCCATTCGTGAACGTACGGCTCAGATTGAGACCCTGGAGAAAGAACTCGAAAGGCTGAACAAAGAACTGGCTACTCAAGCCGGACTACAACGGCAAGCTGCTGCTTTGGAACAGCGGCTCAACGACGCCCGACAGGCTCAAGAACAGCTCCAGCAAGCGCGCATTGTCTTGGAAACCCTGACCTCCAGGTTGGAAAAGGGTGATTATGCCCTGGAGGAGCAGGAGCAACTGGCCGAAGCGCAGGCTCAATTTGATGCTCTGGGTTATGACCACCAGGCCCGCGAACAAGCGCTCCGCGATCAGGAACAACTGGCTCATTTCGAAAAGGACAAGCTGCGCCTGGATGAGGCCCTGGGCAGAATTGACGGTGAGCGCGGGGAACTGGTTCGCCTGCGGGAATCCCGCACTCGCAAGCAGGTGACCCTGGCTGCTGACCAGGCCCACCGTGACCACCTGCGGGAAGCTGTAGCTCGCCTGCCCCAGGTGCAGCAGCGAGAACGAGAGCAGGAGGTTTTGGTGGAGGCATCACGCGCCGCCGAAAGCCGTGCCCGCCAAGAGTTGGGTGCAGCCCGGCAGCGATTGGAGGCTTGCCGTGTGCAAGTCGAGGAGCGAAAACGAAAGCGGGAAGCCGAACAGAAGGCCCGGGCAGAGCAGGCCATCTACGAGGAACTGCGCACAGCTTTCGGCAAACGCGGGGTGCAGGCCATGATCATCGAAAGCGCCATCCCGGAGATTGAAGATGAGGCCAATCGCTTGCTGGCCCGCATGACCGATGGGCGAATGCACGTCCAGTTTGAAACCCAGCGCGATACCAAAAAGGGCGATACCATAGAGACGTTGGACATCAACATTTCCGATGAGTTGGGCACGCGCTCGTATGCCCTTTTCTCCGGCGGGGAGAGCTTCCGTGTGAACCTCGCTATTCGCATTGCCTTGTCCAAACTGCTGGCCCGTCGCGCCGGAGCACGTTTACAGACCCTGGTGATTGACGAGGGTTTCGGCACCCAGGATGCTCAAGGCCGTGAGCGGCTGGTGGAAGCCATCAACTCCATCAAAGATGATTTCGAGCGCGTTCTGGTCATCACCCACCTTGAAGAACTCAAAGACGCCTTCCCGGTACGCATTGATGTAGTGAAAACCCCCCAAGGCTCGCAGTTCTCGATCATGTAGCCTCAGTATCGCCGCTCAACCGCTTTTCGTCGCTGAAACCAGCTACTACGAAAGCTGTCAATCTCCTGGCTGAGGCCCATCCAGTCCTTGACGGCGAATACGAATCCGCTGCCATCGGGCATGAGCAGATATTTGCCCAGCCACAATCGCAGCCACCAGCGCGGCAACGGCAACCCCGTGGTTTCGACCACAATCACTGTCCTGCCCCACAGCGGTTCCAGGAAACGTTTTTGCGACCAAGTCTGCTTCTCGGGGAAGAAAATGCAACTCAACTCCGTCGGACGGGTGAGACGGATACGAGCGTAGGAAATCACCACTTGATAGAACGGCGTCCGGATAAGCAGCGTGTTGGCCCGGCAACGCACAAAGGCCAGCCAGCGGGCGACGAACAGGACGAGCAGCAAAAAACCCGACACGGAAGCAACGACGACCAAGGCCCAGCGTATCGGGGGCAAGTCTGGTATTTCCCATATCATGTCCGCCCCTATCGGAATCGCTGAGGTCAGGAAAAGCATAACCAAAGGTCCGGCGTAAAGGTCAAACAATCGCCGATAGATCAACAGAGGATAACGTTTACCTTGCGCCCGCCGTTTTGCCACGCCATACCCTCCATTACGCAGAGACACGTGGAGCAAGTCTGGTGCTTGCTCAAAACATCCATAAGGGACAACCACTCCTACAGCAAGTGAGCGTCGTCGTTCAGGATGAGCAGTCGGGCCCCGTCACTGTTCACTTCCAGCCGCGTCAGTGAGCAATTTCCTAATTCGTAGCCCCACCAATCGCCGAACTCTACAGGCAAAAAATGAGCCAGGATGGCCCGTATAGTACCCCCGTGGGCGACTACGACCACCGTCTCATGGAGATAGCAGGCGACAATCTCCTCGGCAGTACGACTCACCCGCTGGAAAAAATCGGCCCGCCGCTCGCCGCCCGGCCAGACAAAGGACAGGTCAGCCTTGTCCAGCCACCGGGCGAAGTGTTCCGGGAATGCAGCCCGGAATTCATCCATAGACAGCCCGTCCACTTGGCCGAAATCAATCTCGCGCAACCCGTCGTGAGAGATGGGCTGCAGGTTCAGCACTCGCCCGATTATCTGCGCCGTGTCCCACGCGCGTCGCAGTGGACTGCTGTACAACGCGGCGATAGCCTCCACCGACTCAGCCAGACGCCGGGCCACGGTCTCCGCCTGCTTCCGCCCCAAGGGGGTCAGCTCAGCCGGCGACCAGCCGCCCCATTTCCCTTGCTCGTTTAGCACAGACTGGCCGTGTCGCATCAGAATCAATTGCGTCATAGCTGCCCCGACCTGGAATAGTAATCACAGAGATCCTGCAACAGGCACACCCCGCACCTGGGACGACGGGCATGGCATATCCGCCGCCCGTGAGCAATGAGATTGAGGTGGAAAGCGTAGAAGGTCTCTGGCGGCATCATCTTTTCCAGGATAGTATGAGCCTGTTCCCGCGACGTTTTTGGTCCGATGAGGCCCAACCGCTGGCTAACACGGTGTATGTGAGTGTCTACCGGAAAGGCCGGCATGCCCAACGCGAAGAGGAGCACAATGGCTGCGGTCTTGGGCCCCACTCCGTTCAACCGGGAAAGCCAAGCCTTAGCCTGATCAGGGGGTAATTCAGCCAGGAAATCCAGGGTGATCTCTCCCCGTTCGCGGGTGATGGCCCGCAGCGCTTCCTGGATACGCGGCCCTTTGGTGGGAGCCAGGCCGGCCGGACGAATGGCCTCGATGAGTTCGTCCATTGGCGCATCGCGCACCTGTTCCCAGGTGGGGAATCGCTCCCGCAAACGCTCGTAAGCCACATCGCGGTTAGTGTCGTTAGTATTTTGCGAAATGATGGTGCTGACCAAACTGGCCACCGGGTCGCGTCCGGGATGCCATTGGGGCTCGCCATACTCGTCTATAAGGCGGCGATGGATTTCCAAAGCCTTGCGATTGAGAAAGTCATGGGGATCAGAAGTCATCGCGGCTCACTCCACCAGACATGGTCGCTAGGCCAATATTATAACACCGTTCATTTTCGGAAAGCAAATAAAGCCACCGAATCCATGATGATTCGGTGGCTAAGTATGTAACAAGAAGTTTCTTGCACTTTTGCTGCTCTTGTGGTAAAAAGAG
>JANLFX010000050.1 GCA_024653325.1 Anaerolineae bacterium
ATTTCTCTGGGCCTCAAAAGTGTAAACCTATTTCCTCCAGAAAATGAACCATCCCAAATGGAGTCAGCGGATTAAACGGATTAAACGGAGAGAGGATACTACGAAAGTAAGGGCTCACTTCAAGCCCCCTGCAAAGCAGGGGGTCTGCGACAGCTTATACCCTGCACCTGTGCTCTACCTATCCCCGTCTGCGACGAAGACTTCACACCGTTAGCCCGAACAGCTACCTACGAAATATACGGGAGGTACAAAGATGAGTCGTGAGAATACGATTTATGATGAGCTCTCGTACGCCGTCATTGGCGCAGCGATGGAGGTCCACACCGAGTTGGGGCCGGGATTCCCGGAGAAGGTGTACCACGAAGCGCTGATGATCGCCAACAGTCAACCCTACCAACTGCGCCGCGACGCCTGGAAAACCGTCTGGCTCCAAAGGAGGCAACGACAATGAACCCCTCCGCTTCATTCATTCCATCCATTGACTCCTCCGTTCCATCCGTTGACCCCGTTGACTCCGTTCGTCCCAATGTGGTCACGATGGAACCCTACACCCCCGTCTTCCCCTTCGACGTCCTTGCCGCACGCCTGGGCCACGCCCCCGAGGATATCATCAAGCTGGACGCCAACGAGAACCCCTACGGCCCCCCGCCCCAGGTACAGGAGGCGTTGAGCGGTCTGCGGTACGCGCACATTTACCCCGACCCGGAGAGCCGCGCCTTGCGAGCGGCCCTGGCCGAGTTCACCGGCGTCCCCGCCGACTTCCTGCTGGCCGGGGCCGGCGCCGATGAACTGATTGACCTGACCATGCGTCTCTTTCTGCAGCCCGGTGAGGCCATCATCAACTGCCCGCCCACCTTCGGCATGTACGCCTTCGACGCGGAGATATGCGACGCGCAGGTCATCACCGTCCCGCGCCGTGACGACTTCTCCCTGGACGTGGAGGGGATTGAGGCCGCCGTCTGTCGTCATCGCCCCAAACTCATCTTCCTCGCCTCTCCCAACAACCCCGACGGTGGCTGGCTGCCCGATGATGACCTGGAACGACTGCTTGCTCTGCCCCTCGTCGTCGTCCTCGATGAGGCTTACGTCGAGTTTGCCGGGGTGCAGCGCAGCCGCATCAAGATGGTGCCCCAGCGCCAGAACCTCATCGTCTTGCGCTCTTTCAGCAAATGGGCGGGCCTGGCCGGATTGCGCGTCGGTTACGGAGCCTTCCCTGCCGGCCTGATGCCTCACCTGTGGAAGATCAAGCAGCCTTACAACGTCAACGTCGCTGCCTCCGCCGCGGCCATTGCCGTGCTGCGAGAACCTCATTACCTGGAAATGCACATCGCCCGCATGGTGGCCGAGCGAGAGCGCCTGACGCGATTGCTGGCCGAAATCCCTTATTTGCGTCCCTATCCTTCCCAATCCGCCTACGTCCTCTGCCGCGTCGTAGGCCGTGAGGCCAGGGCACTGAAGCTCGCTCTGGAACAAGAGGGCATCCTGATCCGCTATTTCGACAAGCCCCGGCTGCGGGATCACATCCGCATCAGCGTCGGTCGTCCCGACCAGACCGACGCGCTCATCGCCGTATTGAGGAGGTTATGACCATGCGTAGCGCCACTATCCATCGCCAGACGGCGGAAACCGATGTTCATCTCACCCTCAGTCTTGATGGCACAGGTCAGTATCAAGGCGAAACCGGCCTGGGTTTTCTGGATCACATGCTGGCCCACGTCGCCGTGCATGGCTTGTTCGATCTGACCGTGCGGGTCAGGGGTGACCTGCACGTGGACCCGCACCACACGGTGGAGGACGTAGCCCTGGCACTGGGCCAGGCTCTCGACCAGGCGCTGGGAGACCGGGCGGGCATCGTGCGCATCGGCGCAGCCCATGTGCCCATGGACGAGGCGCTGGCCTTCGTTGCTGTGGACCTCTCTGGCCGCCCCTACGCTGTGACCGAGATGACCTGGTCTGGCCCGACCGTGGGGGGCCTGCCGGTGACGCTGATCCCTCATTTCTTCGAATCCCTCGCCGTCGCTGCCCGGGCCAATGTCCATGCCTGCCTGCTCTACGGCCGTGACGACCACCACCAGGCCGAAGCGCTGTTCAAAGCCCTGGGCCGGGCCTTGGACGCGGCCACGCGGCTGGACCCGCGTCGCGGCGCAGCAATTCCTTCGACCAAGGGGAGGCTGGTATGATCGCCCTGATTGACTACGGAGCCGGAAACGTGCGCTCCGTGCACAAGGCCCTGGAGACCGTGGGGGCCGAGGTGCGGCTGGCCCGCGACCCCGGTCCGCTGGCGGATGCCGAGAAGGTCGTGCTGCCGGGGGTGGGAGCTTTTGGTGACTGCATGGACGGCCTGCGCCGCGCCGGACTGGTGGAGGCATTGGGCCGGGTGGTCGAGCAGGGTAAGCCACTGCTGGGTATCTGCGTCGGCATGCAGGTGCTCTTCGAGGAAGGCGAGGAAATGGGTCACCACACCGGGCTCGGTCTCCTGCCGGGACGGGTGATCCGCTTTTCTTTTCCCCCTCCTTCCCGCCTCAAAATCCCTCACACCGGCTGGAACCAGGTCGAGCCCGTCAGGTCCTCACCCCTGTTCGACGACCTGCCGTCCGCCGCCTGGGCCTACTTCAACCACGCCTACTACTGCCAGGCGCAACCGGAGCACATCCTGGCCGTCACCGATTACGGCGGGCCTTTCGCTGCCGTCGTGGGACGCGGGAATGTCTACGGCGTCCAGTTCCATCCGGAGAAGAGCCAGGAGGTGGGGTTACACATATTGCGCAACTTTGTGGAGCGAGTAAAATGAACGGGACTTGGCATGTATACCCGGCCATAGACCTCCGGCGGGGGCAGGTGGTGCGGCTGCGGCAGGGCGACCCGACCCAGGAGACGAGATACGCCGCCGATCCGTTGCGCGTGGCCTGCCGATGGCAGAAGGCTGGCGCGAGCTGGCTCCACGTCGTCAACCTGGATGGCGCTTTCGGGGAGAGCGGCCAGGAGAACCAGGCCGCCTTGGCACGCCTTCTCACCACCGGGCTGCGGGTCCAGTTTGGTGGCGGGCTGCGTGACCTGGCATCCATCCAGCGGGCACTGGACCTGGGGGTGAGCCGGGTGGTGATTGGCACGGCGGCGGTGCGAGACCCGACTCTGGTAGAGGCAGCACTGGCCCGGTTCGGAGCGGAGCGGGTCGCCGTGGGCATTGACGCCCGCGAGGGCCTGGTACACATCCACGGTTGGCAGGAGGCCACGACGATGACAGCGGTTGAGTTGGCCGGGCGATGGGCCGCCAGGGGCCTGCGTTGGCTCGTTTTTACCGACGTGGCCCGCGACGGGATGGGCAGCGGGCTCAATCTGGAGGCCACAGTCCAATTGGCCCGGGCAACGGGCTTAAACGTCATCGCCTCTGGTGGCGTGGCCAGCCTGGAGGACGTGCGGCGGGCCTACGAAGCCGGGTTGAGCGGCGTTATCATCGGGCGGGCGCTCTACGAAGGAAAGTTGGCGTTGAAAGATGCATTGCGCGTAGGATTGTAACGCGGCATTCATGCCGCAGCGCTGGCCCGCGCTAGGAAAGCGCGGCTACGTTGTGAGGAGAGTAGGCGCGGATTCCATTCCGCGCTAGTATGGATGTAGGCACGGATTTCATTCTACTCTGACGCGCGCTATGGAAAGCGCGGCTAAGAGAAACTGGGAGGTGCACAACATGGATCAAATTGAACAGGCGGTCTCTTGTTTCGATGCGGGTTTCAGTTGCGCGCAGGCGGTGTTTTCGACCTACGCTCCCCAGTTCGGTTTGGAGCGGGAAACGGCTCTGCGGGTGGCCGGAGCCTTTGGCGGCGGGATGGCCCGTCTGGGCCGGACGTGCGGGGCGGTGACGGGCGCGCTGATGGTCATCGGGCTGAAGAGCGGCAAGACGAGGGCCGAGGACAAAGAGGCAAAAGAGAGATGCTATCAACTTGCCAGGGAATTTATAGGGCAGTTTGAAGCGCGTCATGGCTCCATCATCTGCAAAGAACTGCTGGGCTACGACCTCAACATTCCTGAAGAGAGAGCGGCAGCCAGCGAACGCGGTCTTTTCGAAACCCTCTGTCCCCGTCTGGTGCGAGACACCGCTGAGATCCTGACCCGCATCGTCTAAGCAGGAGGTGAGACCCGTGCTGGCCAAACGCATCATTCCTTGCCTGGACGTGAAAGACGGGCGGGTGGTCAAAGGCATTCACTTCGTGAACCTGCGCGACGCGGGCGATCCGGTGGAGAACGCTCGCCTCTACAACGCCGAAGGGGCCGACGAACTGGTCTTCCTCGACATCTCGGCCACGCCAGAGGGCCGGGCCACGACGGTGGAAATGGTGCGCCAGGTAGCCGTTGAGGTCTTCATGCCCTTCACCGTCGGCGGGGGAGTGCGCACCGTCGCGGACGTGCGCACCCTGTTGTTGGCCGGTGCCGATAAGGTGAGCATCAACACCGCTGCCGTACGCAACCCCAGCTTGCTCAGCGAGGCGGCGGAGCGCTTCGGCAGCCAGTGCGTCGTCATCGCCATTGACGCCCGGCGGGTTGCCGAGGACCCGTCGCACTGGGAGGTCTACGTCAACGGCGGACGCACGCCGACGGGGCTGGACGCGGTGGAATGGGCGATGCAGGCGGTCGAGATGGGGGCCGGCGAGGTGCTGCTGACCAGCATGGACGCCGACGGCACTCTGGCGGGGTATGATCTGGCGCTGACCCGCGCCGTGGCCGAGGCGGTGTCTGTACCGGTCATCGCCAGCGGGGGAGCCGGAACTCTTGAGCACTTCGCCCAGGTCCTCACCGAGGGCAAAGCCGATGCTGCCCTGGCTGCTTCCCTGTTTCACGATCGGGTGTTGAGCATCGGCCGGGTGAAGGCTTACCTGGCGGAACAGGGCATTCCTATCAGGTTAACCGAGGTGCACGATGTCCCACGAACCAATTCAGATCAAGTTTGACCACCGTGGACTGGTGCCGGCGGTGGTTCAGGACGCCAACACCGGCCAGGTGTTGATGGTGGCCTGGATGAACGAGGAGGCGTTGCAGCGCACCCAGGCGACCGGACAAGCCCACTTTTGGAGTCGCAGCCGGCAGGAGCTATGGCACAAGGGAGCTACCTCCGGTAACTTTATGGACGTGCGCGAGATCTGGGTGGATTGCGACGCCGACACGTTGCTGCTCCGGGTGGATCCCGCCGGTCCCGCCTGCCATACCGGTGAACAGAGCTGCTTCTACCGGAGGTGGGCGTGATGAGCGATGTCCTGGATACCCTGTTTGCTACCATCCTCGACCGGCAGGCTAATCCCCCGCCTGGCTCCTACACAGTCCAACTGTTGAACGCTGGGGAAGACGAGATTCTCAAAAAAGTCGGTGAGGAGGCGATGGAAGTCATCCTGGCTGCCAAGGGACAGGGGGACGAGCGGCTCATCGCCGAGATAGCAGACCTCTTTTATCACCTGTTGGTGCTGCTGGCCGCGCGGGGCCTGTCCCTGGCCGATGTCGAGGACGAACTGGTACGCAGACGACGGCCAGGTGAGGTGACAGTCACTTCCAAAGTGACTGTCACCTGAGTCACCTGGGCGGATAGCCGGTGATTTCCCGAATCTCCTCATAAAGAGGACGAAGCCGGGGATACATCTGCTTGTAAACGCGGGTGTAAAGCTCCTCGTAAAGTTCCACGTTCTGCGGATTCGGCTCGAACGATTGGCCGGCGCGTGTCATCTCCCGCACGGCGGTGTCGAAGTCGGGATGTAACCCGACGCCGACGGCGGCGTCTATCGCCGCACCCAGACCCGAGGCCTCGTAAGTGTGGGGGCGGGTGGCGGGCAGGTTAAACACATCCGCCGTAATCTGCATCGCGGCATTAGATTGCGAACCACCACCGGCCACCCGCAATTCGGTGATGGGCACTTTGCTGCGCCGCACAGTGCGTTCGGCTCCTTCGCGCAGGGCATAGGCCAGGCCTTCCAGGATGGCACGGTAGATATGTTCACGGGTGTGCACATCGCCAAAGCCGATGATGGCCCCCTTCGCTTCCGGGCCAGGCACTTTTAACCCCGGCGACCAGAAAGGCTGTAGGATGAGTCCCTGTGCTCCCGGGGGCACCTGATTCACCAATTCGTCGAACAATTCCTCCGGCTCGATGCCCCGTTCCGCCGCGATGCGTCGCTCCTGCAAAGCGAACTCCTCTTTGAACCAGCTCACCATCCAAAAACCCCGGTAGATTTGCACCTCCAGACTGTACGCTCCAGGCACGGCACTGGGATACGGCGGAATAAGGGGAATGACCTCGACGTATTTACGGTTGGTGGTATTGATGGTGGCCGTTGTGCCGTAGCTGATGCAACCGATGTGAGGCTCCAAGCAGCCGGCGCCGAGTACCTCACAGGCTTTATCGGCGGCGGCGGCGATAAGGGGCAATCCACGGGGAATGCCAGTAGCTTCGGCAGCCTGAGGCGTGATCTCGCCCAGCGGCTCGGCTGGCGGGATCAGGTCTGGCAGCTTATCTGGCTCAATAGGCGCGGCCTGCCATTTCCAATCACTGGCCTTGGCCCACCTGAGTGCTTTGTAGTCGAAAGGTACGTATCCCACCTGGCAGCCCACCGAGTCTACGAAAAGCCCCACCAGCTTGTAAGTAAGGTACCCGGAGAGGAACAGGTATTTATGCGTCCTCTTCCATATCTCTGGCTGGTGGCGTTGCAGCCAGTTGACCTCGGCTTCGGCCTGAAAATAAGCCACTGTTTCGGACATATTCACCAGCTTGAAGGCCAGACCCCACAGGCCTCCGACCGGTTTGAGCCTCTCAGTACGTCGCTGGTCCAGCCAGACGATGACCGGGCGCAATGGTTCGCCCCGCTCGTCCACGTTGACCATCGTGGCCCGCTGAGTGGTCAGGGCTACAGCGGCGATGGCCTCTTTGGGGATTTGGCTCTGCATCCAGAGGCCCTGACAGGCGGCGCACAAGTTCTCCCAATAATAAGGCGCATGTTGTTCGGCCCAGCCTGGCTGCGTGGAAAAATACGGTTCGATGGGCACCCGTTTCTTGGCCGCGATGTGGCCCCGCGGGTCAATCAGCATGGCGCGGATGCTTTGCGTGCCAGCATCTATGGCCAGAATGTACTCCCTGCTGGTCATGGTCACCTCCTGGCTCAGCACCCGGAAACCGGGATTTCTAATACTTGAACCATTTGAGGAGCTTCATCCCCAGGGCAATATTCCCTTTGAACCCGATCTTGCCGGACATCACCGCTTTCATCGAGTCCAATTCGCCCCTGATCATGGCCAGGAAATCCGAGACAGTCATGCGCAAAGTGAGGTCAGGCTTATCCACTGCCCCTTCGTGAACGTGGCACTGACCGTCGGCGACTTCCAGACTCCAGGTACCACCCCCCTCGCCGGAGAGGTCGAATTGCAACCTGGCCCGATCATTGCCGGCGGCTTCGGGCTGAAAATAAGCGGGCATCTGGGCAAAAATCTCTTGAGGTGTATCTGGTATGCGGGTCATGTTCTGTTCCTCCTCCGGATTGTCTATGAGCTTTGTAAATTGACCAATTGCTGGCGAAGTATAACATCTTTCCGAACTGGAGTCAAGGTATGCAAGGTGCGACGCACTTCGGAAGTGCGTCGCACCTTGGCGCACCTTGATTTTTCTTTTCTCTTGAGTTGTGATATACTAAGCACAGCTTTTGCCAGGAGGAAGCACACTCGATGGCGTTCCCCCCATTATCCGCTGAAATGTACCTCTGGTCCACCAAATATCGCCAGGCATCGGCAGTTACGGGCAGGATGCGGGGCCTGGCCCCGTATTAACTCCGCCTGCCATTTTCCCTGACCGCCTTTAGGGTTTTCCCATCTCAAGAATAATCCGTTTTCAGCAGGATAACGGCCTGCCCCTGCTAATTTTAGCCGGCCAAGTTGTTCATCGCTTGCCGGGATTCTAGAGGAGTTTAAGGAGTGTAGCTATGAGCGAGAAAATACTGGTCGCCGTTGCCTGGCCTTACGCCAATGGCCGGGTCCACCTGGGACACATTGCCGGGGCTTACCTGCCGCCGGATATTTTCGCCCGTTACCAGCGCCTACGCGGACGTGACGTGTTGATGGTTTCCGGGTCCGATACCCACGGCACGCCGATCACTATCCGCGCCGAGGAGGAAGGTATCACCCCCCGTGAAGTGGTAGACCGTTATCATCCCGAAAACATTGAGGCCTTTCGCCAACTGGGGCTCACTTTTGATTTGTTTACCGAGACCGATACCGAGAATCACTGGGCTGTAACCCAGGATATGTTTTTGCGTCTGCTGGAGAACCAATACATTTATCGGGATACCATGCTGGCTCTCTATTGCCCTTACTGCGACCGATGGCTGCCCGACCGCTATGTGGAGGGTACGTGTCCCCATTGCGGTGCGCCGGGAGCGCGGGGCGATCAGTGCGATGCCTGCCAGCGCACCATTGACGCCACCCAACTCATCGCACCTCGCTGTACTTTGTGTGGTAACACTCCACAGGTGCGGGAGACCGAGCATTTTTTCCTTGACCTGGGCCGGCTCAACAAGCCGTTACTGGACTGGGTACGCACCGATAAGGAACACTGGCGGCCTAACGTGCTCAATTTTACCTTGAATGTGCTGGAGAGCGGCGAATTGCGTGGCCGCCCTATCACCCGTGACATCAAGTGGGGTATCCCGGTGCCAGTGGAAGGGTACGAGGACAAGCGCATCTATGTCTGGTTTGATGCGGTGATCGGTTACCTGGCAGCCACCAAAGAGTGGGCCAAGATCACTGGTCAGCCCGAAGCCTGGCGCGAATGGTGGCAGAATCCCGAGGCGCGCAGCTATTATTTCATCGGCAAAGACAACATTCCCTTTCACACTATGATCTGGCCGGGGATGTTGATCGGCTATGGCGGTTTGAATTTGCCCTACGACGTGCCAGCCAATGAGTACCTCAACGTGGAGGGTCGTAAACTTTCCAAGAGCCGCCGCTGGTTCATCGAGGCATTGGATTTTCTTACCCGTTATGACCCCGATCCTCTGCGCTACATGCTGACCATCAATGCTCCAGAGCGCACCGATGTCAACTTCACCTGGGAAGAATTCCTGCGCCGCAATAACGACGAACTGGTCGCTACCTGGGGCAACCTGGCCAACCGAATGCTCACGTTCGCTTACAAGAATTTCGACAAGCGCGTACCGGAGCCAGGTGAACTGGACGCAGCAGATCAAGCCCTGTTGGCCCAGGTCAGCGATGCCTTCCAACAGGTGGGCGATCTATTGGAGGAGTGCAAGTTTAAAGCAGCGATCAGTGAAGTGATGGCCGTGGCTCATGCTGCCAATCGTTATCTGGACGAGAAAGCGCCCTGGTTCCAGATTCAGGAAGACAGGGCCAGGGCGGCGACCACGGTGTACGTGATCCTGCGAGCCATTGATTCGCTGAAGATTCTCTTCACCCCGTTTCTACCCTTCACCTGCCAGCGCCTGCACGAATACCTGGGCTACGAAGGCAGCATCATTGGCCGATTGTACGTGGACACGCTGGCGGAAGAACATAAAACCCACGTGGCTCTCCGCTATGACGCCGATGACCTGGTCGGTGAATGGGCTCCCAGCCAGTTGCCCGCCGGACAGGTGCTGCGTAAACCAAAGCCACTTTTCAAGAAGTTGGACGAGAGTATTGTGGAAGAAGAGATCGCCCGGATGCAGGAACGAGCTGTCTGATCGTATCCTCCCGCAGGTTGCAACCTGCGGGAGGATAGTATTGCGGAGGTTAACCATTTATGAATTGGCTTCGCCGCCCGGCCCCCTTGATTCTGTTCGCTATTGTCGTCGCCTACTGTGTGTTGGGCGTCCTCTATGCAATCTACACCCCACCCTGGCAGGCTCCCGATGAACCTGCTCATTACAACTACATACGCTATCTGGTCGAATGGCGGCGTTTACCCGTCCTACAACCGGGCGATTATCCTCACGCTTATCTGGAAGAAATCAAGGCGGCCAAGTTTCCCCCCGAAATGACCATTGAACCCATTCGCTACGAGTTCTGGCAGCCGCCGTTGTATTATCTGCTGGCCGTTCCTGTTTACGTCCTGTTCGGAGGTGCGCTGATCCCGCTGCGGCTGTTTTCGGTGGCCTGCGGTGCGGGATCGCTGATCATCGCCTATAGCATCGTGCGCCAAATTTTCCCCCGAAGTGAGTCCCTGGCCCTGGGGACAATCGCCCTGGTCGCTTTCGTTCCTCAACACCTGGCGATGACTGCTGCCGTGAACAATGATGCCCTGGCGGAACTCATCCTGGCAGTAGTGATGTGGAGGTTGGTGAGGTGGGTGGTGAGGGGAGAAACTTGGGGAACTAAGGGGGCATGGGGGAAACCGGGGGAGTTGGTCGAGGTGAGTGTGCTGATAGGACTGGGGTTACTGACCAAGACTTCTACTGTAATCAGTGTGCCACTGGCTCTGGCCGCTCTCGTTTTGAGCCGGAAGCGCATCAATGCCCGATCTATTGCGTATTTGCTGCTCCCCGCCGGGTTGCTCGTCCTGCCCTGGCTGGTGCGCAATGCCGCCGTCTACGGCGGGCTTGACCTCCTGGGATGGGAGCGACATAGCGCGGTGGTCGTCGGCCAGCCACGGACGGCGGAATGGATTGCCCTGTATGGGCCAGGTAACGTGTTGCGCTGGGGTTTGACGACCACTTTCCAGAGCTTCTGGGCGCAGTTCGGGTGGATGGCCGTGCCCATTGACCTGCGTATCTATCAGGCCCTGGCCCTGTTCTGCGGACTGGCAGCCATCGGGTTCTTTCTCTACATCAGGCGTTTGGGGCAAGAGCGCAGGCTATCCCTGGATACGGCTACTCGACGGGCGGCTGGCCTGCTGGTTTTGTGGCTGTTGCTGGGCGGAGCTTCGTACCTGTGGTACAATGCCACTTTTGTCCAACATCAGGGACGTTATCTGTTTCCGACGCTGGTGGCCATTGCTTTGCCGGCTGCTCTGGGCTGGCGCGAGGTCCTGCGGCCGGCAAATGCCCGCTGGCTAGCAGTGGCCTTATTGATCGGAACGGGGATATTGGCAGGACGAGGGTTGATCGTCGGGCAAATAAGCAAGACCGCGATAGTTCTGACGGGCGGGGCAGCAGTGATCCTGGGCGGACAGTCGCTTTTGGGGGAAAGATGGCGTCTGCTGGCCTTTGTTCTTCCATACCTGGGTCTGGCAACCTTGGCCCTTTTTTGCCCTTTCGCTTTTATTGTCCCCTATCTGTAATGAACCCGGCTACCAACTCCCCCACTTCTCGCTCATGCCCCCACAGGAAATGGTCGGCACCATGGACGATTTTCACCTCCCCAGGTGGAGACAGGGTGGCGACGAAGGCTAGCAAGTTCTCAACCGGGCAGAACTGGTCGTTGTCAGCGACGATGAAACACCTGCGGCCGGCGAAATCACGCAGCAACCCTTCGTGGGGCAACACAAGGAGGGGTGGGGCGACGGCTATCACGCCAGCGATTTCTGCATCGTCGGCACAACGTAAACCCACCCACGCGCCGAAAGAGTATCCGATGACGTACATTTGTCGCTGGTCCACTCCACGCTGGGCGCGGAGGAAAGCCAGCGCGCCACGGGCGTCGTCTGTCTCACCTGCATCCCCGCTGAATCGTCCCTGGCTGCGTCCCACCCCCCGGAAGTTGAACCGCAGGCTGGCGATACCCCGGGCCGCCAGCATCTGCGCGATGGTCACCACCACACTGTTGTCCATCGTCCCACCGTACAACGGGTGGGGATGGCAGACGATGGCTGCCGGATAGCGATCGGAATTGGGCAAGCGTAGCCGCCCCTCAAGCTCTACTGGATTTGCTCCGCCACTGGAAAAGCGGACAGCTTGCTCACGATCGGACATATTTCCTTCCACAAGCTCCTCGCCTTTTCACAGAATGCTCAAGACCCAAAACGTCACCAGCCCACCGGCAAGCGAAGGCAGTACCTGCCTGGTACGCCAGGCCAACAATGCACCTACACCCATGGCAGCCCACCGGGCATGGATACTGACTTCGCCGGGGGAGGTAAGGGCTGCCGGGGCGATGAGGGCGGCTAGCAGGGCGGCGGGCACGTAACGCAGCCAGCGGCGGAACAGCGCTGACGGTTCCCGACCTACCATAGCAATCATCGCGTAACGGGTGAAAAATGTGGCCAGGGCCATCCCCGCGATTCTCAGCGCCGTCTCCACATTCGCTCCACCTCCTCCAGCAGGATACCGCCCAGGCTGGCCAGCAACCCGGCGACGAGTACGTGCCATTGTCCACTCAGTATCCGGCTGCCCACTATCGCCAGCAACCCGGCCACCACCGCTACTGCGGCTGTCTTCCGATCCTCGATAAAGGCCATCAACAGGCCCAGGAAGGCGAGGGGAAACACCAGGTCCAGCCCATAGCGAGCCGGATCGGGCAAGACCGTGCCCAGGAGAGCGCCCACCAAACCGCTGGCCGGCCAGGCCAGGTAAATGCCCACGTTTGCCCCCAGGAAATAAGCTGCACTGCCGATCCCCTGCCGATAAGCGGTGATAGACACCGCGTAGGATTCATCAGACATCCACAGAGCCAGCAGAGGACGCCAACGCTGGGGCAGTCCCAGCAGATGAGGCGCAACCGAGGCTCCCATCAGCAGATGACGCAGATTGATGGCCAGGGTGGTCAGCACGATGGCCCCCGTCCCTGCGCTGGCCCACATTCCCAGGGCAGTGAATTGCGCCGACCCGGCGTGGACCACCAATGACATGGCCCACGTTTCCCACGGACTGAGGCCCACCTGGCGAGCCATTACCCCGTACAGCAGGCCGAAGACCACCACTCCGGGTATCAGGGGAACAGTAGCAATCAGCCCACGACGGAAATCGGTGAAAGTTCCCTGTCGGGCCTGTTTCGATAACCCCACTGTAGCCATCCTAACCCGGACCAGCCGGAACCAAACAGACAAACCACAAAGGACACAAAGGACAAGATCACGGCTTGTACCTTGTCAAGGGTTTCAGCCAGCCAGGGCCAGAAAATAGCGGTGGAAGCGGGTGTCCGTCGTCAGTTCAGGGTGGAAGGCGGTGGTCAGTAGATGATCCTGCCGGGCGGCGACCACAGGGCCTTCGTCCAGGCGGGCCAATACTTCTATCTCCGGCCCCACCACCTCGATGCGCGGCGCGCGGATGAACACTGCATGAAACGGGCGGCCAGCCTCGGCGGGGGAACTCACTGCATCCAGCGCTGGGATGGCCAGATCCACCTCGAAGCTGTCTACCTGCCGCCCAAAAGCGTTGCGGGCCACCGTGATGTCCATCAACTCCAGCAGAGGCGGATCTGCCCCTTTTCCCCGCGGGCCACTCAGCTTCCGGGCCAGCAGGATCAGGCCCGCGCAGGTGCCCCAGATAGCTTTGCCGGCGCTGGCCATGTCCCGTATCGGCTCTAGCAGCCCATATTGCACAGCCAGTTTGCCGATGGTGGTACTTTCCCCGCCGGGGATGATCAGGCCGTCCAGTCGGTCCAGGTGCTCCGGCAGACGGACTTCGACCGCCTCGACTCCCAGGCCGCGCAAAATGTGTATGTGCTCGATAAAGGCCCCTTGCAGAGCCAGAACCCCAATGCGCATCTTTCACCACCCGCGTACCGCCAGGCGCTCCTCAGTAGGGATAGCGGCAATTTCCAGCCCTGGCATGGCCTCGCCCAATCCTTTGCTTACCTCGGCGATGATCATCGGATCATTGTAATGGGTCACAGCTTCGACGATGGCCTTGGCCCGCCGTGCCGGGTCGGCGCTCTTAAAAATGCCGGAGCCGACGAACACTCCATCCATGCCGAGTTGCATCATCAACGCCGCATCCGCTGGGGTGGCAATACCGCCGGCGGCGAAGTTGACTACGGGCAGGCGTCCCAACTTGGCCACCTCGCACACCAGCTCGTAGGGTGCCCCAATCTCTTTGGCGTAGGACATGAGTTCTTCAGGGGCCATCGTGGTCAGGCGGCGGATTTCACCCAGCACCGCCCGCGCGTGGCGCACGGCTTCCACCACATTGCCGGTGCCTGCCTCCCCTTTGGTGCGGATCATGGCTGCCCCCTCGCCGATGCGCCGCAAAGCCTCGCCCAGGTTGCGACAACCACATACGAAAGGCACTTTGAAGGCGTGCTTGTCCACGTGATGCTCCTCGTCGGCCGGGGTGAGCACTTCGCTCTCGTCAATAAAATCCACCCCCAAGGCCTCCAGCACCTGCGCCTCCACGAAGTGGCCGATGCGGCATTTGGCCATCACCGGGATGGTTACTGCTTCCATGATTTCCAGAATCTTCTCCGGAGCGGCCATGCGGGCTACCCCGCCTTGAGCACGGATGTCGGCTGGCACCCGTTCCAGGGCCATAACTGCGCAGGCGCCGGCCTCCTCAGCGATGCGGGCCTGCTCGGCGTTGGTCACGTCCATGATCACCCCGCCCTTGAGCATCTGCGCCAATCCACGCTTTACAGTTTCTGTACCGGTCTCTTTCTCCATGATACTCCTCCTGATCCGTATTTGTTTGCTGGTTGTCAGTTGCCAGTTGCTGGTGGGCTGGTATGAGCCAGCAGTCAGCAACCAGCATTCAGACAATCGGTTTCAACGACAGCGCCTCAACAGGTTGAGCCTGTTGTCGCTGTAACAGCTCTTCCATCGCCTGACCCAATCGCCTCACCCCCTCAGTGATGAGGTCTTCGGTATGGTAAGTGAAATTCAGGCGCATCCATTCCTGCCCACCGCCGTTTACGTGACAAGCCTCGCCTGCAATGAAAACCACCTGTCGCCGGGCGGCTTCGGCCAGGAGTTCACGAGCCCGTAGACCTGCCGGCAAATGACACCAGAGATAGAAGCCGCCCGCAGGCCGGTTCCATCTTGTACCCGGTGGACAGTAGCGTTCCAAAGCGGCACACATGACATCCCGGCGTCGGGGATAAACCTCGCGCAAGCGCTCCAGATGCCTGTCCAGCAATCCCCGGCGACAGAACTCGGTCAAAGCCCACTGCCCCAATGTATTGGTATGCAGATCGGTAAGCTGCTTAATCAACACCAGCCGCTCGATCACTGGTTCCGGCGCTGCTAACCAACCCAGCCGCAGGCCGGGGAACAGCATCTTGGAAAAAGTGCTGAGATAGAGAACATGCCCGTAGCGGTCCAAAGCTTTAAGGGAGGGCACCGGTGTTCCCTCATAACGCAGCTCGCCATAAGGATCATCCTCCAGGATGGGCACCTGATAACGTTGGGCCAAAGCCAGGAGCTGGTACCTTCGCTCCAGGCTAAGGGTCACGCCGGTGGGGTTTTGGAAAGTGGGCAGGGTGTAGATCAACTTGGGACGGCTGCGGACCAGGATTTGCTCCAGCACGTTCACCTGCATGCCCTGCTCATCGAGAGGGACGGTGAGCAAGCGCACCCCTGCCGCCTGGAAAACCTGCAACACGCCGAGATACGAGGGGCTTTCCGCGATCACGACATCGCCAGGGTCGAGTAACAATCGGGCCACCAAGTCCAGGCCCTGTTGGGAACCGGTCAGCACCAATATGTTTCGTGGCGAGACTTGCGCGCCGCGTTCGACCATGCGCTCAGCCAGCCATTCGCGCAAAGGTAGGTAACCCTCTGCGGGGCAGTGCTGCAAAAGTACACGTCCATGTTGGGCTAACACCTCATCTATCACTGCCCGGAACTCGTCCAGCGGGTACAGGTCAGGAGCAGGCACGCCAGCGGCAAAGGAGATAACATTTTTCTGAGCACAGAGGGTCATCATATCGCGGATGAGCGGATCGTAGGCAAAGCGCGTGCGCAGAGAGAAGACCTCGGTCCAGGGCAAGGGGCTCGGTGTCTCAGGTGACGCAGGCCGTGACAGGGTACGGACCACCGTTCCCCGGCCAATGGTGGCATCTACCAGACCGTCGGCAGCCAGCTCCTGGTAGGCATTAACCACCGTGGTGCGGTTTACCCCCAATTCCAGGGCCAGTTCGCGTTGAGGCGGCAGACGACTGCCCTCCGACAGCGCACCGCTGAGAATGAGCTCGCGGATCTGGTTACTGATCTGCAAATAAAGCGGCACTGGACTGGACCTGTCCAGTTGAACCAACATAGCGACCAATCTCCTAATTGGATGCTTTTGACCCCAGTATACCAGCCTTTTTAAACCCTGTCAAGGGCCAATTGGTCTATTCCTGAGCCAACCAATGGGGACAGCAACGGAGGAAATCAAAGGTCTGGGTTCCCAATCCACTGGATGTACAGGGGGTGTAGGTCCTGACCGGAGACTTTCTCGGCGAGAGCCAGGAAATCGGCGCCGGTGGCCGTGCGGTAGCGGTACTCGCGCAGGTATCTCCGCAGAATATCACGGTAAACGTCCTCCCCCACCTGCTGCCGCAGAGCGTGAAAGAAAAGCGCGGCTTTGGCGTAGACTATGGCCTCGTAGTTACGACCGAAGGCGCTGGCCGGTTGTCCTACCATCGTGTCCCAGCCCTGTTCGCGGGCGTAGACGTAAGCCGCGCGCCAGCGGGTCTGGACCAGCTCATCGGCGCGAGCCTGGCCGTAGACCAGGCGATAGTACTCGTAGGTGGAATACTCAGCCAGGCCCTCGTCCAGCCATGGTGCGCGGAGGGGATCGCTGCCTACCTGGGCGTACCACCACTGATGCCCCACCTCGTGCACCACGCGAAACTCCAGCTCCTCCACCCACTCGTCATACAGATCGAGGCCCAGCAGAGTAAGGCCAGGATACTCCATGCCCCGATAGCCCAGCGGGGCGGCGACGATACGGAAATCGCGGTAGGGGTAAGGGCCGAAGAGGTCGCTGTACACGCGCAAGGCGGTGGCTCCGTAGCGCAGGGCGGCGCGCCCAGCATCGCTGTGGCGGGGCAGATAATAGGACGTGATCGTGGTCTCGCCCACGGTAGTGCTATCGGTGACAAAATCGCCGCTGAGCACCAGGGCGAACTCCCGCTGCGGCCCACCGAGCAATCGCCAGGTACGCGTGCCATCCTCATTCTCAGTCTGCTCGATAGCCACCCCACATCCGGCGACGACAAATCCCGTCGGGACAATGACATCCACGGTGTACAGGGCCACGTCGGAGAAGACGGCATCGGCGTGCGGCGGGGCGGTATCAGTGCGCCAGCCGGACTCGTCGCGGGCAGCCAGCAGGGCATAGCAATCGGGCAGGCTGAGGATGCCCTGACCCGCGCCGAAGACGGCGTCCTCGCCCGCCGGATGTACTTCAGCGGTGAATTCCAGACCAATCTCGATGCTCTGCCCGGGTTGTAGCGGGGTGCTCAGAGGGACGCGCAGGGCGGTATCCCCGGCCTCGGTGCTGACGGTCGCCAGCTTGTCATTAACTCGCACGGCGGCGACCGTCATCCGCCCGTTGTAGTGAGGCAGGTTGGGATACAGGCGGAGGACGATGTCAGCCAGGGGAGCACGGGTCACGTTGGTATAACGCACCGTTTCCTGCCCTCTGACCAGCCGCCGCTCGGGGATAACGGTGAGAAGGAAGTCGTAGCGGGGTAAGCCGGCCATGACGGCCAGGGCGTCCTGGGCCGAAGAGACCAACGCAGGCCGGTAGGCATCCAGCGGATCCGGCGCAGAGTGGCAGGCAGGCAACAGTCCGCCCAGGATAAGCGGAAGAACTAGTCCCCAGATCAAGATGAACCGGCGCATGATTCGCGACCCCACATCATCAGGTAGCGAGGCATGCCTCGCTCCTACGGTTCGGCGCTCAGAATCCATTTCTCGTACAGGGGGGTGATGTCCTGTCCGGACACCTCGTTAGCCACGGCCAGGAACCCCTGCGGCGTGGCAATGTCATAGCGGTAACGCTGGAAGTAGGTACGCAGAATGGCGAAGAATGTCTCGTCGCCTACCTGCTGGCGCAGATAGTGGAAGAACAGTGGCCCTTTGACGTACACGATGGGCCCGTACTGTTCCTCGCTGAACTCAGCCACTGGACGACCTACGATCTCGTCACGCCCAGCTTTCACGATCTCGTCGTAGTTATGCACGAAGTAATCCTCAACGAACATCTCCGCGAACTTTTGGCCATATACTTTCTCGAAGTACACGACCACACTGTAGTTGGTCAAAGCCTCGTCCAGCCAGGGCTCGTCCAGTTGATCGTTGCCGACCAGGCTATACCACCATTGATGGGCAGTCTCATGCACAGTGGCATGCTCGAAGTAGCCGCGTTCCTGAGAATAAAGAGCCCTGTCTATAACCACCAATCCCGGATATTCGATCCCGCCCGCGCCATTGAGGGGTACTTCGACCACGTCGAATTCGGCGAAAGGATAGGGGCCAAAGCGGTCGTTGTAGACGCGCAGGGCAGCGCTGGCGTAATCCAATGCTCGCTGCCCCCCCGCGGCGTCGGTGGGAAGAAAGTAAGAGTTCACGGTCACCTCACCCACCGTCGTGCTGATTACCTGAAAGTCGTTGCTCATGATGAGGTTGAAATCGCGCATCGGCCCGCTGACGAAGGTCCATGTAGCCGTGCCATCGCCGTTGTCCACCCAATCCACCTGCGAACCCGAGGCGGCGACGACCATCCCTACCGGGGCGGTGCAATGTACCTGGTAGAGGGCGGTGTCAGTGTAAGTGGCGTCGCCGTAGGGCGGGGCCAGCTCCACATTCCACCCCTCGTCGTCATACACCGGAATCACGGGATAAACATTGGCCAAAGCGACAACGCCATCGCGGATACCCAGTTGTCCATAGCCCTCCTCAGCTTTAGTAGGCAATTGTACCTGGAAATCCAGGGCGAAGTCCACCTGCTCGCCGGGCAGCAGTGGGGCAGGCAGGGCTACCCGCAGGGCAGAGTTGTCCAGCTCCGTCGTCATGTGAGCAGGCTGGCTGTTCACCAGCAAACGGTTCACGGTGGCTGTGCCGCCGTAGCCGGGAGTATTGGGGAAAAAGCGGAAATAGACATCGTTTAGGGGAACGCCTTCGGTGTTGGTGTAGAGCACGCGCTGATGGCCGACGACGAGGGCGTCTTCCGGATTCACGGTAAGGTCAATCGCGTAGCGCGTCACCTGGGCGAAAGCCATCAGGTCACCGCGAAAGCTGGGGAGCATGGCCGTTTCGTAAGCGCTCAACGAGCCCCAGTCGAAGGTGGGCCAGGCTGTGGGTGATGGGGTGATAGTCGGTGGCAGCGAGGTGAGCCGGGGAGTAGGGGTGGGAAGCACTGGTGTAGGAGCGGGTGAGGGAGTGGCAAGGGTGCAGGCCAGGGCAAGCGCCAGGGCGGCCACAATTATAAGCTGGCGGTTTTTACTTGTAACCATGTTCAGCCTTTCGCGGGAGAATTTGGGCTAATTGTACCACATTCTCTCTACGTGCCAAATGGGAAGCGGTTGCACGCCCCTGATCGCCGAAGGTCTCCCGACCGAGGCGAAAGGGGCTCGGTGAGGACACCTTCGCCCATTACGGGCCCGGGTTACGATTGACCTTTTATGGTCCTCATAGTATAATCACGACCACCCCAGAAAATGGTTCAAGGAGGGCGACAACATGAAAACGATGGTTGTGATTCCCACGTACAACGAGGCCGATAATCTTGGGCCCATCGTCGGCGAGCTTTTCGCCCTGGATGTGGGCGATCTGGAGATTTTGGTCGTGGACGATAACTCTCCGGATGGCACCGGTCAGATCGCTGATAACCTGGCCCGGCGCTATCCGGACCGGGTGCACGTCATCCATCGGGCGGGCAAGCTGGGCCTGGGCACAGCCTACCTGCAGGGATTCAAATTCGCGCTGGAGCACGGAGCCGATTATATTATCCAGATGGACGCTGATTTCTCCCATTCGCCCTCCTACATCCCCAAATTTCTGGAGCTCATCCAGGATTACGACGTAGTAGTCGGGTCGCGCTACGTCAAGGGTGGCCGGCTGGACGAACACTGGAGCTTTGGCCGTTATTTGCTCAGTTGGTGGGCCAACAGTGTATGGACCCGGTTGATTCTGGGCGTGAAGGTAAAGGACGCCACGGCCGGTTTCAAATGCTGGCGGCGGGAAACGCTGGAGGGTATCGGCCTGGAACGCGTCAATTCCAGCGGTTACGTGTTTCAGGTGGAGATGGCTTACCTGACCGAGAAGCTGGGCTATCGGCCGGTGGAAATCCCCATCTACTTCGAGGACCGGCGCATCGGCAAGTCCAAGATGACCATGTCCGTGAAGTTGGAGGCGGCCTGGCGGACGTGGGAAGTGCGATGGCGGCATCGCGGTCTGCGGGGGAGAAAAGATCGTGTTACGCCGGCATAAGCTGGATTTTCTCATTATCGCCGGGCTGCTTCTACTCCCTTGTCTCCTCTTCTGGCAGGTGCTCATCGGCGGGCGGACGCTGATCCCGGCTGACAACATGTTTGCCTGGCAGCCATGGCGCAGTTTCGCTGCCCACTACGACGTGGACGTGCTCCACAACGAGCTGCTCAGTGACCTGCTGCTGGAGAACTACGTCTGGAAGCGATTCATCCTCGAATCGTTTCGCCAGCCGGGCGGATTGACCAACAAGTTACCTCTGTGGAACCCCTATATTTTCGCCGGGACGCCCTTCCTCGCGGCAGGGCAACATTCGGCGATGTATCCCCTGAGCGTTTTGTTCTACGTGCTTCCCGTCGCTTATGCCTACGGGCCTTTCACCGTGCTGCAATTTTGGCTGGCGGGGCTTTTTATGTATATCTTCGCCCGCACGCTGGGTGTCAACCGCTTCGGGGCGACGGTGGCGGCCATCACTTATCAGCTCAGTGCGGTGATGGTGGTGCAGGTGGTGTTCACCATGATTATCGCCGCCATGGTCTGGCTGCCCCTGCTCCTGGCCCTTGTAGAGAAAGTGATCCAGCAGCAACAGGCGGGTGGCAGCGGCAAGACCCTGCCCTATGTGATAGGCGGAGCTGGAGCCCTGGGTTGCCAGATACTGGCCGGCCACGTGGAGTTCACCATTTACACGCTGCTGGTGATGGGGGTCTACGCTGCCTGGCGCATTGCCCGTAGGTCGGGTTGGCAACCCGACCTATGCGGGCGGAGTTGGCAACCCGCCTTACGGAGTGCTATCTGGCTGGGGGCGATGGTCGTTTTAGGCATAGGCCTGGGCGCGGCGCAGTTGTTCCCCCTGTACGAATTCGCCAGTCAGAGTTTCCGCCAGGGCGCAGCCAGCTATCAGCAGGTGGTCAGTTGGGCCTATCCCTGGCGACGGATCATCGCTTTCTTCGTGCCCTGGTTCTTCGGCAGCCCGGCCCATCACAGTTACCTCGACGTATTCAGCGGGCAGGTGGTACCCGTCACCCGCGATTTCTACGGCCAGCCCATTCATACCATCTACTGGGGGGTGAAGAACGCAGTGGAGGGCGGGAGCTACGCGGGCCTTCTGCCCCTGTTCCTGGCCCTGATCGCAGTGATTGGCCGCCGAGGCTCGGCCTCAGAGGAGTACCGACGCTCGCGGGGCTACGTCTGGTTTTTCCTGATCCTGGCCCTGGTCTCGCTGGCTTTCGTTTTTGGCACGCCCCTGTACCGGCTGTTCTTCGCCCTGCCTTTTATGGATCAACTGCGCACTCCTTTCCGCTGGGTGTTCCCTTACACCCTCAGCGTGGCCGTGCTGGCCGGATACGGGGCCTGGTACCTTTCCGGCGCGGGCAGGAAAACGACGAGTGCCGCATCGCCCTTCACCGGGGCTAACACGCAACGTCTTATCGGTTGGCCGGTCTTCTGGATGGGGGTGGTGGGACTGGTTGTCCTGGTGGGCAGCCGCTTCATCCCCGGCGTGGTGATCCCTCTGGCCGAGCGGGTCATGCTCAGCCTGGCCGGAGCGCCCAATGCCTTCGCCGACGGGCGCACGTTCTATTCCTACGAGTTCGTTAATCTGTTCGTCTTCGGGCTTTTCCTGGTGGCGACGGGAGCGGTATTGCGTCTCAGTCGCTGTCCCATTTATCTGCCGGAGCGGCTAGGCGGCTACGCGGTGTGGAAGCCGTTGGCGCTGCTGGTGCTGGTCGGTGATCTGTTTCTTTTTGGGTATGGATTTAATCCCGCCGCCGACCCGCGCCTGCTTGATTTCAAACCGCCAGTGGTTGAATTTCTGGAACAGGACCACAGCCTGTGGCGTTTCACTACTTTTTGTCCCAGAGGCGAGAAAACCTTCAATGCCAACGCGGGTATGTTCTACAATCTGAGTGATGTGCGCGGGTATGACTCGCTTATCTCGAAGCAGTACGCCGATTACATGGGTCTGATCGAGCTACAAGGCTGGCTGCAATACAACCGTATCGCGCCCCTCTCCGACGCGCGCAGCCTGGACTCGCCGCTGCTCGACCTGTTGAACGTGAAGTACGTGCTCACCGAGCACGAGATTGACAACCCGCGCTATACCCTGGTCTACGACGGCGAAATAAAGGTCTATCGCAACGAGGGGGCCATGCCCCGCGCCTTTACCTTACCGGAACACAGTGCCATCGTCGTCGAGGACGTGGCCCAGGCGGTGCGCCAATACGACCCTCGAAACTATGTGATTCTGGACGCCGGAACCCAGAACTCGCAACCCGAAATCCGGAACCCGCAACCTGGAACTCCCCAACCCGCCACTATCACCTGGTACACCCACGACGAGGTGCTGGTGGAGGTGAACCTGGAGGCGCCCGCCTGGCTGGTCCTGGCCGATAGCTACTTCCCCGGCTGGCGGGCCTACTTCCGTCCCCAGGGGGCGGGCGAGGAGGCCGAACAGACAGCACCCATCCTGCGCGCCGACGGCAACTTCCGCGCCGTGCATCTGCCCGCCGGGCAGTATACCGTGCGCTTCAAGTACACGCCGGACTCGGTCAAGGTGGGCTTTTTCGCCAGCTTCCTGGCGGTGATGGCCCTGTTGCTCATGGTCGGTGTGTGGCTGTGGCGGCGCTTCTACCGCCCGGAGGATCAGGAATCCACCGTGCGCCGGGTGACCAAGAACAGCCTGGCCCCCATTGTGCTGCAACTTTTCAACAAGGTGATTGACACCGCTTTCACCGCCTTGATGCTGCGCATCCTGGCTCCCGAGGCGGCAGGCCAGTACTACTTCATCACCGCCAACGTCATCGTCTCCCTGGATATTTTCATCAACTTTGGGTTGAACACCCTGCTGCAGCGAGAGGTGGCCAAAGTGGGTGGGCCTCGAGCGGAGAGCGGACGACGGGCGGCCAATCGCCTGCTGGTGAACGCTCTGGCCCTGCGCGGGGGATTGCTGGGACTGGCCGCGCCTTTGCTGGCCGGATTCATCATCGCCTGGTCGGCGCTGATCGAGCCGCTGGGGACGACGCAGGTGTGGGCCATGATCCTCTTCGCCCTGGGACTGGTACCCGGCGCGGTCTCGGCGGCGCTGACGGCCCTGTTCAACGGGTTCGAAGACATGGAGTACCCGGCGGCCATCACCACGGTGACCACCATCCTGCGCGTGGCCCTGGGCACGGGGGTACTGCTCCTGGGCTGGGGAATTGTCGGCCTGGGAGCCACATCTATTGTGGTCAACCTGATCACCCTGAGCATTCTGGGCACGCTGGCCGTGCGCCGCTACTTCCGTCCTCACTGGGACCCCGACCCGACGTTGCGGCGGGAGATGGCCCGCCAGTCCTATCCGCTGATGATCAACGACTTTCTCTCGCTGCAGTTCTTCAAGATTGACGTGCCCATCCTCAAAGCCCTACGCGGCGACACGGTCGTTGGCCTGTACACTGCCGCCTCATACCGCATTGTGGACGCCATCAACATCATCCCGGCCTCGCTCACCTTTGCCCTGTTCCCGCTGATGAGCCGCTACGCCGCCGACGATCGTCAGTCACTGCCCCGTGCCTACGGTCTGGCGGTGCGCATCCTGGTCATCGTCGCCCTGCCCATCGCCGTGTTGACCACCGTGCTGGCCTATCCTCTGGCCACCATCATCGGCGGGACGCGCTACCTGCCGGATTCGGCCATCGCCCTGCAACTGATGATCTGGTCCATTCCGGTGGGTTTCATCAACAGCGTGACCCACTATGTGCTCATCGCCCTCAACCAACAGCGCTATCTGACCCGCTGTTTCGTTGCCGGGCTGGCTTTCAGCGCCGGGAGCAACCTGCTGCTCATTCCCGCCCTCGGTTACCGGGCGGCGGGGGTGTTGCACCTTTTCTCTGAACTGGCACTGCTGCTCGCTTTTTACCTGGGCCTGCGTCGGCACATGGCTCCCGTGCCCTGGGTACGACTGCTGTGGCGACCGGTCCTGGCCGGGGCGATCATGGGGGGTACGGCCTGGGCGCTTTACGGCGTGCATTCCCTGCTGGCCGCGGTGGCTGCTTTGCTTGTCTACGGAGTGGCCCTGGTGGCGGTGGGCACTTTCCGCGACCCGGACATGCGCCTGGTGACCCAGTTTCTGCCCCCGCGTTTCCGCCCGCCGCAACCCAAAACCTTGAACCTGGAACCCTGAACCGTATCTCCCAGGAGGCTGAAAGCCATGGACGCGCAAGATAAAGCGATTATTCTGGGCCATCCCAGCTACGTGTGGAGGTACGGCCAGGAAAGGCGACTGAACCTGATCAACCGCTACGCGCCGCTGGCCGGAAAACGCATCCTGGACGCAGGCTGCGGGCTGGGCATGTACGTGCGCGCCTTTCACCGCTTCAGTGATCAGGTCTACGGGGTGGACATTGACGCGGAGAAAGTGGAGGAGGCTGGCCGGGAGTTGTCTACCGTCCTCGTGGCCTCTGCCGAAGCCCTCCCCTTCCCCGATGGCTTCTTCGATGTAGTGCTCAGCCACGAGGTGCTGGAACATGTGGAAGACGACCGCCAGGGCATGAAAGAAGCCTGTCGGGTGCTGAGACCCGGCGGGCGGCTGGTGGTCTTTGTGCCCAATCGCCTGTGGCTTTTCGAGACCCACGGCATCTACTGGCGGGGGGAGTATCGCTTCGGCAACTTCCCGCTGGTCAACTGGCTGCCTGACCGCTGGCGGAACAAGCTGGCCCCGCACGTGCGGGCCTACACGTGGCGCTCCCTGCGCGCCCTTTTCTCCGACTTGCCCCTGCGCGCGATCCACCACAGCACCATCTATCCCGGCTTCGACAACGTGGCTGCTCGTCATCCGGCACTGGCGAAACTCGTGCGCATCATAGCTTACGCCGGTGAACGGCTACCGGTGCTGAGTGCCTGTGGTCTCTCACACATCCTGGTATTGGAAAAAACGTAACGAGGTGCGACGCACTTAGGAAGTGCGTCGCACCTTCAGTGACCAAGGGATAATAAAAACTCCCGACCCAATGGACGGGAATTTGTCATTTGCCGACGGGGATACCTCTGCTTTTTTGTTGAGGCTCCTCGGGCAGGACTTGAACCTACAACCAACCGGTTAACAGCCGGCCGCTCTGCCGATTGAGCTACCGAGGAGTGTTCCAACGCGAGAAAAATTATACAACTATTGTCCTGATTAGTCAAATCCCGAATGGAGCGGGGCGCGACGGGTGTATTTCACTTTGGGGACGAGTTGCTGCTGTGCCCTGGCCGCGGAGACCTCTCCCATCCCCCCAGAATAGGTAGGCGCGGTTTCTTACCGCGCAACCCCGGTCA
>JANLFX010000051.1 GCA_024653325.1 Anaerolineae bacterium
GGGTGGGGATGGGTGAGGTAGGCACTGCACGGCAAATCTAACAATGTCGAGATAGCTATCATTACGAAAGGTTTTGAGGGATTCTTGGCGATGAACTCAGTGACACGGTTATGCCTGTTACTCCTGATTGTCTTACTGACTTTCGGCCTGCGAATTTATCGCCTGGACTATCAGGATTTGTGGGGCGATGAGGCTTATAGTGTGTACGTGAGCCGCATGGCTTTGTCGAACATTGTCAAAGGAGGGGTGGACACGCATCCGCCCCTTTATCACGTCCTGCTTCACTTTCTGATGGGCCTGGCGGGCGATAGCGTGTTTGCCCTGCGCTTCCTACCCTTGACCGTGAGCGTGCTACTCGTGCCTTTGACCTATCGTCTGGGGCAAGAAATCTTCGACCAGTTGACCGGGTTCCTGGCCGCTTTTCTGACTGCCACCGCTTCCTTCCAGGTCTACTATGCCCAGGAGACGCGGATGTACAGCCTGGCAGCCTTTGGCAGCACTCTCTCGATCTGGTTTTTCTGGCGTCTCCTCCATTCCGAAACCAATCTTCGGGAACGACGCTGGCGGCTGTGGGTGGGATATATACTGGCTACCGCAATAGCCCTGTACAGCCATTACTACGCCTTTTTTGTCCTGGCCGCTCAGGTCAGTTTAATCCTGGCGATGCACTGGCGTAAGCCCACGCACCTGCTACGGTGGCTGGCCGTCTTCGCCCTGCTGGCCGTGTCCTATGTTCCGTGGATCGCAGTCCAGATGAGTTTCCTGGGAGATAAAGCCAGTGCCCGATATGAGGAATACAACCTGGCTTTTCTTGGTGAAATTATCTGGCGCACTATTGCTGCTCTCAGTTTGGGCCTCACGATCCGCCCTCCGCTGACAGCGTGTCTGGTGCCCGGTTTCCTCGTTCTGCTCATTGCGGGATTGAGTCGAATCCTGCGAGGGGGCGAGGGTATCCGGTGGGCTCATTGGCTTGTTATCCTCTGGTTTGTGGTTCCGCTGATCCTGGCCTGGGCGGTCAATCCGGTCATGCCCTTTTTTCACCCACGTTACCTGTTGATCTGTGCCCCAGCTTGGGCCATCCTGCTGGCGGCTGGTCTGCGGCAAGTAGGGATGTGCCACAAAGCAGTTTTGGCCACAGGGTTGTTTTTCGTCATCGCTGCCAACACTTATGCACTGCAAGGCTATTACTTCGACGAAACTTTTCATAAGGGGCAGTATGGGAGGATGATGGCCTATGTGGAAAGCCACGCCCAACAGAATGATCTGCTTCTTCTCGATAACCCCCTTCAGATGGGGCTGTTTGATTATTACCGGCCCACCAGTGTAGAAGCCCAATACCTGTCCCGTGATGCCCTTATAGACGAAGGACGAACCGAGCGGGAGTTAAGCCGCCTGACGACTGGCCACACCCGGGTGTGGTTAGTGATGTTCGGCAACCCCGCAGAATACGATCCCCATTACCGGGCTGAGAGTTGGCTGGCTGCTCACGGCAGCAAGGCCTTCTATCGGGGGTTCATAGATGCCACTCTGTCCCTTTTCGTTTTGACCCAGGCTGGCGAGAAGGCCATATGGCAGCCACTACAGGCCAACCTGGACAATAAGGTGATGCTCTTAGGCTACCATATCAACACCACCAGGATTTCGGTTGGCGATGCCCTGCTACTCACCCTTACCTGGCAAGCTCTGGCCGACATGAGCAAATCCTATACCGTGTTCACCCATCTGCTGGATAAAGACAACCAGGTGTGGGCCCAAGTAGACAGTGTACCAGTGGGAGGCACTTATCCTACCAGCGAGTGGTCGGTAGGCGAGGTGGTGGCTGACAGTTATGCCTTACTCATCCCTGAAAATACCCCGGCCGGCGAGTACATTCTAGAGGTGGGTATGTACGAATTGGCTACCTTGCAGCGCTTGCCGGTGGTAGACAGCAACGGTCAGAATGTGGACAACCGCGTCGTCTTAAGTGCAATAGTCATACTTCCCGGTCCCGATGATTAAGGCGCATCTCATCAGCCTCTGTACTCACGCACCACGCGCAGCTCTTCACCCACCATCCGCCTGGCGCGACGCTCGGCCTCGTAGATAATGCGCTCCTCGTCTAGAGTCAGCAGCTCTCGGTCGCGCATCAGCCAGCGGCCGTCCACCATCACGTGGCGGACGTCGCTGGCCTGGGCCGCGTAGATAACGTTGGCAATCAGGTTGTGACGCGGGCGCAGGTGAGGCCGGTGAAAATCGAGGACGATCAGGTCAGCAGCTCGGCCAGGAGCGATGGCTCCGCTCTGGGGAAAGCCCATCGCTCGCGCGCTGTTTTGGGTGGCCAGACGAAGCACCAGGTCGCCAGGTAGCAGTTGCGGGTCCAGTCGGGCGTTTTTGTGCATCAGCGCGGCCAGTCTGACCTCTTCCAACATATCCAAATTGTTATTGGAGGCTGTCCCATCTGTGCCCAGAGCTACATTTATCCCTCGCGCCAGCATATCCGGCAGGGGTGGCACGCCCATGCCCAGCTTCATGTAACAGCCTGGACAACTGGCCACATTCACCCCCCTGTCGGCCAGGATGGACAGGTCCTCATCGTTCACATAGATACAGTGGGCGGCAATGGCTGGCCCGTCGAAGAGACCCAAGTGGGCCAGGTGGGCGACGGGTGTGCGTCCGTGCTGAGCCAATGAGTTCTCCACCTGCTCCTGTGATTCGGCTACATGCAGGTGCACGCCCACTCCCAGCAACACTGCCTGCTCTGCGATCTGAGCCAGGAAAGCCGGCGAACAGACGTAGGGCGAGTGAGGGCCCAGTACGGTACGAATGCGCCCCCCAGCAGCTCCCTGCCAGCGTTTCACGAATTCCACCGTCAGATTCAGGGTGGTGCCACCGATTTCTTGCTCTGCTCCCAAACCGAACACACACCAGGCCAGCGTGGCCCGTAATCCCGACTGTTCCACCACCTCGGCCACGCGGTCCATCCAGAAATAATGATCCGCGAACCCCACCGTCCCGTTGCGAATCATCTCCGCTGCCGCCAGGGCTGCGCCCCAGTACACATCCTCCTCAGTCAGCGCCGATTCCGCCACCCAGATACGCTCGTTGAACCAGCGATCCAATGGCAGGTCCTCCGCCCAACCACGGACCAGGGTCATGGGCGCGTGGGTGTGGGCATTGAAAAAGCCGGGCATCACTACCTGGTCAGTGGCGTCCAACACGTCGTCAGGGAGAAAGTTGTCGGGCACGGTACCTACTGCCTGGATTACCCCATCGGCGATGGCAATGTCACTGCTTCTCAGTACCTCGTGCGGACGGTCGAGGGTGATGATGTCGGCATTTTTGATGAGAATCTTTGGCATAGTCTCCTCCTGAAATGTGTGAGGGTATCTATCTCGACATTGTTAGATTTGCCGTGCAGTGCCTACCTCACCCATCCCCACCCCGGCTCTCCCCTTCCCTCTCCGCAGCGGAGAGGGAAGGGGAGGGTGAGGAGGGGTTAGGAGAGGTCAAAAAGCCCGAATTTAACATTGTCGAGCTATTTACCGCCGAGAACGCAGAGATGAAAGAACGGGAAAAATCTATCACGGGGAGCATTATCGGTGCCGCTATTGAAGTGGATGGCATTCGCCGGGTGGTGAATGGCTTTCCAGATTCTCTGCGGGCTCTGCAATAAACAGATACGTGTGAGAAACTTGACATAGTTAATTCAGGTTGCTGAAAGCTGGTTGCTGGTAACTGGCGACCAACAACTGGCTAACTGCTTGAGGACACTTGGTGCTCCTTATCCTGTGCAATTGTACCTCGCTTTTGTAAAACGGACAACCGTAAGGGGCGCATTTCAGCCTTGCGGTTAAAACCGCGCCTGCCGGGCTATTGGCCGGGTGTCCACCGACGTGGACCCTGCGCGTCGGCACAGGCCGACGTCCGGCTTGAGCCCCCTAGACGCGACTTCCAGTCGCCAATCCCAATTCGCTTTATCGTTGCACCTCACGGGGAGGTGTGGTATAATCGGACGTGGGAGGAACTCCATGACCAAATCTTTGGGCATGACGCCGCTGCGCCGCCAATATCTCCAGATCAAAAAGCAATACCCGGATGCCATTGTCTTCTTCCGTCTGGGTGATTTCTACGAGACCTTCGACGAGGACGCGAAAATCGTGTCCCAGACTTGCGACATTGTCCTCACTTCGCGGCCGGTGGGCAAGGACCAGCGCGTGCCACTGGCCGGGGTGCCCTACCACGCTGTGGACGGTTACATCGCCAGGCTGATCCAGTCCGGTCACAAAGTGGCCATTGTGGAGCAGGTGGGAGAGATCGAAGGGCGGACCCTGATGCACCGTGAGGTGACGAGAATGGTCACCCCGGGCACGGTGGTAGAGCCGGTCCTGCTGGAGGATAAGCGCAACAACTACCTGGCCGCCGTGGTCCGGGATGACGAGCGGGCTGGCCTGGCTTATGTGGACATTACCACCGGGGAGTTCGCCACCACCCAATTGACCGATGAGGACATCGCGCGGCTGGTGCGTGAGGAATTGGAGCGTCTGCAACCGGCCGAGGTGCTGGTGCCGGCGGCGGATAAGGAGTGGCTGCGAGAGGAGCGGCAGCCGGCAGCCGCTTTTCACGTCACGCCTTATGAGGACTGGCGTTTTGAGCTGGGCAATGCCCGCCGCTCCCTTCTTGATCACTTCGGGGTAGCGTCCCTGGCCGGTTTCGGCTGCGAAGGGCTGCCCCTGGCCGTACGTGCGGCCGGAGCCATCATCCAGTACCTGCAGGAGACTCAGCGGGCGGGTCTGGGGCAACTGGACAGCCTGCACACCTACTCCACCAGCGAGTTCATGACCCTGGACGCGGCCACCCGTCGCAATCTGGAGTTGACCGAGACCATCCGCGAGCGAACGAGCAAAGGCTCGTTGCTGGGTGTGCTGGATGCGACGGTGACGGCCATGGGTGGGCGGGTTCTACGCCAGTGGATCAACCAGCCGCTGCTGAATTTGACCCGCCTGAACGAACGCCTGGACGCGGTGCAGGCCCTCTACGACGACACCCCGGCGCGCAGCAAGTTGATCGCTCTGCTCAAGGGGCTGCCCGATTTAGAGCGCCTGACCAACCGCGTGGTACAACGCATCGCCGGACCCCGTGATTTGCTGGGCATTCGCCGGGCCCTGGAAGCCGTGCCGCGCCTCAAGGAAGTGCTGGCCGCCACCACTCCTCTGGATAGCCTGGTGAAGGAGTTGGACCCTTGCACCGAGGTAGCCTCTTTGATCGGGCAGGCCATTGCCGATGATCCCCCGGCCACCCTGACCTCCGTGGGAGTGATCCGTCCTGGCTTCTCAGCAGAGCTGGACGGCGTGATCATGGCCTCACGGGATGCCAAAGAATGGGTGGCTAACCTGGAACGCAGTGAACGGCAGCGCACCGGCATCAAGTCCCTCAAGGTGGGCTACAACAAAGTGTTCGGCTATTACATCGAGGTGACCAAGGCCAACCTGGATGCCGTGCCCGCCGAGTACATCCGTAAGCAGACCCTGGTCAATGCCGAGCGGTTTATCACCCCGGAGCTGAAGGAATACGAGTCGCTCATTTTGAATGCTGAGGAGCGCATCCTGGACATCGAATCGCGCCTTTTCCGCGAGGTGTGCGACCAGGTGGCTGTGGCGGCGCCGCGTATGCTGCGCACGGCCCGCGTCCTGGCCCAGCTCGATGTGTACGCGGCCCTGGCCGAGGTCGCCCTGCGCAACCGGTATACCCGTCCCCTGCTCACCGAGCAGGATGTGCTGGAGATCAAAGCCGGTCGCCATCCGGTGGTGGAGTTATTCCAGCGCGATGAGCCCTTCGTTCCTAACGACGTGCGCCTCAACTCTGGAGAGCGGATCCTGGTCATCACCGGCCCGAACATGAGCGGAAAATCCACGTTCCTGCGCCAGGTGGCCCTCATCGTGCTGATGGCCCAGATTGGCTCTTTTGTCCCTGCCGATGCAGCGACCATTGGCCTGGTGGACCGGATTTTCACCCGTGTCGGCGCGCAGGACGAGCTGGCTGCCGGGCGGAGCACGTTTATGGTGGAGATGGTGGAGACGGCCAATATTCTCCATCATGCCACCGCGCGCAGCCTGATCATTCTGGACGAGATCGGGCGCGGCACCAGCACCTACGACGGTATCAGCATTGCCTGGGCAGTGGTGGAGTACATCCACAATCATCCCCGTTTGCAGGCCAAGACCCTGTTTGCCACCCACTACCACGAACTGACCGACCTGGCGAACATCCTCCCCCTGGTGCGCAACTACAACGTGGCCGTGGCCGAGGAGGGAGACCGGGTGGTTTTCCTGCGCAAAGTGGTCCCCGGCGGGGCGGATAAGAGCTACGGCATCCATGTGGCCCAGCTCGCCGGGTTGCCCAGGAGCGTGATCCATCGCGCCGAGGAGATTCTGAGCCTGCTGGAACGCGAAGCCAGCCGTTCTCCCGGCAAGGCCCGCCACCCGGTTGAGGTCTTGCAACTGCCGCTCTTCACTACCGAACACCCCGTCCTGGACGAACTCAAGACCCTGGACGTGACCCAGATGACCCCGCTGGAAGCGATTACCAAGTTGTATGAATTGCAAAAGAGAGTGAAAGAGGGGTGAACAAATCCCAATGAACCAAATCCCAACTGGACTCTGGCGTTTTGGGCTCGTAGTGACGACTTTAGTCGTCTGCAGGCGGAAAAGAGCGACTGAAGTCGCTACTACGAATCTACATCTTGTGGCAATGAAACAACTGCCTACAATGTATAGCGGTGCTCAAAATTCGCCAGGCTCCTGTCCCAAATGGAATCTCGCGCGCCATTGGACTATGCTCCGGGTGAGTTGCTGATGTTATGGAGATGTGGTAGAATATGATTATGTAATACGATACCATATTCGATGAGGAAAGTGTATGGAAACAGTAACGGTTTCACCTAAGTTCCAGGTTGTGATTCCACGCGCGATACGCGACTCCCTCGGCATTCGGCCTGGGCAGAAAGTCCAAGTTATTCAGTACGGAGACCGCATTGAGTTAATCCCTGTGCGACCGATGCAAGAAACTCGCGGTTTTCTCAAGGGGATTGACACAACGGCGGAACGAGAGCAGGATCGGGTATGAACGTCGTGGATTCCTCCGGCTGGCTGGAGTATTTTGCCGACGGGCCGAACGCGGACTTCTTCGCTCCGGCCATTGAGGATGTGTCCGAGTTGATTGTGCCGTCCCTCAGCCTGGACGAAGTGTTCAAGCGAGTGCTGCGACAACGGGGGGAGAGCGATGCGCTGCAGGCTGTGGCAGTGATGCAGCAAGGGACGGTGGTAGATTTGGACGCAGCGATGGCTTTGAGCGCGGCTAAACTCTCCGTGGACCTGGGGTTGCCGATGGCGGACAGCGTGATGCTGGCGACGGCAAGAGCGCATAATGCGACGCTGTGGACACAGGATGCCGATTTCAAGGGAGTGGAAGGCGTCGAGTACATTGAGAAGATGACCAGATGACCAATGACCGATGGAGGACCGCGATGACGCTGATGACGAAAGACGATTATATCGCCAGCCTGCGCAGAATGAAGAAGCGGGTGTTTATCATGGGTCAGGAGATCGAGAACCCGGTTGACCACCCGTTGGTCCGCCCCTCGCTCAATGCCTGTGCGATGACCTACGAATTGCCCCAGCAGCCCGCTTACGCCGACCTGATGCTGGCCGCCTCGAACCTGACTGGCCAGCAGGTCAACCGGTTCACGCACCTGCATCAGGGTACGGCAGACCTGGTGGCCAAAGTGAAGATGCAGCGCCTGCTTGGGCAAATGACAGGTTGCTGTTTTCAACGTTGCGTGGGCATGGATGCGTTTAACGCGCTGGATTCGGTGACTTACGAGATGGATCAGGCGTTGGGGACCGAATATCACGCCAGGTTTCGGCAGTACCTGAAATACGTGCAGGAGCACGACCTGGTAGTAGACGGGGCGATGACCGACGCGAAAGGCAACCGGCGGCTGAAACCCTCGCAGCAGGCCGACCCGGACCTGTTCGTGCACATCGTGGACAGGCGGCCCGATGGCATTGTGGTGCGCGGGGCCAAATTGCACCAGACCGGGGCGCTGAACTCGCACGAGATCATCGTCATGCCGACCCAGACCCTTTCAGAAGAGGATCGGGACTATGCCGTCGCTTTTGCGATCCCGGCGGATGCGCCGGGCGTGCTCATGATTTTCGGGCGGCAGCCGTCGGACACGCGCAAGCTGGAAGGCGGTCAGCTCGACGTGGGCAACCGGGAGTTCGGTGGACACGAGGCTGTGATCATCCTGGATGACGTGTTTGTGCCATGGGAGCGGGTGTTTATGGCCGGAGAATACGCTTTCAGCGGGCTGCTCGTCGAGCGTTTTGCGGGCTATCACCGCCAGAGCTATGGCGGCTGCAAGGCAGGCGTCGGGGATGTGTTGATCGGGGCGGCGCAGTCGCTGGCCCAATACCAGGGAACCGATCAGGCCTCGCACGTCAAGGACAAGATCGTGGAAATGATCCATCTCAACGAGACGATATACGCCTGCGGTATCGCGTGCTCGGCGGAAGGCAAGCCGACGGCTTCGGGCACCTACCTGGTTGACCTGATGCTGGCGAACGTGTGCAAACTCAACGTGACGCGCTTCCCGTACGAGATGGCGCGGCTGGCCCAGGACATTGCCGGTGGCTTGCTGGTTACCCTGCCCTCGGAAAAGGACTTCACTAACCCCGAAATAGGGCCTTACCTGGAGAAGTACCTGCGCAGCGTGGACCGATATACGACAGAAGAGCGCTGCCGAATGCTCCGGCTGCTGGAGAATCTCACATTGGGACCAGGGGCGGCGGCCTATCTCACAGAGTCCATGCACGGGGCCGGGTCGCCGCAGGCTCAGCGAATCATGCTGGCGCGGCTGGCCAATCTGGAGGAGAAGATGCGGCTGGCCAGGAGGCTGGCGGGCATCGTGTAAGACGGGCTTCAGCCTGTCTCAGCTATGGTTCGATGTAAGAATACAAAAACACAGGCGTATTCAGCCTCCGCATTTCCTCCAGGCTGATGCCCGGCCTGGGTTGAGTGAGAGCCGAGGTTAGCAACTGCCAGAAACTGGGCGCGGCCTGGTAATCAATGATTCGCGGCTTGCCCACAATCCCGCCCGCCTGGGCCGCGTAATCAATAGCTTCGGGCAGATTGCCCAGTTCGTCTATCAAGCCCAGCTCCAAGGCCTGTTTGCCGGTATACCCCCGCCCATCGGCCAGTTCCCTCACTTTCTCCACGGGCAGGTGACGTTTCTCGGCCACGATGTCCACGAACATCCTGTGAATCTCGTCCACCATCGCCTGGATGATAGCTACATCCTCCTCACTCATTTTCTCAAACAGGTTTCCGGCGGCTTTAGAAGGCCCACTGCGGATGATGACCACTTCTATGCCTAGCTTTTTTAACAACTCCTCGGCATTGGGCACCTCGCTGTATACCCCGATGGAGCCGGTCAACGTTGCCGGGTTGGCGAAGATGTAATCGGCAGCACAGGCGATGTAGTACCCTCCTGAGGCCGCCACGTCGCCCATGGATACTATCACCGGCTTGTCCACCTTGTTCAACTCACTGTAGATTTCATCGGAAGCGACCACCGCCCCGCCCGCGCTGTTGATGCGCACGACGATGGCTTTCACACTGGGGTCCTCGTCCGCGTTGTGAATGTAGCGGATGATCTCCTCGCTGTACACCCCACCCCCGAATGGGTTAAGTGAGCTGCCGTCTATGGTCCCTTCTACCCGAATGATGGCTACTGCATCGCCGAATTCCCGCGGGCCCATTACGCCGCGCCAGGCTACCAGGCTGCCCAGACATACTCCGCAGGCCGCCAGCAGGACAAAGGCGATACCGCCCACCACCCACGGCCAGCGGCGCTTACGGGATAACATTGTAGTGTTCCCCGACTCTGCTGTCATCTGTCCAAACCTCCTCGCCCTCCCGAGAAGTGCGACGCACTTCCCGAAGTGCGTCGCACTTCAGCTAGCCAGCGATGAGCTTGACGAACCGCCGGCGACCCACCTGTAACACCGCCTCGTCTGCTACCTCCACCACAGTGTTGATGTCCTCTACCCGCCTGCCATCCAATTGCACCCCGCCTTGCTGGATCAGCCGCCGCGCTGCACTCTTGCTTTTGGCCAGACCAGCCTCGACCATTAAATCCACGACGTTAGCCGAACCGGCGACGGTGAAAGTCGGCATGTCTGGCGGCAGCTCCCGCTCCTGGAACACCGTGCGGAAGTGAGCTTCGGCGGCATCCGCCGCCGCGTCGCCGTGGAAGATGCTGACGATTTCCCAGGCGAGTTTCATTTTCGCGTCCCGGGGATGCAGTTTACCGCTCTTTAGCTCGGCCTCGATGTGCGCGATCTCGGCGGGCGTCCAGCGGGTGACCAGGTTGAAATAGTTGCTCATGGCGTGATCCGGCAGGCTCATCACCTTGCCGTACATTTGCTCCGGCGGTTCATCAATGCCGATGTAGTTACCCGTGCTTTTGCTCATGCGCAGGTAGCCGTCAGTGCCTACCAGGATGGGAAAAGTAAGGCAAATCTGCGGTCGCAGGCCAAAGAACTCCATGATCTTTCGCCCGGCTATCAGATTGAACAACTGGTCCGTGCCGCCAATCTGCACGTCGGTGCGCAGGGCGACGGCATCGTAACCCTGCATCAGGGCATAAAGCAATTCGTGGAGCCAGATGGGATCGCCTTTGGCGTAGCGTTTGCTGAAGTTATCACGGACCAGGAACTGCTGGACGGTGAAATTGGAAGCCAACTTGATGATATCTTCTAAAGTGAGTTTGGTTAACCATTCATCGTTATAACGGACTATCGTCTTCTGCCGGTCGAGGATCTTCCACACCTGGTCGGTGTAAGTCTTGGCCAGGGCGTGTAGTTCCTCGCGTGTACGTCGTGGGCGGGCGCTGTCCCGATCGCTGGGATCGCCGATGAGACCGGTTCCTGTACCAATGAGGAACACGACTTCGTGTCCCAGCTCCTGGAACTGGCGGAGTTTACGCATGGTGACCGTGTGGCCCAAGTGCAGGTCGGGGGCCGTGGGATCGTAACCGCAGTACACGCGCAATGGTCGTCCCTCGGACAGGCGCTCACGCAGCTCGCGCTCCATAGTTTCTCGGATTTGCTCGTCACCGAAATCCACCCCGCGCATGAGGATGGCCATTTGTTCGTCTACAGGTTTCATGAGGTCTGCTCCTTGTGACCGTTAAACGTACAGCGTGATGCGTGGTCACGTTTTACGGATACGCATCAGGCCTGGTTATGGTTTTGCTGAACAGAATCGCGTTTATAATAATTGAAAGACCCACGAGCATTTCGTGGGTCCTGGGCAAGCGGATTGCAGCACAGCATGGCGCGAAGGCCATAGCACGCGCTACAATCCGCTAAAGTAGATATACTGAGAACGGGACCGGGGGTTAAACATCACTACACCTCTGGGCACATTTATGTTTAAGTATAGCTCAAGTTAAGCAAAAGTGCAAATAGAGTTGGGTGGCACGGACTTAAACCCGTGCTACCCAGATTTTACCGCTAAGTCCAGTGCGCTGATGACCCTGGGAAGCAGGGAAAGGCTATCTATTTGCGCATCCGCCTGAATGTTCAACGCGGCGGTGTTTGGGGAGCTCTGATGCATGTTTACCAGCACGCTGTGTAAACCGGCGAGCTGCGCGCCCAGGATGTCCGCTTCTGGGGTGTCGCCCACCATGACCACCTGCGTCGGCAGCAGTCTCCATTCGTCCAGCACTATTTGAAAAATGCGCGGGTCAGGTTTGCGGATACCCACTCCCGCCGAAGATAAAGCAGGCTTCAGCCACGGGCGGAATCCCAGGCGATCCACCAGGCGCTGAATAAGCGGGTCATCGGTAGCGTTGGAGATCATGCCTAAACGGTAGCCCATGCTGTCGAGTTGACGCAACACATCCAATGCATCCGGGAAGGCGACGTAGGACTGCTCTTCGAGCCGGAAGTAATGCCTCAACGCTTCTCTAATCAACACGTCGTCCACGTTGGAATAGCCAAAGGCGGACAGAGTGGCCCGTAATGTGTCGGTAGCCAGCACCTCGACACGCGTTTCTGAAGCGCGAGCGAAACCCTTTTGGCGATGAGCCAGGAATGCTTCGCTGAAACGGGCCTGGTCCAGGGTCAGACCTTGTTTCACCAGAAAGTCGCTCATTTCTGCCACGCCCCGGGCCTCGATTTCCTGCCAGTCGCCATTCAGGTACATCAAGGTGTTCCCCAGGTCGAAGATGATGCCGCTAATCACCTCAGTAGCCCTTTTCCTTGTTCACCAGATTCAACATCGGTTCGCCGCCCAAATAGCGACGCAGGTTCTCGGCGAAAATCTCGACCGCCCGTTCGTCGTAACGCAGGGTAAAACCGGCCACGTGAGGCGAGATGATAACATTGCCTTTCCCCTCGGCGGAGTTCCGGGCCAGTTGCCATAAGGGACTATCGGCAGGGAGAGGCTCCTCTTCGAACACGTCCAGCCCCACTCCAGCGATCCAGCCTTCTTGTAAGGCACGGATCAGGGCGCGCTCGTCTATTATGGGCCCACGGGCAATGTTCACCAGATAAGCGGTGGGCTTCATCGCTCGCAACACGGCTTCGTTAATCAATCCCCGCGTCTGCATCGTCAGAGGAGCGGTTACCACCACGAAATCGCACTCAGCCACCATATCGAGAAGCTTATCCGGCGGGTAAAGACGAGATACCAGCGCGCCTTCCGGGTCGCCAGTGCCGGGAATACGGTACTTCTCACCACCCGTTTGCCCGCGCCCGTGACCAGCGGATGGCCTGGCACTATACTTAACGGCCAGCACCCGCATTCCTAAGGCGTGGGCGATACGCCCCACCTCACTGCCAATGCTTCCATAGCCGATGATGCCAATGGTCTGCCCCCGCAACTCCGGCCCGGCAAAAGTATCCCACCGTCCAGTGGGCCATTCTTGACGGCGTTGATAGTGAAGCATGCGCGGCACCCGGTAAACAAAAGCCAGGATAGAGGCAAAAACATATTCGGCGATGTGCACCGCGTGCAGTCCGCTGGTGGTGGTGATGAGGACATCGCTGCGCATTACCGGATTGTTCAGCAAATGGTCCACACCAGCGCTGTGCAGTTGAATCCAGCGCAGGTGCGGAGCACGAGCCAGCAGGTCATCAGGGACATGGAAAGTGTAGATTACTTCCACATCGGCGGTCAGGGCGTCTGCCACCTCCATCGCGTCACGACAGGGTCGTTGGCGGATGTTCAGCCGGGGGGAGACGGCACGCAGTTTATCCAGTAAATCGTCGCTGAATTGTCTGGTAGAGAGGACATTGATTGTGGTCATCGAGCATTTTCTCCTCCAGTTTTACTCTTGTATATCGCGCACCCAGTCAGGTTTTGCGGCTCCCGGGATACAATCGCCAGGGGTGAGATAGGGCTTGAGGTCCAGGATAGGGGTGCCGTCGTAGGCATCGAGCCCACACACGGTGAGTACATTGCCTTCACGGCGTAGTAAGCGCACTGCCGTCAGGGCAATAGGGTTGGGACGGTATGGGGTGCGGGTGGCCAGGGCGCCTACCAGTGGCAAATCGGCTCGGCCTCGCGGATGGACTTTGGCGACGAAGGGATGCTCCTCCACCACGTGATGCAGATAAAAGAGTACCCAGATGTGGGAGAACTCCTCAATGCCGTCCAGAGCCTCGGCCCATTCCGGATCAATGACTACCTGAGCTTCCACATCTTCCCTTTCCACTCGCTCTGGGAATTTGACCGGGCTGATCACGTGCCCGATAGAGTGCAGAATGATGTCCATTGCTATATCCTTGCCAGTTGGTAGCTTGTATATTGAATGGCTTAAATATCCGTTGATTCTATTGACCCCGTTGACCCCTGTCGCCGGTCTATTATACCCATGTTTGGAGTTACTGGCAATTGAGTTGAACTCCAGGCTTGCACCACCGGACCATTTGACCTTAATCTTCGAAAGCCATATAATGGGGGTAAGACCTGTTGAGGAGAAAGGTTATGTCCAACCACCGCGCCCGGTTCAAGACCGGGGCCGTGCTCGTTGCTACGACCCTGCTCCTGGCTTTCAGTGGGTATCACACCCTCTTTGATAACCGCGAGTTGAGTGAGGTTATCGTCTATTTCATCATCCCCATCGGGATCATCGTCCTCATCTTTCGTGAGAATCCCCTGCACTATGGGCTGGGATTGGGCGACTGGCGGAGCGGTCTGGCTTACACCACTGGCGGCATCGTGCTCATGGCCGGGATCCTCTCCGTCGCCGCCCGGATGCCTGGATTCCAGAGTTACTACGGAGCGCGGGGTCCGGATAGCATATCGCTGCGATGGGTGATGGTCAATGGGGTAGCCCTCTTTGCCTGGGAGTTTTTCTTTCGGGGGTTCATGCTTTTTGGACTGGAGGAGGGGTTAGGCTGGTACGCAGCCATCGTGCAGGCCGTGCCCTTTACCCTGGCCCACATCGGCAAGCCGGAACTGGAAACTTATGCCTGCATCGTCGGCGGTACTCTGATCGGGCTCATCGGGTTGAAAGTGCGCTCTTTTTATCCGGCGTTTTTCATCCACTGGTTCATCGCCGTGGCCTTGAACGTCTTGGTGCGCGGCGGGTTGCAGTGAACGTAGGAGGTGAAGTGGTGAAGAAGTTTATCGCGGTGGCCGGGAATATCGGCGTGGGCAAGACCACGCTCACCGCCCGGTTGACCGAATATCTGTGTTGGGAACCGTTTAACGAGGCCGTAGACGATAACCCTTACCTGGCCGATTTCTACAAGGACATGCGGCGCTGGAGTTTTCACTCACAGATTTTCTTCCTCTCACGCCGGCTGCGCCATCACCGGCAGATTGTGGACCGACCGGGAACGGTGGTGCAGGACCGCACGGTGTACGAGGACGCGGAGATATTCGCCCGCAACCTTTATCTCCAGGGACACATGGACGAGCGCGATTATCAGAGCTATCGCGCCCTGTATGAGACCGTGATCGAGATCCTCCCCCCACCGGATCTGGTGATCTACCTGCAGGCCTCAGTGCCCACCCTGTTGGAGCGTATCCGGTTACGGGGACGCGAGTATGAGAAGGACATCAGCCCAGAATACCTGGAACAACTCAACCGGCTGTACGAGGAGTGGATCGAGGGCTTCACTTTGTGCCCGATACTCACCGTCCCCGCCGATGACCTGGATTTCGTGCAGAACGCTGCCCACCTGGACCTCATCGTCCAGAAAGTGCTGGATAAGCTGCACGGCAAGGAAGTGGTCGTCTTCGACCAAGAGTAGATTGGGATAGCATCCCGACCTACGGTCGTACCAGGTAGAGGTTTACAAAACGATCACGGCTATCCCCACCTGGCAGATAGTAGGGCAGGAACAACTCGCCCACCTGGGCCACACTCAACCGCTCGCGCACGGTTTCCAATATAGGCTCCATCTCCACACCGTCGTCCAGCAGGTAGATGGCACGGCCCGCAGCGGACATCAACTGCACAAAATGCACGAATTCATCGGCACTCCACGGCGCGGGGTGGAAGGCTTCCCGCCCGGTGTATAGCTCCACCGCCCCACCGTTGAGCGTGCTGCCCACAACCGCGTCCTCCGGCACGAGGTAAGCCAGTTCGTCAAAGGCCTGCCGTTGCCGGGCGTACAGGTAGCCAAAGGATGCGCGATGTGGCTTGAACAGGCCGGACAGCACCGGTCGCGTGCGCACGGAAAGGGCCATCAGCACCAGCACGACTGTCGCCATTGCCATCCAATCCCCGCCGGACGCACTCCGTGCCAATTCCCAGGCTCGCCGGGCGAAAGCTACCAGTCCATAGGCGGCCAGCAGGGCCAGCAGCGGGGCGATTGAGAGCAAGTCCCGCCAGCGCAGCGGGGCGTAAGGCAGGTGGATGGCCAGCACGGCGGCCACGGTGGTCAGCAGTACGGTCAGCCCGCGCCAGTTCTCCCGCGCCAGGCGATACACCCCGTAACCGATGAAAAGGACCACGAAACCGAACTCCGCCCGTCGCATCGCGCTATCCAGCATCAGCAGCGCGGTGTGCCCCACGTGCTCTACGCTGAACAGGTACACCTCCGGCGACTCCGGGGTAAGCACGCTGCCGAAGACCAGGTAGTGATAGGCCAGGTCGGGCCAGGCGACCACGAGAGCGACCACAGCACACGGCATCAGGAAAGCCAGCCCCCGTCGCCAATCCCGCCCATTCCCCAGCACTGCCGCCAGCAATAGGGGTACAATCAACATGAGCTGAGTGTGCCGCACCCAGTAGGCCCCGCCACAGGCCAGCCCGGCCAACGCACCCCATAACCAAGGTCGCCCACGCCGGGTACGCAGTGCGCAAAGCAAGGTCAGGGTGGTCAACAACTGGGCGGTGGCGTCGGCCATTGGCACCAACACCCGATCTATCTGCTCCGGTAAAGTGGCCAACAGAAAAGCGGCCAGACCCGCCGTCAGCCAGCGTTCACCGTCTGATCGATGGCGCACCACCTCCCCGGCCAGCAAAGCCAAGGCGATTAACGATAGCAAGGCCAGCAGGGGAGTGGTCACGTACAACCCTTCCTCGCCGAGGATGAAGTAGCCCACTGCCAGGGGCAACGCTCCACCCACCGGCCAGACCGTGGCCGCCCGGCCCTGTCCGTCCAATGCCGGATGATAGCCGACGTGGACGGCGGGCCAAACGGGCAGGCCCGCTTCGCGGACGGTCTGAGCCAGAGGAAAGCGATGCAATGGGCTGCCCGTACGGGCGATGTCCACGGCCATCTGGGCGTAGCAGAAGGGGTCGCTGCCGGTCACCCCCCGTGTGCGATGGCCCAGATACTCCCCCCCGGCCCATAACAGGGTCAGGATCAGCACGCTCATGCCCAGGACGTGCAGCGCTCGCCGTCGTTGACCCAGCCAGATAAGGGCCATTTTCCCTTGCACCAACAGCGTGTACCCCACCCCGGCCCACACCGCCGCGTCCACGTCGAAGGTTGCTGACCAGGGATCGGGGTAAGGGAACCACTCGTAACGGGTCAGGTCCACGCCCAGACCGTAACTGAACAGGTTATACCACAGCATCGCCGCGTAGGCCATGAACAGCGGGGTAAGCGCTTCCATGTAGACTTGCGCTCGTCCTCGATGCATGAACTGGGGAATCAACTGGGGCAGGAGCAGCACGGCTAGCGAGGGCAAAGCCAGCATCCATGGACGGCGATACCAGTCCCACAGCAGGCCCAGCCCGCCTAGATGTAGCAGGGCCAGCGCGACTTGTGCCGCCAACGGCCAAGGATGCTCGTCTGCTTCGAAGCGAAGGGCAAGCAGGCGAAGCTGGTGGCTGACCAAATCGCTGGGCCGCGCGCGGGCCAGCAAGTAGACCGCGCCCACGCTCCCTGCCGAAAACACCACCGCGAAGGGCCACACCCGCGCCGAGAGCACCGGCAATCGCGCGAAACGGGCCGCCGTGAAGCCCAACCCGATGGTACAAATCAGCCCTTCCGCAGCGAACAATGGCCGCGCCAATGGAGATAGCACACCACGCCGGCAGCGCAGCATAAAGAAACAGGCCCCTGCGCCGATGGCGAAACCCACCGCCAGGGTCACATAGACAGGGAACAGCCCGCCCCACGGGCCGGGCTCCAGAGCATATAGATAACTGGCCCTGAACAATCGTTGCAGTAATGACATAACCCTACTCAATGCGGTACACAGAGACCTCGCAGGTCTCCGGAGCGCCTTTCCGAACAATGGCACATTGCCTTTGAGTGTTCTTCACTTTGCACGAAGCCACGTGGAGACCTCCGAGGTCTTATTTACTCGATGCGATACACGGTGAACGATACCGTGCCATCGGTACGAACAGTGCGGAACAGCGGGTGCAGGTCTAATCCCACGTGGCGCAGCGCAGCCTGCACCGGCAAGCGCGGCTCCCAGCTTGGCAGCACAACGTAGCGGGGTACATCGCCCATCTGCTGCGCGTCCTCGGCCAGGCGAGACGGTGAATTATACCAGCGCAGGTTTACAGGCGCGTCGAACAGGTAAAACAGATAATGCCAGCCCAAGTAGCGGTGATACAGTACTGAACCGGGCGGCATTTCTGCCCGCAGGTAATCGGCCACGGCATCAATCCCCACGTAGGCCCAGTGATCGCCACCCACCGGATAACCGCTGTGGGCCGCCAGCCAGGCCGGTCGGGCCAGGAGGATCACCACCAGCGCGACCACGGCGATCCCGTAAGCCGGGTTGTCAACCCGGCCTACCCCCCACATTACCCGCCCCAGCAGCATAGCCAACAGCGGCACCAGTCCCAGCAGATACCGATCCCAAACGTTGAAAGTCCACAGCCAGTGGGCCAACAAATACAGGGCGACGAAGCCGGACAGGACGAAGTCGAAGCGGACGGCGGGGGAGGTGCGCATCTCTCGCCAGGAAATCCATAGGAGCAGTGGCACCCCAACCAGCAGCGTCAGGTTGAGCACGGGTGAAGCGGTGATGTAACGCAGCCATCCCAACCATTCACTGCAACGCCTTCCCCACTCGGCGCAAGGGGCCAGCCTCAAGGTACCGTAGCTGGTCAGCCCCTGCTCGAAATAACTGGGCTGCACTGACCAGCGCTGCGCATCCCACAGTGTGACCATCATCATCGGCAAAGCAAAGCCTAGAAGGCCAATCGGCCACCCCACTTTGTGTATTGTGCATTGCGCATCGTGCATTACAGCCCAGCCCCCAGCCACGATGAGCGGCGCGAAAAGCGCTCCCTGTTGCTTGGTAGCCATCGCCAGTCCCAGGAATGCTCCGGCCCAGAACCACCGCCCCTCGACCGCGCACCTTAGCGCGGCTACCACCCACATCACCATCAAGGGATCGGTGAAAGCGGTGGGAGCGAAAAGGATGTTGAAAGGCGAGAGGGCCATGAACACCATGGCGACGAGAGCAGGCCCAGTACCGTAAACCCGCCGGGCCAGACTGTAGGTCAGGGCGGTAGTCAGCACGCTGGCAGCAACCCCCGGCAGGCGAGCGGATACCTCGCTCACCCTGAAGACACGAAACGTCAGGGCCAGCAAATAGGGCAGGAGCGGTGGCTTGTCCACCGGGTACGTGAGCAGCAACGGGTCCCGGCCCGAGGCAATCAGACGCCCCCAATAGCTGTAGATGGCCTCGTCCTGATGGAAGCGGTTAGCGGCTAGAGGGGCCAGGCGAGCCAGGGTGCCGATCAGAAGCAGGGCAATCAGGATCATGCGCGCTAACGGTATCCTAACCTGAGCATCCTGAGCAGAGTTCAGAAACCCGTTTTCTCCCAGAAAACGGGTTTCTTTATACATCACCCCACAACCCGATACTTGAGCAGCGTCCACAGCACGATGAATCCATCCCGCCAATTGATCTTCTTCCCCTCCCACATCTCGCGCCCGGTGTAAGAGATGGGCACCTCGTAGATGCGATAACCTTGGCGCAGAATCTGGGCAGTGATCTCCGGATCGAAGCCCCAACGCGGGGAACGCAGGTGTAGTTTATCGGCGACCTCGCGGGTGAACACCTTGTAACAGGTCTCCATGTCGGTGAGGATGGTATTGTACAGCAGGTTGGTGATGAAAGTCAGAAACTTGTTGCCCACCATGTGCCAGAAGAACATGGCCTTGCGCGGTCCGCCCAGGAAGCGTGAGCCATATACCACCTGCGAGCGTTTCTCCAGGATGGGCTGGAGAAGCATTGGATACTCGCGGGGATCGTACTCCAGGTCGGCGTCCTGGATAAGCAGAATGTCGCCGCTGGCATGTTGCAGGGCAGTGCGCACCGCCGCTCCCTTGCCCTGATTATGCTGATGGGTAAACACCAGCGTATCTTCGTATTGGGCCTCTTGTCTCAGAACTTCAGCAGTGCCGTCGGTGGAACAATCATCCACCACGATAATCTCCCGCTCAATACCTTCCAACTTAACGGCACGTATGCGACGCAAAATCTCACCAATGGTGGCTTGCTCATTATAGACCGGCACTAACACAGAAAGTTTCACCGTCACCTCCCATGCAAAGATGCTCGGATTATAACCTAGAGCACCGCGTCTGGCAAATTGGCAACGGAGAAGCGTAGGACAAGCTGTCAGCTTATCCTCGTACTCGGTGCGAAACACGTAGCGGCGGGCGACCCTTCGTCTCCGCTCAGGACAGGCTCTGCCCGCTTATAAGGCCGACACCCTTCGATTTCACTCAGGGCGCAGCAGCGGTCGGCCGCTGCGTTTTGTACTGGAAACTATCCTATCCTACAGCCCGTCATCCGGTTGATTTTCGCTCACAAGTCTGTTATAATGGCCCTCGATCTCAATCCCTAAAGGCCAATGCTGTTAGCTTTTCGCTCCAGCAGGGTCTGCGATAAAAACGGCAGTCACAAACCGCCTTTGAGCCCCAAAGACCCTGCTCAGGATGGAGGTCTGCCATGAACTCACGCCGTTTCACTTCCTTTTTCGTCGTCGTGGCCATCTGCCTGATCGCGGCTCTGCTCCCTCAATCTGGTGTGTGGGGACAGAATGGTATACCGCCGCGTGGTGCTACACTAACGCCGCCTCCGCCAGCCGCCTTCACCATCTCGCCCGAAATCCGGCGCAAGATCGAGCCTGCCCTGCTCAAACAGTTGCTTGCCACCAGCGAGGGCCAGGCGATACCCTGTCTGGTTCACCTGCAAGCTACTACCGACCTGACGCCGTTCATCGCCGCCGAGGTCGGCATCCAGGAACGGCGGCGGCTGCTGGTTTCTACCCTGCAGGCCACCGCTGACGAGACCCAGGGCCCCGTGCGCGCCTACCTGGCCCAGGAACAGAGCCTGGGGCGGGTGGAACGCTTCACGCCCTACTGGATTTTCAACGGCCTGGCCGTCACCGCCCAACGAGAAGTTATCCTGGCCCTGGCCGCCCGCCCGGAAGTGGAAATCGTCCGCGCGGACCACGTGCGTTATTTGCTGGAAGGATGGAAGGATGGAAGCCAGTCTTCCAATCTTCCATCCCTCCAGTCTTCCACTCCAGAGTGGAACATCTCCCGCGTGCGCGCCGACCTCGTCTGGGAGGCGTTGGGCATCGTCGGCAGTGGGGTGGTGGTAGCCAACATGGACACGGGCGTGGACCTTTATCACCCGGCGTTGCTCACCCGCTACCGGGGCTACAACCCCAAAGGCTTGCATATTCACGCGGGCAACTGGTTCTGCGCCACCAATGAGGACTACACCTACCCCGGCGATGGGCACGGTCACGGCACGCACACCATGGGCACCATCGTCGGTGGCGAGGGCATTGGCGTGGCCCCCGGCGCGCAGTGGATCGCGGTCAAAATCTTCACCAACTCCGGTTATTCCTACGATAGCTGGATTCACACCGGGTTCCAGTGGCTACTGGCCCCCAACGGTGATCCCGACCTGGCTCCCGACGTGGTCAACAACTCTTGGGGCAGCTCAAACGGCGCGGATGAAATTTTCCGACCGGACGTGCAGGCTCTGGTCGCTGCCGGCATCGTGCCCATCTTCTCCGCCGGCAACGATGGCCCCTATTCCTCTTCGGTGAACGCCCCGGCCAGCTTTCCGGAGTCTATCGCCGTAGGCGCGACCGATGCTGACGACGTGCTCGCCAGCTTCTCCTCCCGCGGCCCATCGCCCTGGAATGAGATCAAGCCAGAGGTGGTGGCTCCGGGCGTGAACGTGCGCTCCAGCGTACCCGGCGGCGGTTACTCGCTGAAGAGCGGCACCTCCATGGCCGCGCCTCACGTCACCGGCATCGTGGCCCTCATGCTCCAGGCCAACCCCACCCTGAGCATCGCCCAGATAGAGCAGGCGCTGACCAGCACGGCCACGCCTTTGGGCTCCACCCAACCCAACAACGACTACGGCTGGGGCCTGGTGGACGCCTACCGCGCCGTCATGGCCGTGGGTGACTTCGGGTTGCTGAGTGGAACAGTGCGGACTACATCCGGCGCACCTATCAGCGGGGCCACAGTCAGCGTCGCTCCCCACGGTGGCGGCCCGACCCTGACCACCACCAGCGATACCAATGGCAACTATGCCATCAGCCTGGCAGCGGATACCTATGACGCCACCGCCTCCGCTTTCGGCTACTACCCGCAAACCGCCTATAACCTGCTTATCCGTCCTGGCGAGGCCACCACCCAGCTCTTCACCCTGACCGCCAAACCGACGGGCACGCTGCTGGGCACCATCGCCGAGGCGGGAAGCGGGCGCCCGCTGTCGGCCACCGTCACCGTGCTGAATTCCCCGCTGAGCACCACGGCCAGCGCTCAGACCGGCGGCTACAGCCTGGTGTTGCCCATTGGTGACTACGAAGTACGCGTCACCCATCCCGGCCATCGGGTACTCACCGCCACAGCCACCATCGTCGCCGGACAGGCCACCGTCCGTGATTTCAGCCTGCCCACCGCGCCCACCATCCTCCTGGTGGACTCGGGCCCCTGGTACAATGACAGCCAGCGCACCTACTTCGAAAGCGCCCTCGACGACCTGCGCTACCTGTACGACGAGCACCTGATCCGTCAGCCTTACGTCGAACCCCGTGACGTGCCCACCGCCGACCAGCTCATGCGTTACGACATCGTCATCTGGTCAGCTCCCCAGGACGCGCCAGGCTACATCGGGGCCTCGGCAACCATCACCAACTATCTGACCAGCGGCGGCCGCTTGTTCCTCACCGGCCAGGATGTGGCCTATTGGGATGACGGCGGCAGTGGTCTTTTCTACGCCTCTTATTTCCGTGACTACGTCATGGCCCGCTACGTGCGCGATAACACCCAAACCTACCAAATAAACGGTTTGGTAGACGACATTTTCGCCGGACTATCTTTGACCATCACTGGCGAGGGCGGGGCCAACAATCAGGTCTGGCCCGATGAAATCCTGGTGGACAACCCTGACCATGCCCGGGCGGTGTTGACTTATCAGGACGATGGACAGGCCGGCCAGTGCACCGACCTGTGCCGCCCATACCGCGTACTCTACCTGTCCTTCGGCTTCGAGGCCATCAACGACGCCGCCACTCGTCGTGAGGTGATGCAACGCATCATAGACTGGCTGATGAGTCCCCGCCAGACGGTGGGCGTGGAACTGACCCCCACCCTGCAGACCGTTATCGGTCCCCCGGGCACCGCCGCCCATCACGTCCTCCGCCTGCGCAACACCGGTGAACTGGCCGCCGACACTTACTCCCTGTCCCTTTCGCCATCTGCCTGGCCTGCCAGCCTCTCCGCCGACCATCTGACCCTGGCCGCATGTGCCACTGACACCCTGACCGTCACCGTGCAGATTCCGGCAGGTACCGACTGGAACGCCTCAGACACGGTGGTGCTCACCGCCACCTCGGCCCTCTCCCCTACTCTGGTACACACGGCTACCTTGACCACCAAGACCCCGGCTCCCATCCTGCTGGTGGACGACGACCGGTGGTACCACGTGCAGGACTATTACACCGCCGCCTTGCAAGCCAACGCTCTCACCTACGACTATTGGAATATGGGCTGGAATTCAGGGGATGGGCTGGGTAGTCCCCCACTGAGCACTCTGCAATGGTATCCCCTCGTGGTCTGGTTCACCGGCTACGACTGGTTCGCCACCCTTTCCGCCGACGAAGAGGCAAACTTGCTTGCTTATCTGGGTAACGGCGGGCGACTGTTTTTCAGCAGCCAGGATTACCTGTACACCAATGGCCTCACTGACCTGGGCCGCGATTACCTGGGGGTGATCAGCTATACCGAGGACCTGACCAGCACCGTGGTCACCGGCGTGCAAGACAGCCCTGTTGGCGATTCCCTGGGGCCTTACACCCTCACCTATCCTTTCCAAAACTGGAGTGACGCGATCACGCCCACCCTCTCCAGCGAAACAGCCTTCCTGGGCGATCACGGCTATCCGGTCGCCGTGGCCCATCAGGGCGACGGATTCCGCACCGTGTTCTTCAGCTTCCCCTTCGAGGCCCTGGACGAGGCCGCGGCGCAGCTCACCATGGAACGGGTCATCGGCTGGCTGAGCTGGCTGGGGACTTCCACTTTTAGCGCCGACCATACCCCCGTGGCCAGCGGCAGCACCGTGACCTACGCCCTGGTGATGCGCAACGACCACTCCCAGGTCCTCGCCCGGGCCACCGTATCCAACACCATCCCGGCCAACACCAGCTACGTTCCCGGCTCGCTCCAACCCACCCAGGCCATCTACCACCCGCTGACCCGGACCATCACCTGGCAGGGGCCGCTGGCCGCCGGCGCGGCCGTGATCCTCACCTACCGCTTGGCCGTGGACGATCCCCTGCCGGCATCTACCTACATCACCAACGTGGCTCGCCTGGAGGACGCCGACCACGGGCTCAGCTTCCGGCGGCAGGCCGTCGTCCGCGTCAACGCTCCGGACCTCTCACCCAGCACCTTCACCGTGAACCGGGACGCCGCCCAGCCCGGCGACGTGCTCACCTACACCGTCGTCCTGCGCAACGAGGGCATCATGGACGCCGTGGGGGCCAGTGTCTCCGCTCCTGTGCCCACCCATACCACCTACATCTCCGGCTCGCTAAGCGCGCTGGGCGGCGGTGTCCTCGACGACAGCGGCGGCATCATGCACTGGGAGGGCACCGTGGGGGTAGGCCAGGCAGTGACCATCACCTACGGCGTGGTCGTGCGCGACGCCTGGGTCACCGTCGTGGGCCGGGCGGATATTGAAGACGGCTACGGCGAGTGTCTCCGGCGTCAGGCGGTCACCGCCATTCCGCCTTACCAGCGGATATTTCCCTTGATCATGAAGGGGTACAAACCGTAAACTTTTTGGCTCTCTGGGAATTCTCGGGGTGAGAGAACGCACCACCCGCGATTTCGCCGTTCAGATGTAGCGTAGGCTTGAGCCTGCGCTACCCTCCGTTTGCGCATGTCGGGCAAAAACCGTATAATTAGCTCGACATTGTTAGATTTGCCGTGCAGTGCCTACCTCACCCATCCCCACCCC
>JANLFX010000052.1 GCA_024653325.1 Anaerolineae bacterium
ATGAAACAACTGCCTACAATGTATAGCGGTGCTCAAAATTCGCCAGACTCCAGTAATAAAGACGAGAGGTAGAATCAGGCATTTAACCACTCATCGGCATGCCGGGCTACAGCTCGCTGGCTGTAGCAGGGTTCGTAGTAGCGGCTTCAGCAGCTTTTCGATCTCTTGGACGGCTGAAGTCGTCACTACCAACAAAAACGCCGATGCCCAGTTGCCTAAAAACCGGGAAAATATTAGGGAGGAATTGAGTGATGGGTAACGTCAGGCGTCTGGTGCTGGATGTGCTCAAGCCCCTCGAGCCCACTATCATTGATCTGGCGGAGCAGTTGAGTGTGCTGGCGGGCGTCGAGGCAGTAAACATCAGCATCTACGAGATTGATCGCCGGGTCGAAAACGCCAAAATCACTATCGAGGGCAGCGATTTGAACTACGAGGAAGTGATGCGGATCATTCAAGAGAACGGCGGCACGGTACACTCCATTGACGAAGTAGTCGCCGGCAAGATCATCATTGACGACTCGGCTACGCCGCAGGATCCGTACCAGGGGTAAGCGCTGGTAGATGAGCCCTTTACGACGATTGACATACCATATCCAGCGCTTGCAGGAATACGGCGACCTGGCCAACATCGGCGAAATAGCGCGTCGCTACTTCGCCATGAACGCCTTCGATGGCGTGTTGACCATCATCGGTGTCCTGATGGGCAACTACTCCGCCCACGTACGCAGCCCTTCCACCGTCCTCGCTACAGGCCTTTCTACCTGCATCGCCATAGGCATTTCAGGCCTGTGGGGGGCCTACCTGACCGAATCAGCCGAACGTAAACGGGACCTGGCCGAACTGGAAAGCTATATCCTGACGGACCTCAGCCAGACAAAAATCGGCCGGGCTTCACGCACCGCCGTGATCATAGTGGCTTTGGTGGATGGTTTCGCTCCTTTCCTCGCCGCGCTGGTAGTGCTTTTGCCTTTTTTCTTCACCAGGTTGTGGGAAGACATCAATATCAGCTATTACTCATCCCTGGGATTAGCTTTGACCACCCTCTTTGGTTTGGGAGTATTCCTGGGGAATGTCTCCCGTCAAAATCTGATTATCTCGGGGGCGAAGATGATCGGTGCCGGACTGGCAGCCATTCTGGCGAGTTATCTGCTTGATGTATCCGGCGCATAAGTCAGTCCAGCAGCACGAGTCACCCTGGCGCGGGTTTGCTACCTGGCAAGGGTGACTTTGACTTTATAATTAACTGCGGCAGAAATCAACCGGGACAATGTAATATGCAAGAAGTTCTGTTCAGCCTGACCTGGCTGATCCCTCTGTTCCCGCTACTGGCCTTTTTCGCCATTATATTGTTCACGGGCCGGAGCCGCCATCTGAGCCACGGCGTAGCCATCGGCGCGATCGCGCTCTCTTGGGCGCTTGGCTGGGCGGTGGCTTTTTGCGCTTTCTGCACGCCATACCTGGAAGAAAATGTCATCCATTGGGCCATCCCCTGGTTCCCTACCGGCACCACTACCTTCCCGATCGGCATTTATGTAGATCCACTAACGGCCGTAGCCCTCTTCATGGTGCCTTTCGTCTGCCTGATGATTTTCGTCTACTCGGTGGGCTACATGCACGGCGATCCCCGCTACACCCGCTTCTTTGCTTACATCTCACTTTTTGCGGCGGGGATGCTGGGCCTGGTGGTCTCCGAGAACCTGCTGACGTTGTTCATCTCGTGGGAGGTCATGGGACTGTGCTCGTACCTGCTCATCGGCTTCTGGTACGAGAAGGAATCGGCCTATCGGGCCGGGCTAAAGGCTTTCATCGTCACCAAGATCGGCGATGCGTTTTTCCTCCTGGGCATTCTCTACCTGTACAGTCAGACGGGATCGTTGAGCTATGGTGTGATCTTCAGCGAGAGGGTGTTGCATACTCTGGCCGAGCACACCGTCACCCTGCCTTTGCTCGGCACCTGGACGGTGGCCTCGTTGATCGCGCTGCTCATCTTCGGTGGGACGGTGGGCAAGAGCGCGCAGTTTCCCCTGCATGTCTGGCTACCAGACGCGATGGAAGGGCCCACCCCGGTCAGCGCCCTCATCCACGCGGCGACGATGGTCTCGGCTGGCATCTTCCTGCTGGCACGCATTTTCCCGCTGCTGAGCGTGGTCGAGCCGGGCACCCCGACGTTGGGAGTGATCGCTTTCATCGGCGCCTTCACCGCCATCTTTGCCTCGGTCATCGCCGTGGCGCAGGATGACATCAAGCGGGTGCTGGCTTTCTCGACCATCAGTCAACTGGGATACATGGTCGCCGCGCTGGGTATCGGCGGGTACGTGGCAGCGGTATTCCACTTGATCACCCATGCTTTCTTCAAGGCGCTGCTTTTTCTGGGCTCCGGCTCGGTGATCATCGGCTGTCACCACGAGATGAACATGAAGGCAATGGGCGGGCTCAGGCACAAAATGCCCATCACCTTCTGGACGTTCGTTACCGGCGGCCTGGCCCTCTCCGGCTTTCCGCTGATGACCTCCGGTTTCTGGAGCAAGGACGAAATTCTGGCCCATGCCTGGCACGAGTTCACGCGCCAGGGGATAGTCTCCTGGCCCTTTTTCGTCTGGCTGATGCTCACTCTGGCCGCCGGGCTGACCGCCTTCTACACCGCACGCCAGATTTGTTTGACTTTTTTGGGCCAGCCACGCAGCCATCAAGCCGAGCACGCTCACGAGAGCCCGTGGACGATGACCATTCCACTGGTGATGCTGGCCTTCTTTGCCATCTTTCTCGGCTTCGCCGGCGTGCCGGAGGAGTTCCCGCTGTTGGGATCGCTTTTCGGTCACAATTGGTTGCATCACTTCGCAGGAGGCGAGCTCCCGGCTACCCCCTTGAGCTGGCCGGTAATGGGCCTCTCGTCAGCGCTGGCCCTGGGCGGGCTGGGTCTGGGCTGGCTGGTTTATGGCCGGAAACCGCTGCTGGCCGGTCAGATGGACCCGCTGGAGCGGGCGATGCGCCAACGCGGACTGGGCTGGCTGTACCAGGCCGCGCGCCGCCGCTTTTACTTCGACGAGTTGTATCAGGTCACTATTGTGCGCTTCGTCATCCAGCTCTCGCGCATGTGCTATCACTTCGATAAGCACTGGGTAGCAGCCCCCCTGGTTAACCTGGTGGGACGGGTGACGCGGCTCGCCGCTGATGTGAGTGCCGCTTTCGATAGGGTGGTCATTGACGGGCTGGTAAACCTGAGCGGGCGGGCGGGGATCGCTCTCTCCACCCTCAGCAGGTGGACCGACGACGTCATCGTGGATGGCGTGGTCAACGGACTGGGTCGCGCCACGGGCGCCCTGGGGCGAGCGTTGCGTCCCATCCAGACCGGTAAAGTCCAGAACTACCTGCTGGTAGCCATGATGACTATAATGGCGCTGGCGGGCTTGTACATCTTCTACCACTAACATCTAAGCCCGGCTTTTCATCAGTAGATACCAGCCCACCCCGGCTTCGCGGCTGAACACAGCAGTCACAGGTTTCACAGGAGCAGCCAATGGGCACAAACGTGTTGAGCATTATCACCTTCGCTCCCCTGCTGGGAGCCCTGATCATTCTCTTCATCCCGCGCGAAAAAGAGAACTGGATCCGCTGGTGGGCCATAGCGATCAGCCTTGTCCCGCTGGGGCTGGCTTTCTTCGTCTACAGCCAGGTCCGAAACGCCCCAGGCCAGATGTGGTTTCAGGAAACTTATGAGTGGGTCCCGGCCATCAGCGTTTACTACCGTCTGGGAGTGGATGGCATCAGCGTGGTTATGCTGGTGTTGACCGCGCTGTTGAGCACGCTATCCTACTTCTACTCCGCCTTCACCATCAAAGAACGGGTTAAAGAGTACTACTTCCTGTTCCTGCTGTTGGAGACGGGGATGTTCGGCGTGTTCGTTTCGCTGGACCTGATTCTTTTCTACGTTTTCTGGGAGATCGGCCTGGTGCCCATGTATCTGCTCATCGGAGTGTGGGGCGGGGAGCGACGTATCTACGCCGCCATCAAGTTCTTCCTGTACACCCTGGTGGGCAGCGTGGCTCTGTTGCTGGCCATCCTGGGCGTCCACTTCCAGACTGGCACCTTCAGCATCCTGGAGGCAGGAGCAGCCCATCCTTTTGCCGACAACTTCAGCCTGGCGGCGCTGGCCTTCTGGGGTTTCTTCCTGGGATTCGCCATCAAGGTGCCCAGCTTCCCGTTTCATACCTGGCTGCCCGATGCACATACTGAAGCGCCCACGGCGGGCAGTGTGGTTCTGGCTGGCGTATTGCTCAAGCTGGGAGCCTATGGCTTCATCCGCATAGTCCTGCCCTTTTTCCCCCAGGTCTTCAGTTTCTACGCCAATAACGTGCCCATCATCCCCATCCTGGCCGTGATCAGCATCGTATATGGGGCGCTGGTATGCATGGCCCAATGGGACTTGAAAAGGCTCATCGCCTACTCGTCGGTCAGCCACATGGGCTACGTGATGTTGGGAGTCAGTGCTGCGGCAGCCAGTCTGACCCTGGGTGACGGTAACGGCGCGTTGAACACCAGTGCCATCATGGCTCTGAACGGAGCGGCTCTGCAGATGTTCACCCACGGGATCATCACCGGCGGACTGTTCTTTTTGGTGGGCATTATCTACGAGCGAGCCCACACCCGCGATCTGAGAGCCTTCGGCGGGCTGGCCAGCAAAGTCCCATATTATTACGGCATCATGATGGTCACCGGATTTGCCTCTTGGGGCCTGCCAGGGCTGGCCGGTTTCTGGAGTGAGTTTTTCGTGTTCCGGGGTGCTTTCCGCATCATCCCCATTTTTACCTGTATCGGGATCATGGGCGTGGTGCTCACGGCAGCTTATATTCTGTGGAAAATCGTGCAGCACATGTTCCTGGGAGAGTTCAGCCAGGCAAAGTGGGACGAGCAAACCCACCACTCTTCCCTGTTCGATATGACCTGGTGGGAAAAAGGGACCATGTGGCCGCTGGTGGTTATCATGGTTCTGGTGGGCTTGTATCCCTCGATTATCGTGGCTTTGTTGAATGGGGCAATGACGGCGTTGCTGGAAAGTTTTTAATGCACAATGAATTCCTACGGAGGCCCTGTTGACCACACGAACTCCGTTCTTATTCCTGCCACAACTCATCCTGCTCCTGACCACCCTGGTCGTGTTTGGCATTGAGCTGGTGCCGGGCGATGAACGACGGCGAAAGGACTGGCTGCCGGCCATCGCTCTGACCGGGCTGGGCGGGGCGGCTATGGCTATCATCTTCCTGTGGTCCAGGACCACCACCCCGCCCGCAGGGTCCATCCTGGCGGGGATGATAGTTGTTGATCGCTTTGCCTTGTTCTTCCAAATCCTGGCCGTGACCACCACCGCGCTGGTGGTTTTGCTCTCCACTGACTACATGCGCGACAGAACTCCCGACCAGGGTGAATTTTACGGTTTGCTGCTCATCGTCTGCCTGGCCATCACTCTCGTCGTCGCCGCTGCCGATTTGCTCATGGTTTACGTGGGCATCGAGTTGCTCAGTCTTACCTCGTATGTGCTGACCGGCTATCTGCGGGAGGACAGGAAATCCACCGAGGCGGGCATCAAGTACTTCCTCTTCGGGGCCACCGCCTCGGCAGCGATGTTGTACGGCATGTCCCTTTTCTATGGGGCCACTCGCACGACCAACCTGGCAGCCATCGCCACGGCATTGTCTGAGGCGGAAAACTCTCTGCGCGGACTGGTCATCCCGGCGGCAGTCTTCCTGCTGGCCGGTTTCGGTTTCAAAATCGCCGCCGTGCCCTTTCACCAGTGGGCACCGGATGCCTACGAAGGCGCACCCACACCGATCACCGCTTTCCTGTCTGTAGGCCCCAAAACGGCGGGCTTTGCCGTATTGGTCCGGGTGTTCCTTATCGCCCTGCCCAATTTCTATCCTGACTGGATGGCTTTGCTGAGCAGTATTTCCATCATCACTATGATCGTGAGCAATCTGGTAGCCATTTTCCAGACGAACGTGAAACGGATGATGGCCTATTCATCCATCTCGCATGCGGGGTACATCCTGATCGGAATCGTGTGCTGGGGGCGAGGAGGGTTTGGAGGCTCATTTGAGGGCATCAGTGGCGTGCTCATTTATCTGCTGGCCTACCTGTTCACCAACGTGGGAGCCTTTGCCGTGATCACCGCTTTTGAGGAAGCGACCGGCTCCAGCCGGATCGAAGATTACGCTGGGTTAGTTTCCCGTTCTCCGGCATTGGCCTGGGCAATGCTTGTTTTTTTGTTTTCCCTGGCGGGCATTCCCGGCACGGGGGGCTTCATCGGTAAGCTGTACGTTTTTGGGGCAGCCATTCAGGCACGAGCGTATACCCTGGCCGTCGTGGGTATCATCACCAGTGTCATCGCTGCATTCTATTACCTGAATCTGTTGCGTTACGTGTTTTTCCAACCACCTACAGAAAATCCCAAATCCATCACCTTATCGGCGACGGCTAAGATAACGTTGATAGTAACCTGTGTTCTGACTCTGGCTATCGGCCTTTACGCCCAGCCATTTTTACAACTGGCCCAGGCCTCCGCCAACCTGTGGTAGAACAAAATAGCTCCTTGTCCTACCCAGGTTATCCCAAATAGAAAGGCATGGTGAAATACATGAAAAACCGGGGAGGTTGTCTGGAAGGCATCTTTAAGATGCTGTTGTTGACCGCCATTTTCGACTGGCTACAGGAGAAGTTCGGGTTTGGGCGCGGTGTATCCTGCACCGGCTGTGGTTGTGGGCTGATCCTGCTGTTACTCTTCCTGCTGCTGGTGTGTAACACGATTATCGGCACGGACTGGCTGCGGGCGTTCTGACCCCCGCTTCCCTGTCATCCTATTATCACCTGATGGTACGATGTTACTTTCCCAACTTCTGAAAGCTCTGCCAACAAAGAGAACTCACGGCAACCTGGGAGTGAATGTGTGCGGACTGGCCTCTGATTCGCGGCTCGTGCGGCCTGGCGATCTCTTCGTGGCCATCCACGGATTGAATACCGACGGACACAACTTCATCCCTCAAGCCATCGAACGCGGAGCCATAGCCATCGTCGCGGAGAGAGAACTCCCCCCGAGTTCCCCCGAGTTACCTTTCCCCTCCGAGTTCCCCGTGATCCTCGTTCCCGACTCCCGCGCCGCCCTGGCTTATCTGGCCGCCGCCTGGCACGGTTACCCTGCCCGCCAGATGCGCGTTGTCGGCGTCACCGGCACGGACGGCAAGACGACCACCGTTAACCTGATCCACTCTATCCTGGCGGCGGCCGGGCACAAAACTGGGATGATCAGCACGGTCAATGCCTTGATCGGTGACACATTCTACGACACGGGCCTGCACACCACCACTCCTGATGCCCCGGATATACAGCGCCTTCTGGCCCAGATGGTAGAGACAGACACAGAATACGCCGTGCTGGAGGTCACCTCCCACGGCCTGGATCAGCACCGGGTGACGGCCTGTGATTTCGACGTGGCGGTAGTGACCAACGTCACCCACGAGCATCTGGATTATCACGGTACCTACCAGGCCTACCTGGAGGCCAAAGCTCGCCTGTTCCACGCCCTGACTGCATCTGCCCGCAAGCCGGATACGCCCAAGATAGCCGTGCTCAACGCCGATGATAATTCCTTTGCCTACTTCCGTCCTATTCCCGCCGATTGGCATCTAACCTACGGATTGGACGCTCCTGCCGACGTGACGGCCGCTGAAATATCCAGCACACCTGAGGGGATCGCTTTCGTGGCCCACACGCCGCGCGGGAATTTTTCGGTGCGTAGCCCATTGATCGGCCGTTATAACGTGTACAACTTCCTGGCTGCCATCACCGTGGGCATCTCACAAAACCTGCCCATTCCGGCCATACAACAGGGGATCGCGGCGGTACGCGGGGTGGTGGGGCGCATGGAGCACATTGACGCGGGCCAGCCTTTCACTGTGATAGTGGACTTCGCCCACACGCCCAATTCTTTGCAGCGGGCGCTGGAGACGGTGCGGGAACTCACTTCGGGACAAGTGATCGTCGTCTTTGGCTGTGCAGGGTTGCGCGACCGGTTTAAGCGGCCGGTCATGGGGGAGATCGCCGGGCGGCTGGCCGACCAGGTGGTGATCACCGCCGAGGACCCACGCACTGAGAGTCTGGACGACATCATGGCACAGATTGCAGCCGGCTGTGAGAAAGCGGGAAGACATGAAGGGAAAGACTACTGGCGCATCGGAGATCGGGCGGAGGCGATAGCTTTCGCCGTGCGCCTGGCCCGCCCTGGCGATCTGGTGCTCGTTACCGGCAAGGGGCATGAGCAATCCATGTGCTTCGGCACCACCGAGTACCCATGGAGCGATCACCAGGCGGTACGGAAAGCGCTGACCGGGTTTTAATGTTGTATCCTCCCGCAAGCTTTGAACCTGCGGGAGGATTTATTATTTCACCACCAGCACCGGACAGGGAGCATGTTCGATGACCCGTTCAGTGACGCTACCAATGAGAATGCGCCGTGGTCCACGCCGCCCCACCTGGCCGATGACGATCAGATCCACTCCCTGTTCACGGGCCAGAGACTCAATCTCGCTATAAGGAGTGCCATAGCGGATGGCTTGGTTCGCGGTCAGACTGACGTCCGCCGCCAGACGGGCCAGGTAGCTCAGGTAGCGCTGGCCGGTGACTTCCAGATCTTGCCGCACCTGCTGGGCCATCCGCCCCGATGCACCAGCTAATTCTTCCACTACGGCGTCATCTACGACGTAGATGAAAGTGATTTGGGCCTGATGCAACACGGCCAGTTGGATGGCCAACCGGCCGGCGGCCACCGATGGTTGGGAACCATCGGTGGGAACCAGGATGTGGTGGAAAAGCGTCTTTGCCTCCATGCCAAACACCTCCCTGGGTTAGCCAAATTCCCCTGATCTGGGTCCACCACCGGAGATGTCACGGTAGATGGGTGACTTTCCACCGGCGATGTCACGATATGGCTGTTCATACTCACGTGTGGGAGGGCCAATGGTCGGGCGAGCCGTTTTCGTTTTAAGCCGCTTGAGACGGAAAGTTTCTTCGCGTTCCCGTTCCTCAAGGGCTTTCTCAATGAAAGCCACTGTATCCTCATAATCCGGGATGAAAATGTATTGCAGGGCGTTTACCCGTCGTTGCGTCTTGCGCAATTCCCTGGCCAACCGCCACACTGAAGTCATCAGCTCGGAAAGCTCAGGAATGCGGTTCAGCACCTCGCGAAAGGCAGCGCTGGCCTCGTCCAGCGTGGCCCTGGTATCGCCTAAGCTGTAGGGCATCTCCGGTGGCTCACCACGGGCCTCAACGGTGGGTATGGGGACACCCATCACCCCGTGAGCCCTGACCTGCACCTCGACAGTTTTATTCACGGCCAAAGCCGCCCATTCGACCCGCTCCTGTCCCATCGTGAGCTCAGTTTTCTCCAAAGCGCGATAAGCTGTATTCAACAGCTCCCACATCTGCTTTTGCAGTGTTTCGGCATCGTGGGCCAGTCGGATCAATTCCGTGCTCAGCACCTCTCGTTTTTTGTCCAGAATCTCGTAGCCTTCCCGCGCAAACTCTAGCTCCTGCTTGATGCGCAACAAGTTGCTGCGCGTGGGTGGTACATTTATCCTGGTCATCTCACTTCCTGTAATACTGCTGAATCTCGTCGGGGCTGACGCGGGTCAGCTCTTCTGGCGGGAGGATGGAAAGCAGCCGCCAACCGATGGTCAGGGTCTCCTCGATGGTACGATTCTCCGTCAACCCCTGGTTGATAAACTCGCGCTCGAAAGCCCGGCCGAACTCCAGGTATTTCTGGTCCACCGTCGAAAGCTCCTCCTCGCCGATGACCGAGGCCAGCGAACGCACGTCCTGCACGTGGGCGTAGGCAGCGTAGAGCTGCGCCGATAGGTGGCTATGGTCGGCACGGGTACGCCCCTCGCCGATGCCGTCCTTCATCAAGCGTGAGAGGCTGGGCAGCACCGCGATGGGGGGATAGATGTCCTGATAGGCCAGGTCGCGGCTGAGCACGATCTGTCCCTCGGTGATGTAGCCGGTCAGGTCAGGCACGGGATGGGTGATGTCGTCGTTAGGCATGGTGAGGATGGGTAGCTGGGTGATGGAGCCGGTACTGGTCTTGATGCGCCCTGTGCGCTCATAGATGGACGCCAGGTCGCTATAAAGATAGCCGGGATAGCCCTTACGGCTGGGCACCTCACCACGGATGTTCGAAATCTGGCGCAGGGCCTCGCAGTAGTTGGTCATGTCGGTGAGGATGACCAGCACGTGCATCTGTCGCTCGAAGGCCAGGTATTCGGCCAGGGTCAGGGCCACGCGGGGCGTCACCAGCCGTTCCACCGGCGGGTCGTCGGCCAGATTGAGGAACATGGCCACGCGGGTCAGGGCACCGCTTTCGGCGAAGGAGTTGCGGAAGTAGGCCGCCACGTCGTGTTTGACGCCCATGGCAGCGAAGACGATGACGAACTCCGCCGCTTGAGATGGAGTTTCCCCCACGGGCGCTCCCAAAGTGGCCTGGCGCACGATCTGAGCGGCCAGTTGGTAGTGGGGCAAGCCGCTGCCGGAGAAAATGGGCAGCTTCTGGCCCATCACCAGGGTATTCATGCCGTCAATGGCCGAGATACCCGTCTGGATGTAATCCCGAGGATAGACGCGCGCCGTAGGGTTGATGGGTTGCCCGTTGATGTCGGCGTAGTGATCGGCCAGGGGTTCCGGACCGCCGTCAATGGGGGTGCCCATGCCGTCGAAGATGCGTCCCAGCATCTCCTCGGTGACGGGGATGCGCAGCGGTTGGCCCAGAAAACGGACGCGCGTGTCGTCAATGGAGAGGCCGGTGGTGCCGGCAAAGACCTCCACCACGGCCACATCCTCGCCCACCTCCAGCACTCGACCCCGCCGCACCCGTCCCCGCGAGTCGAAGACCTCTACCACCTCATCGTAGCCCACGTTCCCCACTCCGTCCACCACCACGATGGGGCCTTCGACCCGGGCCACGCCGATGACTTCTTGCCCTCCTCGGTCTATAAACTCGCTCATCTGTATTCGGCCTCCAACTGGTCCATTTGCTCGTCCAGTTCTCTGCGGATGTCGTCCAGCTTCTCCAATTGGTCGTTGGCGACGAGAGTTTTCATGCGCATTAGCTTGTTCACCACCGGCAGATCGTGAATCATGACGATGAGCGCTCCCCGCTTGATGATGCGCTGCGCCCGCTGATGAAAGTGCAAGATCAGGTCCAGCATGCGAATTTGTTTCTGGACCGGCGAATAGGAGTCTACCTCGTCCAGGGCACTTTGCTGCAAGAAGCCCTCGCGCAACAAGCGGGCCGTCTCCAAAATCAGGCGCTGTTCATCGGGCAGAGCATCGGGGCCCACCAATTTGACGATTCGCTCCAGGCGGCTTTCTTCGGTCAGGATGGTCATCGCCTGGCCGCGCATGGTCTGCCAATCCCGGTCTACCTGTTCGCGCCACCAGTCGGCCATGTCGTCCACGTACTCGCTGTAGCTTTCCAGCCAGTTAACTGAGGGGAAGTGACGCGCCGAGGCCAGGGCCTTGTCCAGGGCCCAGAAGCAGCGGATGAAGCGCTTAGTGTGCTGGGTGACCGGTTCGGAGAAGTCGCCGCCGGGCGGGGAGACGGCGCCGATGATGCTGACCGAGCCCCGTTCGCCGTTTAGCGTCTCCACGTAACCGGCGCGCTCGTAGAACTCGGCCAGGCGGGCGGCCAGATAGGCCGGGTATCCTTCCTCGGCGGGCATCTCTTCCAGTCGTCCGGAGATTTCGCGCAACGCCTCGGCCCAGCGCGAAGTGGAGTCGGCCATCAGGGCCACGTGATAGCCCATGTCCCGGTAATACTCGGCGATGGTGATGCCTGTGTAGATGCTGGCCTCGCGGGCGGCCACCGGCATGTTAGAGGTGTTGGCGATGAGCACGGTGCGCTCCATCAGGGGGCGGCCACTGCGCGGGTCCACCAGCCCCGGGAACTCTTGCAGAACCTCGGTCATCTCGTTGCCGCGCTCGCCGCAGCCGATGTACACCACCACCTGCGCATCGGCCCACTTGGCAATCTGGTGCTGGGCCACGGTCTTGCCCGCCCCAAATCCTCCAGGGATGGCTGCCGCGCCGCCCTTGGCCAGGGGGAAGAGCGTGTCCAGCACCCGCTGGCCGGTGATCAACGGCTCCGTCGGGGCCAGGCGACTGCGGTAAGGGCGCGGACGGCGCACGGGCCAGCGTTGTAACATGGTCAACTCTTGCTCGCCGTTTTCCGTGCGCAGGCGGGCGATGGGTTCATCAATGGTGTATTCCCCTGCCGGAGCCACCCAGGTGAGCGTGCCCTCCAGGTCTGGGGGAACCAGCACCCGATGCTCCAAAGCCGGCGTCTCCGGGACGGTGCCCAGGATCGTGCCGCCAGTGACTGCGTCGCCCACTTTGACCTGAGGTGTGAAATTCCAGCGGTCCTTGCGGTACAGCGGTGTCAGGTGTATACCGCGTCCAATGAACGAGCCACTGCGCATCTCCAGCACGGGCAGGGGGCGCTGGATGCCATCGAAGATGCTGCGCAACAAGCCCGGTCCCAACTCCACCGAGAGGGGCATGCCAGTGCCGTACACCGGTGCTCCTGGGCGCATGCCCGAGGTCTCCTCGTACACCTGGATGGTGATGATGTCGCCTTCCAGGCCGATGACCTCTCCCACCAGGTGCTCATCGCCGACCTCGACCAGTTCCAACATGCTCACCTGGCGCGAGCCGCGGGCACGCACCACTGGCCCGTTGATCCAGGTCACCGTACCTATTTGCCAGCTCATAGTGACTCTCCCCTCAAGATACGGTATACGGGAGCGCGCAGGGCATCCTGTCGGCGGCTCAGCCGGGCCTCCAGCGTGTTGTCGTACTGTCGGCGCCCGTCCACCGTCTCCGCCATCACACCTGTGCCCTGTGCCAGCGGCTCTCCCAGTTGCAATTGGACTCCCAGCTCCTGCGAGAGCTCGGCTAACACGTTATCGGTCAGCAGCTCCTGAGTCTTCTCGTCGGCTCGAAGCAGTACCACATCAGTCCCCACATGGGCCACTGCCTCTCTTATCAACTGGCGCACGATCTGGTCGTAATCGGTCCACTGCCTCACGGAGGGCAATCTTTCCCTCGCGGCTTCAAAGACCCTGTTCAGCAGCTTCTCGCGGCGTTCCAGTTGCAGCGTCCGGGCCTGTAGTTGAGCAGCGGCGATGGCCTGGCTGCGGATGTGCTCGGCCTCCTGGCGGGCGTGTTTCAAGATCTCCTCGCGTTCGGCTGCGGCCTGTTTTTGAGCTTCTTGTTGTATAGCCTCGGCTTTAGCTTTGGCATCGGCCAGGATGCGTTCAGCTTCGGCGCGGGCCTCGCTCCACACGGCACGGGCGAGGGCTTTTATGCTTTCGTCCACTGATCTCATGGCTTATCTATCCAGCTCCAGGCTGATCCTCCCGCAGGTTTCAAACCTGCGGGAGGGTTACTATATTCTCACCCCAATAGCTCGCCTGATTACCTCGCTGAGAGAGGGGCGGTCGGGACGGGGTCCCTCCGGCCCCGGTATTTCGACGACGAGGGGCACAGTGCTGCGCAATTTGAGTTGGTCCATCCGGGGCTGAATCAGGTCCGCCACATCCTCCGTCACCAACACGATGCCCACATCCTCGGCGGAGAGGGCCTCGTCGAGGGCCTGATTGACCTCTTCCGCAGTTCTGGCGACCTGACCGTGTACACCGACCAGGGAGAACCCCAATACGGTCTCCGGATGACCGATGACCAACATCTTCATCGCAACACCGCACCTACCGGCTCAAAATCATGAACGAGATGATCAACCCATAAATGGCAATACCTTCTGCCAGGCCGACGAAGATGAGGGCCCGGCCAAAGGACTCCGGTTTTTCGGCGATCGTGCCCACCGCCGCCGAGCCTGTGTTGCCCACGGCGATACCGGCGCCGATGGTGGCCAGACCGGTGGAGATGGCCGCGGCCAGCGAGGCATAGGGATCAACGGCGGTTTGTTGCTGCTCTGGTCCAGCGGCTAGCACTGTCGTGGGCGCGGCCAGCCAGATGAACACTATACCAATGGCCATCAAGAGCAGCACAACGTTGAAGCCCGTCAAGCCCAGTACCAGCCGCCGGGCGGCTTTCTCCGGCGCAGGATGACGCTGGCTGAGAGTCAAAATTATCATCGCCGGCATTATCGGCACCAGGCCAACCAAGACTGCAGTTATCACCATCATTGAACTCCTCCTTGTACTTCCCCACTCTTGCCAATGGGTTTACATAGAATTACCCCACAAGATTTGCGTCATGCGCGAGAATTTTTTGGTAGAGGGGTCGCGCGGTAAGAAACCGCGCCTACAACTGTGGGTAACTGTTCACCGCAGCGGCCCGGAGAGCGGGGTCAGCCGATTTACCCGATTAACCCGATGTATCCGTCAATCCGCTTAATCCGTTCAATCCGTTGACCCAATCCGCTGACTCACTCGCTGGCCGTCGGCACCAGGCTGAGTGGCGTGTAGCGCCTGCCTCCGCCCGTGAAGAACTTGCTGAAGAACTCGTAGTACTCCAAACGCAGGGTTTGAATGCCCACGATTAACCCTTCGAAGCCCACGATGAAGAGATTACCCAGGGCCACCACGAGCCAGTAGCCCACGCCTTTGGTCGGGCTGACCAACTCGGCCAGGATGAAGACCACGGCACTCAATCCGCCGTGGGCTACGGCGAAAGCTCCCACACGTACATACGAGAGACTGTTGCTCAGCAAACTGATCAGCGTCTCGAACAGCTCGAACAGAGCCTGCACAATGTAGGTACCCATACCTCCCTCGGTGAGAGGCCGCTGTCCTTCGATCAGGCGGGTCAACGGTTCGGCCAGCATGACCGCCAGGCTGGCCAGAGCCACCAGCACCACTAACACCGAAGGATTCAGGGGCAAAGGTCCCACAAAGGCCCGGGCCACCAATCCGATAAGCGACCAGTAAAGCAGCAGCCCGGCAATGCCGTTGTGGTCGAAGAGCAACCGGCCCCAATCGCGCACCATCCAGGCGTTGATGATATTGGTCAGGAAACCCAGGCTGAGCAGCACTATGCCCAGACCTACCGTGACCATCAGAATCTGCATAATGCTTTCCAGGGGACGGAGCCAGAGGGCTGGCAGTATATCCTCGAGACCGAAGACACTGCCGTACAGAAAGCCGAAAACCGTCGAAACCAGGCCACAGATGAGGACGAGCAAGCCCATGTTCGCCAGGCCCCGCAAGGCCCGCACCTGCCGACTGGCCAGCAATCCGCCCAGCAACGCCAGCACCAGCCCGTGCCCCACATCGCCGAACATCGTGCCGAAGAGCAGGGGGAAGGTCAGTGTGATCAGAAAAGTGGGGTCTACCTCCTCATAGCGGGGCCATCCGTAGTTAGTGACTAATTGCTGAAACGCGCCTAAAATACCCGGGTTATGCAGAGCTACCGGTACGTCCTGCCCTCCGTTGCGGCGTTTGGGCCTGCTGGTCTCGATGAGTATCTCCCCAGACACTTGATTAAGCCGCTGTACAAGACTATCCAGGCGAGCGGTGGGCACCCAGCCAGCAATGACATAAGTGTAACGCAGTCGGCCAAAACGCGCTATGGCGTCTGTCAGCATTCGGCTGGCCCGCACGCGCCACAACAGAGTCTGCAACTGTTGCCGGCGCGCGTCGTGCAATTCCGTAATCACCCCTTTGCGCTCGGTGATGTGTTGCTGAATACGTTCCATGTCCTCGCGGATGGCGGCAATGATCTGCGCCGGAGTACCCTGGTAAGCCTCAGGCAGGTTCAGCGGGTTAAGGTAGGCACTGCGGGCGGCGCGCTCCAGGATGTCAGAATCGTGCTGTGTGCCCAGGAGCAGAACCACTGCCTGTTGGCTGTCCTTGCGCAGAGTCAACAGCACGAAGGGGATACGGGCCAGGCTGGTTTGTAGCCGCTCCATGTTATCCACTGGCATGATGCCCAGCATGGCGAAGATGTAGCGCAGGTTGCGGAAGGCGCTGACCCTCACCTCCACATCGGTAATAGGCTCCAATTGGTGAATATAGCGCTGGAGCTGTTCCAACTGCTTCTGCGCCCTGGCTAATTCTTCGCTCAGATCGTGGGATTCCTGCTCCAGCTGTTCCACAGAAGGCCGCACCGTCTCGATTTCAATCATGGCGGTTTCGGCGGCCGGTAGTGGTTGCCCTTCGTCTACATCCAGAGCCTGCATAATGGCCAGGATGCGGCGCTCTAAAGCGGCATAAGTGACTGACTGCCCGCGCCAATAATCAGCACCACCCAGCTCCGTCTTCGAACTAAGGTAACTGGCGTCCATTTGATGGAATACGCCCTCACCTGCCAATAACCTGGTGACGGGCAAAACGTCCCGTTCAGAGACTATCAACTCTATTTCGGTCATTTCTTGAGGGTAGAACATGGGCTCTCCAACGGCCAATGACTAAACGACCAGACAACTAATAAACACACCCCATCAGCAGATGTGATCTAAACTCCTCAACCGGAATGCGCAATGACTTGGCCTCAACCAGCACCGTCAGGTCCTGAATCTCCAGCTCGTTCAACACCACATAGGCCAGGGGGATGCCCACGTGGAAAGGATAGCCGATAAAGGCCTCTCGACATCGCTCCACAATATACTTCTGCAACCGTACCTCTAGCAGTGGTAACCCGCGCCGGGGCTCCTCCAGCAAGGATCGCACATCGGTCAGGTCGGGATACACACGGGCCAGCACCTGGGCTATGTCCGCTCCGGCGGCAATGGCCCGGATGTCCTCGTCCCGCACCTGATAGCCAAAAGGCACCGTGTAGTTGATAATCTCCTCCTCGGAAAGGTGGTGATACACCCGATAGCGAATGGCCCACATCAAGTTGTCCATATCAATGAGCGAACCCACGATGTGCAACGCCTGCTCTCGATCACGGCCAGAGAGCTGGTTGATGTCTTTCCACAGCTCGCGCCGATAATCCAGGTCCAGAGCCACTTCCAGAGGAAAGAGGCTCTGTTCGGCGGTGAAACGTTCCATAGCGTGAGCAAGGGTGTCATAGTAAGGAGTTCCGCGCAGCAGTTCCACCGCCGCGCCGACGCTTTCCGCCTCCACCATGGCCTGAGCTGGCAGGACGGTGATAGCGCCCAGAGGAAAGAGGACGTAGCGCACCTGATCCCACGAAGCGCCGGTGACTATACCGCGCAGTACCGCTTTGAGGTTGTCCACCTCGAAAAGCCGATAGAGCTGAGTCAGCAGAGGCTGAGCGTGCTCTGGAACCAGATGGATCACGGTGTTATAGGCGTTGGCCAGGTGCTTTTTGATCTGATAGATGGCACGGCGGGGGGTGAGAGCTTTTTCCTCGACCTCCAGCAAGTACGGGCCGTAGACGGTGTCCTTAAGAATGTTGATCAAACTGGCAAAGCTGGGGGCCTCGTACAAAGCCGCCCATACCTCCGCGGTGAGCATGGTGGAGTACATAGCCCGCACTCGCGCGTGCACTGCGGAGTACCCCGAGACACCACCTTTCGGCATACGTGACCTACTCCTTGCCCCCCACCCGGTCGAGCACGTAGCTTACTGCCCGGTCAAAATGGCTCATGGCCAGGGCCTCCATGCGCCTGGCCTCTTCTTCGGCCTGAGCCAGGATGCGCGCGCACTCCTCTTTGGCCTGAGCGTTGGCGATCAACTGCCGGGCTTCTGCCTGGGCTTCGGCCCGCGCCTTCTCGATGAGAGCCTGGGCCTTTTTCTCGGCTTGCTGTGGCAACAAGGCAGCCTCGCGCACGGCCGCATCGTGGATGCCCTGGGCCTCTCGCTCAATCTTCAATACCTGCCGGACACGTTCCTCGTTCAATCTGCTCTCTCCCGCTTCAATAAGAACCGCCTGCCATAAACCCGGCAGGCCGTTCGCGACTCTCTCGCAGGTTTTCCAGGGCCAAGTCGGGTATCTCTTCAATCTTGCAGATGTCCTTGGCATCCGCGCAGCCGGTAACCCACGAGACGGCGCTTATTATACAACCATTGAGGAAAAGCGCAAGTCACCTTTACATAGCCGCGCTTTTTATAGCGCGGGCCGAGGGGAACAGGAACAGAATCCGCGTTTACCCTTTGGAGGAAAAAGCACTTTATTCCTCCCACAAAGAAAAACGGCCTGGGACAGCCCTGCTGCCCCAGGCCAGATATTCATCTTAAGCCGGCCCAGGCTCCGCCTCTGGCGATACCGGCGGGCTTCCGTCGTGCGTCGCCGCTATCTCGCGCGCTCGGATTTCACGGTAAGTCAACGTCCACACACTGGATTGAAAGACCAGGAATACACCCTCGACAAAGGTAAACGGGACGATTATGGCGATCAGAAACAGAGGGGCCCCGATCACTGCCGCCGGTATCCAGGAACGAGAGAGGGCGAAAGCTACAAGGGCCGGCAGGCCACCGATGAACAAGCCAAGAATGACAAAGGCAATGCCTGCCGGAATGAGGAGGATGCTCCAGCCCAGGCTGATGCCAGTCATCAGCAGCCATATTACACCCACATCGGCCAGATAGTAGCGCAGGGTGATAATGCCTCCTCGCAGGGATTCCAGCACGCCCTTGTCTCCCAGCACACATTCCCGCCGGGCGATTTCCATGAGCATGGAGAATGCTATACCGGCAACGGTCAGGATAGCGATTGCCACCAGGAACAGGATGACAGCCGCCAGCACTCCGGCGACGATCAATACGACGTTGCCGGTGGCGATCAGGACCAGGGGCAACAGGGCAGTGATAATCATGGTCGGAGCGACGATAATCCAGGCGATAGTGGTCAGTAGCTCCATCAAGAAGAGACGCAACCCCTGGCGCGACCACAGGATGCGGAATCCACTGCGCACACTGGTCTGTTCTGTTTTCTCAATCTCGTCCACCATGCCGATGATCGCAGTGCGGGCCAGGGCTTGCAAGATGGACAGAGTGATTATCAGGAGAGCGATGAACACCAGAACAGCGATAAGAATGGCCAGAATGATGGGCCAGGCGCGGCTTATGTCGGACCATTGTGGTCCCCCGACATAAGGGCCGGACGGGCCCCCTCCACTGCCCACACCGCCACTAGAACTGCTCCCTCCCCCTGGATTAAAACCCCTGCCCCCACCTCCGGCCAGAGCCAAGAGAAAGCCGAAAAGCCACAGGGCGCGATAGCGCAGGGTGATTGCCAACGAACGTTTGAGAATCTTGGTGAAATCCATTTTTATGCTCCTTTATGTGCAGTTACGGTTAGCCGCCGTTACCGACCGACGAAGAATGCCAGTCTTGCCACCAGAGAGCCATCCAGGTCAGATACACGCAAGCGATGCCCACCAGCAATCCAGTGTAAAGCAGGGCCGGGGCAAGGAATCCGGACAACTCGGAAATAATAGCCGGAGGTTGACCGACAGCATAACGCATCAGCGAAAACAACGGATTGGGTAAAACCCTGGAAAACAAAGTCGAGACAACACTCTCGGCCAGCAGGTCGGGCACTAGAGCAGTGATGCTCAGAGTGCTGTACTCCACCCAGATCGGCAACAGACCCAGGGTACAGGCTCCCCAGAACGCCACCGAAATGAACAGCACGGCCTGCACTGCCACTTTGAAACCCAGCAGGATCAACGGTGGGATAAAAGCCCAACGTCGAGCCTTTTGACCGCGAACAAGGACAGGCGACGCGGTTCGCTCCTGGGTCAACAGGTGGGACTCCAGCCGCTCCCAGAACTCTTCTGCCCTCTCAATCTCGACCTGGTAAGTGGTAAGCAGGTCCGATAGGGCTTGCAACTGCGCTAAATGCCCCCGACAGGAGGCACAAGTTTGCAGGTGAGCCTCCACCTTCGCCTGCTGGACGGCGGGCAGTTCCCCATCGTGATAAGCAGAAAGCAGGTCAACGACTTGATGGTGCATCGGTTCCCTCCAGTAAAGGAGCCAAATCGGCTCGCAAGGTATTTCGAGCGTAGTTCAAACGGGACATTACCGTGCCCAGTGGGATGTCCAGGATAGCCGCGATCTCTTTATAGGACAGCCCTTCATATTCCCGCAGGATGAGAGCAGCCCGGCTATGCAATGGCAGGCGGATGACTGCTCGGCGAATAATCTGAGCCCGCTCGGTGCGTAGCACAATACCTTCCGGATCACTACCTGGCTCGACCAGGGGCACGTCTTCGAGGTCTATTGTCTGGCGTGTCCGACGCGCGTAGTCAATAGCGGTGTTGATCGCAATGCGGTATACCCAGCTTCGGAAGCTGCCAGCCTGGAAATGGGGTAGATTGCGCCAGATTTTGATGAACGTTTCCTGGGCGATGTCTTCTGCCAGGTGTGGATCACCACAAAAGCGATAAGCCGTAGCCTGCACTCGCTCACGATAACGGCACACCAGTTCGGCGAAAGCCCCTTTGTCCCCCGCCTGGCTGCTGACGATCAGTTCCTTATCGGCCAGACTCACCCAGTCTGACACCGCTCCCTCCCTCTTCCACCTATAAAACGCATCATCAGGGGGATTTTATTCGGTAGGACAAGCTTACTTAAACTTGTCCTACCGCCATCCACCCAAGGGCGTCATTGCGAGGGCACGAAGTGCCCGAAGCAATCTACCTGTTGACTGCTGGGGGATTGCTTCGCCGCCCCTTCGCTGCGCTCAGGGCAGGCTCTGACGGGCGGCTCGCAATGACTCCTGAATAATTACAAAAAAACAACCCCTGATTTCCAGGGGCTGCTTTGTACACCTCAAACTGGGCATGGAGCAAGCACGAAAATTACCGGGTGACCACCGTTCCATCGTCTTGAATTTGCGCATCTATGCTCTGCAGATAGGCCAGAAGCTCTTCCCTGGCTCGTTCAAAGCGGCGTATGAGCACGCTATCTGAACCCTTGTGGGCATTGATGGCCCGTCTGGCGCAGGCACAGCATCCCAGCGAAGCCTTGTAACTACCGAGGTCACAATTCATGCATTTGGACATCCGGATCATCATCAGGGCAAAGGCCAGGCTATCAATGTGAGTCTCCGGCAAGGAGGCGATGCGCGCGACCAGCTCCTGCCACTGCGGCCCCCGCAGGCGTTTTAACGTGCTTGCACAGCGATGAGGAAAAAGTATTTCACTTCTGGGATACATTTCAATGCCTCGCAAACAAAGTATGAGCGTTCTACAACTTACCTGTGGAAAAGGTGTCTGACAATCAGTACGTGGGGACAATGTTATCACATCTTAGTCGCTAAGTCAATACTTTTCCGAATTTTTAAGGTTTGAAGAAGTACAGAATGACGATTACCGACAAGCCCCAGAGCAGTACATCGGCCAGCAGAGATTTGTCTCGCAGAATAATTTCTTCCGGGGTGCCGCCCTCATTTCGCACGTGGATAAGGTACAAGTAGCGAAAGATGCCATAAAGGACGAATGGGATGGTAAGCATCATGGCATGGTTAGGAGGTAAGCCCTCGGCAGAGAAGGTGTACAGGGAATAAGCCATCACCGTAGAAGCCGTAACCACCCCGATCATCTCGTCCAAGAAGGTCAGGTTGTAATCATTCAGCACGGCGCGGTGGTTGTTGGCGTTGGCCTGGAGGAGAGAAAGCTCATGTCGGCGCTTACCGAAGCCAATAAACAGGGCCAGGAGGGTGGTACAGACGTAGAGCCAGGGCGAAAAGCGTACCACGTGAACCATGGGTATACCCGCTGCCACACGCAGCACGAACCCAGCCGCGATGGTCAGTACGTCTACGATGACCACGTTCTTCAACCAAAAGGAATAGGCAATCATCACTAACAAATAAACAGTGACTATCAGGCCAAAGTACAGGTTGAGGAGGAAAGCCGACGGGAGGGAGATGGCAGGAATAAGAATCGCGGCCACAATAGCTACCACCGGTTTCAATTGACCGGAAGGCAAAGGTCGCAATCGTTTGCTGGGGTGCTGCCGGTCCTTCTCAATATCCACCAGGTCATTGATGAGATAGACGGTGCTGGAAACCAGGCATAAAAGGATAAACGCGACGAGTGTTTTGGCGAAGAGCACAGGGTTTGTCAGTTTTCTGTCGAACACCAAGGCTGCAAAAACGAAGAGATTCTTCGTCCACTGTTTGGGCCGCATGGTACGAATTAGGCCTACGATCACAATAACCTCCATAACACGAAAAAGCGGCGCACTTCCAGGCTCAACCGCTGATCTTATTGCCACGCTACTTTTGTCTGGTGCTGAAGTACGTCGCACTCGCCAGGGATTGATTCTGTTGTCAAAATTATACCCAAGAACGGATTAGCTGTCAACCAGGCGTATTCGTTAATGAAATTCTTCGCACCCTTCGAGGCTCTGCAAACCTCTTCAGGTGCTCAGAATGACACTGACCGATTACGTTTCAGTCCTCCTCTGGGGGTACGACGGTCACCTCTATAGTCACGTAGCCGTCATTGTCGGTGACGATGTCGTCGTTGATGCGCAGATACAGCGGGCCGAAGGTGTCTACTTCCATAGTAACCCCTCGCCCGACATAGAAGGGCTTGCCTGTCTCGCCAATGCGCGCGATCAAACAGCCACCGATTTTGTTGGGCAATGGGTAATAGAGCGGGGCCGGGAACTGCACCGACGAACCCTGCGGCCCGTGATACCCTACCTCGGGGGAATAGAGCCAGCGGCCCTGAGCCTTGATGGTCAGCAATTCACCGGGATGCAGGGTAAGCCCTATGCTCTGCCAGCCTCGATAGGCGTAGATGCGCCGCTCGATAAGGTCTGTTTTTTGGATGGGACGCCCATTGGCCCGTAGAGTCAGGTTGGTGAACAGGCACAGCGCCAGCAGAGGCAGGATCACGAGCAGGATGATGCGTTTCATCGCTTCCTCCTCATCGCCTTGCGGATGACACGGAAATCAATCGCCGGTTCACTTTCCACCTTCTGTCTCCGTGGCCTCACCACGCAGGTCCACGATGGGGGTAGACCCGCCACTGATGATCCATTTGCTGTTGGCCTTTAGCTCCTGGGCGGTCAGGTATTGCAGGTACTCAGCAGCAATGTCGGGGTGCTTGGCCAACTCGGCCAGGAGCATCTGGATGGACATCTGCTGGGCTTCGGCGATCTTGGTAATCTGATAGGCTTCGGCATCGGCCCGCTTCTGGGCGGCGTAGTATTCGGCGTCGGCGACGATCTTGGTTTGCTCGGCCTCGGCCTGGGCCTGTTCCTGGCGCTGCACGGCCACCATGCGGTCCTTGATGGCCTGTACCACTTCGTCCGGCGGCGAGGCGCTTTGAATCTGCACGGTGATGAAACGCACGCCGTACTGCTCCTCTTTCACCTTCAACGCCTCCATGATCTCCTGGTTCATGCGGGCGCGGTCGTGCATCACTTCGGTCATGTCCTTGGTGTTGACCACGTCGCGCAGCTTGCCCTGCACAAACTCAAACACGATGCGCTCCGGGTCATCCACTTCCAGGGCAAAGCGACGGGGATCGGTGACCACGTAGGTATATTGCAGGGAGACGACCATGGTCACGTCGTCGGAGGTCATGGCCGGGATTTGGTCCACGTAACCCAGGCGCTCGTTGACCCGCACCAGGATAACCGTGTCCCAGAAGGGGATTTGCACGTGCCAGCCGGGCTGATCTACGGCAATGAACTGCCCGCCGCGCAGGTGCAACCCGCGCTCGTACGGATGAATCTTGTAGATGGCAGCCCTGCCTGTGATCAGAACTACCATGCAGACGATGAAGGCAGCAATTATCACCACTGCCAGTTTATACAGGATGTCAAGGGTTCTCCGTGGCCTGGTTGGCCTACCTGATGCCTGTGTTGCGGTCTCCATAGCTTATACCTCCTCGATTAATTTTAATACATAGATATTCTATGTATCTGAAGCCAGTATACCACATTCCGGTGAATTTGTCAAGGGCGACTTCAGGTTGCGCACCTGCCGAGCATGGGTTATAATGGGGATATCCCAAACCCCAAGGAGGGAATATGACTAACGTGGCCCAAGAAGGCGACCTCGTATTGCTGATTGCCAGGGACTACAAGCGTTTCCTGGTGCGTTTGCAGTCTGGAGGCGAACTACAGACCCATCGCGGTGTGCTTTCCCATGACGACCTCATCGGACAGCCGCTAGGCCGCGAGATACACTCGCATCTGGGTTACCCATTTCTGGTGCTAGAGCCTTCTATCACTGACTTGATTCAGGATATAAAACGCACCACCCAGATCATGTACCCAAAGGACATCGGCTACGTATTGTTGCGGATGAACATCGCTTCCGGGCGGCAGGTCATTGAGGCGGGCACGGGCAGCGGCGGATTGACCCTGGCCCTGGCCCGCGCCGTGGCTCCTACCGGTCGGGTGTATTCTTACGAAGTCCGTCCCGACGTAGTACAACTGGCGGCCAGGAATCTGGAATGGGTAGGCCTGCGTGAATACGTTGAACTCAAGGAACGGGACATAGCCGGGGGTTTTGATGAGCAGAACGTAGATGCTTTGTTCCTGGATGTGCGTCGCCCGTGGGATTATCTATCCCAGGCAGAGGCTGCTCTCAAGGGAGGGGGTTTTTTCGGCTGCATCGTACCCACCACTAACCAGGTAGTGAGAGTGCTGCAGACCCTGCCCGAGTACGGCTTCTCAGCCATCGAGGTCGAGGAACTGCTGCTGCGCCCATACAAGGCCATCGCTGCCCGTTTGCGACCTATGGACCGCATCATCGCTCACACCGGCTATCTGATTTTCGCGCGACGCATTGACCGCCAGACCGCCACCGTGGACTGGGGCATGCCACCGCAGCGCCCGGCCCACGAGACCCGCGCCCGTGAGGAAGAAGATGCCGACTTCTAAATCAGAAACCCGTTTTCTGGAAGAAAACGGGTTTCTTTGTTTAGGGATGGTTCATCATTCTGGCGGAAATAGGTTTACACTTTTGAAGCCCTG
>JANLFX010000053.1 GCA_024653325.1 Anaerolineae bacterium
CTTCGCTGCGCTCAGGGCAGGCTCTGACGGGCGGCTCGCAATGACCCCTGAATAGTTACCAATTCTGCTTGTAATCCACACAGGTTGACCAGCAACCAGCAACTACATTGACCCAAGGAGATTGAGATGAAAATCGCGTTCCTGGGCGCCATCCGCACCGTCACCGGTTCCATGCACTTGCTCACCATTAATGGCCGTCGCATCCTGCTGGAATGCGGCCTTTTCCAGGGGCGGCGGCAGGAAAGTTTTGAGCGTAACCGCAACCTGCCTTTCGATGCGTCCTCGCTGGAAGCCATGGTTCTTTCTCATGCTCACATTGACCATTCCGGCAACATCCCCAATTTGGTCAAGGCCGGCTTTCAGGGCAACATCTATGCCACCTTCGCCACCCGGGACCTGGCCAGCGCCATGTTGCGCGATTCGGCGCACATCCAGGAACAGGATGTCGCTTATGTGAACAAAAAACGGGCGAAAAGTGGTCTGCTCCCCGTTGAGCCAATTTACACCCGCCAGGATGCGGTGGACAGCCTCAACGCCTTCGTTGGCATCGGCTACCACCGGACTGTCCCGGTGACCGACGGCGTGCACCTCACTTTTTACGACGCCGGACACATCCTCGGTTCGGCCATTGTCGTTCTGGACATCGAGGAGAATGGCCACACCCATCGCCTGGCTTTCAGTGGCGACCTGGGACGCAAGGAACGACCCATTCTCCGTGACCCGGAGGTCATCCCATCTGTAGAGACGCTGATCATCGAAAGCACTTATGGTGACCGCCGCCATGATACGTTGGAGGAGGCAGACCGCGAACTGCGCCGCGTGGTGAACGATACCTACCAGCGGGGTGGCAAAGTGATCATCCCTGCTTTCTCGGTGGGCCGTACCCAAGAAATCGTGTATTCACTACATCATTTGATGCAGGATCATAAAATCCCCGATTTACCCGTCTTTGTGGATAGTCCGCTGTCTACCAACGTCACCGAGATATTCCGCCTGCACCCCGAATGTTTTGACGAGGAGACAAATGAGTTCATCGCCAGTGGCAACAACCGCGATCCCTTTGGCTTTCACCGATTGCGCTACATCCGCGACGTTGAGGATTCCAAGGCCCTGAACTTCCTGCGGGAACCGGCTATTATTATCAGCGCTTCCGGGATGTGTGAGGCAGGACGCATTTTGCATCATCTCAAGAACAACATCGAAGACCCGCGAAACACAGTGCTCATCGTCGGCTGGCAGTCGCCCGACACCCTGGGACGCAAGCTGGTAGAGAAGCAGGAAAAGGTGCGCATCTTCGGTGAGGAGTACGACCGGCGGGCGCAAGTAGAAGTGATCAACGGGTTCAGCGCTCATGCCGACCGGGACGAGCTACTGGACTACGTGCGGCATATCAAAAACGGGTTACGGCGGGTATTCGTGGTCCACGGGGAGGAGCAGGCCTCGCTTTCCCTGGCCGATGGCCTTCGCGCCCTGGGTGTGCCGGAAGTCTTGGTCCCGGAGCCAGGGGATGAGGTCGAGTTCTAATCGCTGGTGTTTAGCTTGCCAAAAATCACCTTTTCTGCTACAATTTGACTCGTTGTATCTCCACGATCTTTGCATTTCTGTGGTCTTGAGCCATCCCCGAGCAGTTTTTCACCGCCGAGACGCGGAGGATTTTCTAAAATCTCTGCGCCCTCGGCGTCTCTGCGGTGTGTGTTCTGATCAACAGGAGTAAAGTGCAAAGATAGTGATCTCATATCCACAGCGATCAGGAGGGAGAAATCATGGACCTGGCCAGCATGATCCGTGACGTGCCCGATTTTCCCAAGCCGGGCATCATCTTCAAGGACATCACCACTTTGATCAAAGACCCCGATGCTTTCCAGGCGGCCATTGATGCCATGTTGGACTACTGCGAGGACATGACTGTTGACCTGGTGGTGGCCGTTGAATCGCGCGGGTACATCTTCGGTGGCGCATTAGCTTACGAATTGGGGGCCGGTTTTGTCCCGGTGCGCAAGCTGGATAAACTCCCGGCAGAGACTATCAGTGTTGAGTATAGCCTGGAGTACGGCACCGCCGTCTTGGAGATGCACAAGGATGCCATCGAACCCGGACAGAAGGTGCTGGTGGTGGATGATCTGCTGGCCACCGGAGGCACGGCTAAGGCGACGATAGACCTGGTGGAGCGACTGGGTGGTGAGGTGGTGGCCGTGCTTTTCCTGATCGAGCTTACCTTTCTCCATGGCCTGGAAAAGCTCAAGGGCTACAATGTTTTCTCCCTTATAGAGTTTTAGCTGCTGATAGTTGTCTTACTCTTTTAACCCCCTGTCTGCTCCGACGGACGAGGGGTTTCTTTTATCGTACTGCGTGTTGCGTGTTACGATGGGAACGGAATACGCAACACGCAGTACGCATCACGGAGAAAACATGGATCACGTTTTGGGTTTGAAATGCGTGCTCTGCGGTGCAGAATACGGCGTGGACGAGGTGCTCTACGTCTGCCCTAAGCATGGCGATGAAGGCATTCTCGATGTAGTGTACGACTATCCTCGCATCCGCCCCCGGTTGACCAGGGAGCGCCTGGCTGCTGACCCCACACCGTCCATCTGGCGTTACCTGCCCCTGTTGCCGGTGGACCCATCCACACTGGATAAGCTGCGCCACGACGGCCTGCCCACCCATCCCCTGTTCTGTGTGGGTTGGACGCCGCTCTACCGCGCCCGCAACCTGGAGCGCAAGCTGGGGCTGGCTGCCCTCTACGTGAAAGACGACGGGCGCAATCCCAGTGCCTCTTTCAAAGACCGGGCCAGCGCGGTGGGTATCTTGAAGGCCCTGGAATTGGGCCGCCAGGTGATCGCTGCCGCCAGCACGGGTAACGCCGCCTCGTCATTGGCCACCCTCTCGGCCAGCGTGGGCATCCGCAACGTCATCTTTGTGCCTGCCGCCGCGCCCCAGGCCAAAATCGCGCAACTGCTCATCTACGGCGCGCAGGTGTTGGCCGTGCAGGGCACTTATGATCAGGCCTTCGAACTGTGCCTGGTGGCCGCGCGGGAGTTCGATTGGTACAGCCGCAACACGGCCTATAATCCATACCTCTCGGAGGGGAAGAAAACAGCGGCCCTGGAGATTTGTGAGCAACTGGGCTGGCAGGCTCCGGACCGCATTTTCGTCGGCGTAGGCGATGGCTGCATCATCGGTGGGCTGTGGAAGGGCCTGCGTGACCTGCTGGCCCTGGGCTTGATTGATCGCATGCCGAAGTTGATGGGCGTGCAGGCGGAAGGCTCCCAGGCCATGGTCAAAGCCTGGCGCGAGGGCATCCCGCCGGAGGAAATGATCCCTCAGCCAGCGGAGACCATCGCCGATAGCATCGCCGCCGGACTGCCCCGCGACCGAGTGAAGGCCATGCGCGCCGTGCGCGAAACGGGCGGAGCCTATATCGCCGTCTCTGATGACGAAATCCTGGCCGCCATGAAAGAGCTGGCCCGTGGAGCGGGGGTGTTCGCCGAGCCAGCCGGCAGCGCCCCATACGCCGGACTGGTCAAAGCTCGCCAGCAGGGGTTGGTAGGTGATGACGAGCGAGTGGTGGTCATCGCCACCGGCAATGGGTTAAAGGACGTGGCCAGCGCCATGAAGGCCACCGGTGAGCCGCATCTCATTGAGCCGACGCTGGCGAACTTGAAACGGCTGCTGGCCAGATTGTCCAGCCAGTAAGGGCGACGCATGCCTCGCCTCTGGTATGGAAAGGGGGTTTTCCCCATGAACCTATTGCGCATCGGTCTGGCCCAGATCAACCCCACAGTGGGTGATTTGTCGGGCAACACAGAGAAAATCCTGACCTACATCGAGCGGGCCAGAGGGCTGGGAGTTGACCTGCTGGCTTTCCCCGAACTGGCGATTTCCGGCTATCCCCCCGAGGACCTCTTGCTCAAGCCCTCGTTTATCGAGGACAACCTGGCTTCCCTGCAGAGTATCGCCGGGGAGACGCGGGGCATCACCGTCATCGTCGGCTTTGTGGACTGTGATGGCAACGACATCTTCAATGCCGCTGCCTTGCTTCACGACGGGCAGGTAGCCGGTGTCTACCGCAAAATGTATTTGCCCAACTACGGCGTCTTCGACGAGAACCGTTATTTCCGCGCCGGACATCGCCCTCTCGTCTTCAGCGTGAAAGGGGCTACGGTGGGTCTCAGCATCTGCGAGGACATCTGGTATCCCGCCGGCCCTCCCGAAACCGAGGCCCTGGCCGGGGCCCAGTTGGCGGTCAACATCTCCGCCTCGCCCTACCACGCTGGCAAGGGATTGGCCCGTGAGCGGATGCTGGCCACCCGCGCCGCCGATAGCGTGATCGTCGTCGCCTGTAACCTGGTGGGCGGCCAGGACGAGCTGGTCTTCGACGGCGGCAGCGTGATTTTCGACGAGAGGGGGGAGCTGCTGGCCCGCGCCCGTCAGTTCGAGGAGGACCTGCTGCTTGCCGACCTGAATCTGCCGGGCGTCTTCCGCCAGCGATTGCACGACCCTCGCCAGCGTAAGGAGGAGTTGTCCGACATGGGACAGGTGGAGCGGGTGACGCTTTCCGGGGCGGGCGAGGCAGCGGCCCGCTCGCCGGTGAAACCGCGCGTCGAACCGCGCCTGGCGGCCGAGGCCGAGGTCTACCGCGCCCTGGTGCTGGGCACGCGGGATTACGTGACCAAGAACGGCTTTCGCCAGGTGGTCATCGGCCTTTCCGGGGGGATTGATTCCTCGTTGACGGCGGCCATCGCTGTGGACGCTCTGGGCGCGGAGAACGTGACCGGCGTTTTCATGCCCTCCCGCTATTCCTCGGCGGACAGCCGGGAGGATGCTGAGCAACTGGCCGCCAATCTGGGCATCCGTCTTCTGGTTATCCCCATTGATCAGACCTTCCAGGCCTATCTGGACATGCTGGCCGAATCCTTCAGCGGCGTCGAACCGGATGTGACCGAGGAGAACATCCAGGCCCGCATTCGCGGCAATATCCTCATGGCCCTTTCCAACAAGTTCGGCTGGCTGGTGCTGACCACCGGCAACAAGAGCGAGCTGGCCACCGGCTACTGCACTCTGTACGGTGACATGGCTGGCGGCTTTGCCGTGATCAAAGACGTGCCCAAGATGTTGGTTTACGCCCTGGCGAAGCACGTCAACGCCCGGGCAGGCCGCGAAATCATCCCCCAGCGCGTCTTCGACAAAGCGCCTACCGCCGAACTGCGTCCCGACCAGCGGGATGAGGACAGTCTCGGCCCGTATCGCCTCCTGGATCCCATCCTGCACGCCTATGTGGAGGAGGACCGCAGCCCGGAGGAAATCGCGGCCCTGGGTTTCGAGGCGGAGGCGGTGCGGCGCATCATTCGCATGGTAGACCGAGCGGAGTACAAGCGCCGCCAGGCCCCGCCGGGGGTGAAAATCACCCCGCGCGCCTTCGGCAAGGACCGGCGCGTGCCGATCACCAACCGCTATCGCGAGGGGTGAACCGATCCTCCCGCAGAGTCCACACCTGCGGGAGGGCTTGACGGGTTGTGGAGGAACAGAAACATGGACCGAAAAACCTATCACGGTGACATCGTCCCGCAGGAACTGGCCGACGTGCTGGTGAGTCATTTTGACCGCGGCGACCTGATGGCCCGTAAGACCGGTGGGCCCGACCGGGTGGTGGTGCAGATCAGCACCCGACCCCAATTTTTCCGCGATGAGCCGCACACCTCATTGGCCGTTACCATTGTCCGCGCTGAGGATGGAGTGACAGTGAGCGTGGGCGAGCAGCAGGTGCTGGGCGTGGCCGCAGACCTGGTGAGAACCGGCATCGCCGCGTTGGTCAATCCCCTGTTATTGCTTGGGGAGATAGATAACATCGCCCGCAACGTGTCTAAACTGAATCTGCCACAGGAGGTTGTCGAGGGATACATGCGCAGTGTGGGCGCGGGGCTGGGCATGGCTCCCGGCAAGATGCTGGTCACCTGCCGCTATTGCGGGGTGGGCAATCCCGTTGGTCAGGGACAGTGCTCCGCCTGCGGGGCCCCTCTGGCCGATGTGCAGCCGATCACCTGCCCCAAGTGTGGGCAATTATTGGCCCGCGATGTCAGGTTCTGCACCCGCTGTGGGACGCGAATTGCCGCGTAGCCAACCCTCTGCAGGTTTACCACCTATTATCTCGGCATGTTACATTCGGGCTCTTCGACCTCTCCTAACCGCCAAGGACGGCCTTGTAGCGCAGCCTCTCAGCCTGCGACGCGGGCGCAAGCCCGCGCTCACCGTCCTATAACGGGCTGAAGCCCATGCTACGTCACTGCGGCACGGCCAATCTAACATTGTCAAGTTATACCTCTACCCTTGCCTTTCTAAGCACCCTCCAGCGGAGGGGAAAGGGAGCCAGGGGATAGGGGGAGGTCGGGTCGCCACTTGCCCGGTAAAAAGGAGTGTGATATAATCGGCTGCACTTGTACAGTGATGGTTGAAGTGAGGAAACGCTATGTGGATGAGCAATCCTCTTCTGAAAGTGTCTGCTCTGGGTCAGCCAGTAGTATCTGACGAGACTGCGATCCCTGTTCCTTCTGGCCTGCCGAGGAGAGCCTGATGCACACAGGCATTGGGCTCTTTTTATTTGCCAGATGACACCCGGCTCGCGCCGATTACCTGAGGAGGCCTCCTATGCACCGTGCAGAGCAACTTTATAATCTGCAATGCACCGATTCCGAATTCGACAAATTAGCCCGCCGCCTGCGAGAAGTCGAGGCCAGCCTGGGTGAGACAGAGGAATTGCGCCAGGTCCGTCTCGATCTGCAGAAGGCTGAACAGGCACTCAACCGACAGCAGATCAGACTACGCGATCTGGAACTGGAAAATGCCAGTCTGGCCGATAAACTCGCTGCCAACGAGCAGCGGCTATATGGTGGCACGGTGAGAAATCCGAAGGAACTGGCTGGTTTACAAGAGGAAAATACGTCCCTCAGGCAGCGCAAAAACCAATTGGAGGACGTTATCCTGGAAGTAATGATCGAGGTCGAGGAGGCCCAAGAGCGCGTCCGCTGTGCACGGGATCGCCTCACTCAGGTCGAAAAGCAATGGCGAGCGGAACAAGAGCGGCTGACCACGGAGCGCGGAGAGCTGCAGGCTCACCTGTGCGCTCTGGATGCACGCCGCCGGGAGTTGCGTGCTGTGATGCCGCCTGATGAGCTGAAGATCTACGACGACCTGCGACGGCGCAAAGGTGGCCGGGCTGTCGTTCTCCTCAAGGAGGGCGTTTGCCAGGGTTGCCAGGTCAGCCTGCCCTCCAGTGAAGCCCAACAGGCGCGACAGGGTGAAGTCCTGGTCTTTTGCGGAAGCTGTGGGCGCATTCTGTATGCCCACTAGGCATCTTCATAAGCCCAGTCTTTTGACATACAAGATTTTGGACGCGGACAAGCACAGAACACCACTGAAGAGTACGGGATCATCCTCCCACATGAAATCTCAAAGGAGAGACTATGGGTAATATAATCGTTCCTGATACTCAGACCTTCCCTTCCCAGGCGGAGGTCGTCATCATTGGCGGGGGCGTGCTGGGCGCCGCTACCGCTTTCTATGCCAGCCAAGCCGGTCTGGATGCTGTCGTGTTGGAAATGCGCGACAGTCTGGGTAGTCTGACCACCGCTGCTTCGGAGGAGTGCTTTCGGGCCCAGTTCAGCGAGCCGGAGAATGTAGCCATGATGAAAGCCAGTATCGCCGTGTTCGAGAACTTCGCCGAGGTAATCGGTATTCCCGGCTACGACATCAATTTGCATCAGCAGGGCTATCTGTTCTTCACCGCCGATCCCAGTGGGCCGGAAAAGTTGCAGGCCCAGGTGGCCCATCAACGCAGCATCGGTTTGGATGACGTGGAGTTCTGGACTGGCGATGAGGTGCGTCATCATTTTCCCTGGGCATCTCCCCTGGTCACGGCAGCGACCTGGCGGGCTAAAGATGGGTGGCTTTCTGCCCACGAGCTAACTTATGGCTTTGCCAAAGGAAGCAGGGCGCGGTTCTTGTTGCGTACTAAAGTCACCGGCCTCCTGGTGGACAACTTGGGAGTCGCCGGGGTGGAGACCAATCGAGGGACGATTGCTACCCGCACGGTGGTCATCGCTGCCGGCCCCTTCTCCGGTAAAGTGGCCCAATTGGCCGGCGTCGAACTGCCGCTGACCCTCCTGCGCCGCCAGAAGTTCATCGTGGCCCCGCACCCGGAAATCCCTCAGAACGGGCCAATGACTATTGACCTGAATAGCGGGGCGTTTTGGCGACCGGAAGTCGGCGGGGCGGCCCTGGGCTGGGCCGATGCCCTTCCGGAACAGCCAGCCGAGCCCCTGGAGAAAGTGCCTACCGAATGGACGTTTCCTCCTCTGGTGTTGGAAGAGGTGATGAAACTATCACCTTTTTGGGAAAAGGTGGCGGCGGAACTGAAACGAGAGGATGTGTTCCTCAGCGCCGGTCAGTATACCATCACTCCGGACCACAAACCTATCCTCGGCCCATATCCTGACGTGCCTGGCCTGTTCTTGAACGTGGGCTATTCCGGCCATGGGGTGATGGGTTCTCCTGAGGGCAGCCGCTACGTGGTGGCCACGATCACCGGCGAGTTACGCCCCGAAGACAACCCGTTCTCTTACGAACGCTTTGCCCACGGAGTGGTGGTCGTCTCGGCAGAGAAAATGGTTCTCTGATTGTAAGGTACGACGCACTTGCCAAGTGCGTCGTACCTGTTCATTGCACCTGGCACCGCGTCAGGAAGCGGCCCATCGTTAGGTCATAATAACGGGCACGCAGGTAGAACAAGCTCCCATCGGTGTCCCACTGCTCGCCAATATACCGGAGTGAGTTTTACTGTCCGCCCCCAGCCACCACCCGCTCAAACGAGGGAAGCCGATTTTTCGCCACCAGCAGGGAGCAAGGAGGAAGAAGACCTATGGAAATCATCGTTTTGGGAGGAGCGGGCGACATGGGCAGCCGGGCCGTAGAAGACCTGGCCGCGTCCCCGGGCGTGCGGCGGGTGACCATAGCCGACCGCAATATCTCAGCCGCTCGCGAGATTGCCGCTAAATTGGCTGGTCAAGGAGCAGCGGTTGATGCCCGGTACATAGACGCCAACAATCACCGTGAACTGGTGGAAGCCATGCGTGGATATGACGTGGCCGCATCGGCTCTGGGACCTTTTCACCTTTTTGAGGTGAAATTGGTGCGCGCAGCCATTGAGGCAGGAGTGCATTACGCCAGCATCTGCGATGAGTGGGAAGCGGCCGGAGCGGTGATAGACCAATACGGCGAGGAAGCCCGGCGGAAAGGCATCACCATTATCACGGGATTGGGCACCAGTCCGGGTCTATCCAATGCGGGTGTGCGTTACTGGGCCCAGCAATTGGATAGGATTCAGCGCGCCGATATATATGTTTACCAGCCCTTAAACGCGGGCGGCGGCCAGGCGGTTGTCCGACACATGCTGCACATCATCTCCGGGCGGGTAGTGGCCTGGCGAAACCACCAACGAGTGATGATACCGGCCTGCCACGAAGAGCGCCTGGTCGAGTTCCCCCGTTTTGGCCGGATCAAGGTCTGGAATATGGGCCATAGTGAGCCAGAAACAATTCCGCGCTTCATTCCAGACATTGAGGAAGTCAATTTCTTTATGGGTTTTGGCCCCGGATCCGGATTTTTCATTTACCCGGCCAGATGGGGATTGTTCGGCAGTAGACGCATCCGGGATGCCGTCGCCCAGGCCGTCAGTTTCATCGAGCGAGCGACCTCCGGCCAGGAACCGGAAGAAGGGGCCGTGCGCATTGACGTATGGGGTGAAGTGAACGGCGCAGAAGTGCACCGGCTTGCCTGTGGCATCGGTCAGATGCGAGAAGCTACCGGGCTTTCCCTTTCCATCGGCACGCAGATGCTGGCCCGGGGTGAGCTTTTGACCGAGCAGGGAGGCGTGTACGCCCCAGAGGCATGCCTTGATCCTCAGACATTCATCGCCCGCCTGAACGCCAGAGGGATCAAGGCTTATCAAGACCTGGAGATGACTCAGGAGATAGCCTGAGAGAGGAGAGAATCGTGATGGCAAAGTATTTGGGCTCCCATGACCGGGCAGAGGTCATAGACCTTTTCGCCCGACATGTATCCTCGGGCAAGGTGAGATTCTTTCACTCTGTCGGCATTGATTTTGTGCTGGGCAAGCGAGAAGGTCCTTATCTATGGGACATCGCCGGCGAAAAGAGGCTGATTGACTGTCATTGTAACGGCGGCGTGTTTAACCTGGGGCACAGGAATCCAGAGATAATCGGGACCCTGGTGCAAAGCCTGCAGGAACTGGACATCGGCAACCATCATTTAATCAGCGAACAGCGGGCTATCCTGGCAGCGAAACTGGCCCAACTCACTCCTGGGGACATCACCTACACCGTTTTCGGCGTGAGCGGCGGCGAGGCCGTGGACCTGGCTATCAAAGTAGCGCGGGGATACACGAGAAAACACAAAGTGATCTCGGCCAAGGGAGGCTATCACGGGCATACTGGGCTGGCCCTGGCGGCAGGCGATGAGAAATACCGTGCTCCCTTTGGGCCTTTAGCTCCAGGCTTCATCCAGGTGCCATTCGACGATGTTGAAGCCCTGGAGAAAGCTATGGACGATGAGACGGCGGCGGTTATCCTCGAAACCATCCCCGCCACCTACGGCATGCCCATTCCCAGCCAGGACTTCTTTCCCCAGGTAAGGCAGCTATGCGATAGAAAAGGGGCTCTCCTGATTGTTGACGAAATCCAGACCGGCCTGGGCCGGACGGGCCGGCTATGGGGTATCGAACACTTCAACGTCGTGCCCGACATCATGGTGATCGGCAAGGGGCTTTCCGGTGGGATCTATCCGCTGACCGCCACCTGTTTCAGAGAAAAATGCGAGGCGGTATTCCACGAAGATCCCTTCATCCACATATCCACCTTTGGCGGCGCCGAGGTGGGTTGTCCAGTGGCCCTGAGAGTTCTGGAAATATCCTCGGAGCACGCTTTCTTGAACCATGTGCAAGAAATAGCCGGTATTTTTTCGCAGGGCTTCGCCTCCCTGAAAGATAAATATCCCCAACTTCTGGTGGGACTGAGGCAACTGGGTTTGATGATGGGAATTGAGATGGTAAACGAGTACTGTGGCCCCCTTTTCTCCAAAGCTGCCTACGACAACGGTTTGCTTTCGGTGTACGCCTATAACAACCCGCGGGTGGCCCAGTTCCTGCCACCCCTGAATATTGACCACGCCCTGGCCGAGGAGATTGTGGAGAAGGTGGATAAGGCCCTGGGGCAGGTGGTGCACATGCTAGCATTATAAGGGGAATGCCATGCCAGAGGTCAAGATCAATGCTCAGTTGTTGAGGGAGTTCGAGAAAGGGCTCAATCCCAGATTCCCGGAGAGAAGCCAGGTCCCGGCTCGCGTGCTGGATTACGGGGAGATCAGCACGGTGCTGGAGATTGGGGTGGAAAGCGAGAAGGGCCTGGCGTACAAAAGATTGCCCATGTTCAGAAACGAGGAAGAGGCCAGGAGCTATCAAGCCCTTTACGACGAGTACGTGAACGTACTGCAGAACCGCATCGGCTTGCGGGTTGTTCCCGGCGATACGATTCGCCTGGCAGACAGAGGGCGGTTCGTGGTTTACATTGTCCAGGAGAAGCTGCCTCGGGAGGCGATAGGGCACAGGGCTATCCACTGTCTCTCGCCTGCCGAGGTGACACGGCTGGTGTTGGCCGTCCTGAGGGAGACCGGTAAAGTATTCGACTTCAACCAGCAACACAAGGGCGAGTTGGAAATCGGCTTCGACGGACAGATCTCCAACTGGGTGATCGTCGGCTTTGATCCCGCAGCGCCCAGGTTGAGTGAAGAGATAAGGCTGATGTATTTCGACACCAGCACGCCCTTGCTGCGGAAGAACGGCGAGGAACAGTTGGACCCCGAACTGTTCCTGCGCAGTGCGCCATCCTTCCTGGTCTGGATCATCCGCCTGCTTTTTCTGCAAGACGTGATGACCCGCTATTATGACTTCCGGCAGGTGATGGTGGACCTTGTCGCCAATTTCTACAAGGAGCAGCGCCCTGATTTAATCCCTGGGGTGGTGGACACGGTGAACGAGTTTTGTGCGGCCGGGATGCAGGCCAGCGGCTTCAAACCCATCACAATGGAAGAGGTCAGGGCTTACTATCGGGAAGACGCCTGGATTTGGAGAACCTATCTGGCTTTCAGAAAAATTGATCGCTCCCTGCATCGCCTTCTGGGCAGGGAATACCCCTATATCCTGCCGGAGAAGATTCAACGGTAAAAACAGCCTTAGCGCATCAGTAAATAATGGTAAGCCGAGATAGCCGCTTTGGCCCCATCGCCGATATGCAACAGGACTTGCTCGGAGACGAGAGTCACATCGCCAGCGGCAAACACCCCCGGCCAACTGGTAGCGCAGTAGGCATCTACGATGATGTGCCCGGCGCTGTCGCAATCCACCCAATCCCGCACCAATTCGGAATTGGGAGTGCGCGCTAATTTGACAAATACCCCCTTGACCGGTATCTCCCGCTCTTGGCCGTCGGGCATGGTCACCGCAATGCCCTCCACATACTTTTCGCCCAATACTTCTCTCACCGTCACGCCTTCGGTGACCTCCACGTGTGGCATTTGGCGTAGTTTGCGGGCCAGGGGAGTGGTCACCAGCGGTTCCGGAGCCAGCAGATAGACCTGATGGGCTCTGCGCGCCAGGCTAGCAGCGGCCCACTGGGCTCGCCGCCCGTTTCCCACCACGGCCACGTCTTTGCCCAGAAACAGGCTGGCGTGAGCATCTGCCGCGTAACTCAGCCCGCGACCAACCAGCCGGGCCTCGCCGGGGACGTTGAGGCGCTGCGGCTTGGCCCCTGTAGCGATAATCAACGCCTGTCCCTCAAAACGGTTGCCCTGGGCAGTGTCCACCACAAAATGCTGTTCCTCAGGTCTTACCCTGGTCACGGTGTCGAAGCAGCGCACGAAATCCAGGTAATCGAGCTGGCGGCGAAAGGCGTCCAGCAATGCCTCACCGGTAATAGTCTCCCGCCCTTCCACTTCCTCCAGTTGCATGGCATAAGTGGTCTGACCACCCCATCGTTCGGCGATGATCAGCGTTTCCAATCGTTGATTGATAGCCGTTGCCGCGGCAGTGATGCCTGCCGGTCCGCCGCCGATGATAATCAGGTCATACATTGTATTCCCTCCTCGTTCAGCTTTTACTTCTCCGCAGGCACGGGCGGAATGAGCCCTTTCTCCATCAAAAAGTGGGTCATATCCTGGGCCTGTTGGATGATCTGTCTGGCTTTGCTTAACAATTCATCGTGGGAAAGGCGCAAACGGGCCACGCCTTGCTCCTGGGCTTTCAGGCCCACGGCGGCCGCCTCGCGGGGAAAGACTTCCCAATCCTCCATCGTCGGCAGAATGTGTTCCGCATCCAGGCCGCGTTCTTCCGCGCAACGGGCCAGCTCCTCGGCAGCGGCGATGGCCATTTCATCGGTAATGGTCGTGGCTCGCACGTCCAGTACCCCCCGGAAGATGCCCGGAAAGCCTAAGGAGTTGTTGACCTGATTGGGGAAGTCACTGCGGCCCGTGCCCACCACCCGTGCCCCGGCCTCTTTCGCCTCCCATGGCCAGATCTCGGGTATCGGGTTGGCGCAAGGGAAAATGATCGCGTCTTCAGCCATGCCTTTCACCCATTCTGGGGCAATCGTCCCCGGGCCGGGCTTGCTGAGGGCAATGCACACGTCAGCACCACGCATGGCTTCGGCGGGGCCACCGCGCCGCCCTTCGGCGTTGCTGTGCTGGCAGATGCGCCACTTGTCCACGAATTCAATCTTGCGCTGGGCGATATCCTCCCGTTCCGGATGCAGGATGCCCTTGCTGTCGCAGGCGATAACGTTGCCGAACTGCACACCACAGGCCAGCAACAGACGCAAGGTGGCCACGTTGGCCGCACCAGTGCCAATCAGAGCGACTTTGATGTCTTGCATCTTCTTGCCTACCACCTTCAGGGCGTTGATGACCCCGGCCAGAATGACCGTGGCTGTCCCCTGTTGGTCGTCATGCCAGATTGGGATTTTGATCTCCGGGTCACTGCGCAGCATGTCCAGCACGCGGAAGCACTTGGGTTGCTCGATGTCCTCCAGATTGACTCCGCCGAAAGAGGGCTGCAACCATTTGACGGCGAGGATAAGACGATAGGGGTCTTTGGTGTCCAAACAGAGCGGAACCGCGTCTACGCCACCCAGGTACTTGAACAGCAGTGCTTTGCCTTCCATCACCGGCAGACCGGCGGTGGCCCCGATGTCGCCCAGCCCTAATACCCGCGTGCCATCGGAGACAACGGCGACAGTATTACCTTTGTTGGTGTATTCATAAGCCAGCTCCTCGTTTTCTTGAATAGCGCGACATGGTGCTGCTACTCCGGGCGTGTACCAGATGGCGAAATCATCCAGCCCGCGGACCGCGCACTTGAGAGCGGTTTGTACCTTCCCCCGGTAATAAGGGTGCAGGCGCATCGCGTCTTCTGCCGGCTTTTTAGCCTTAGCCAGTAGTTCTTCTTTGGTAAGCATTTTACCTCCCATGCTGAGGACTGAAATATTCGATTCAAAAACAGATGTCTTATCCGAGGCGTATCTGAAACTGCCGGAGCTGCCTTTCTAGCCTTTTGGGAAGACGGTCGCCGAACTGAGCGAAGTGCTTTTCGATATCATTGGCCTCGGCTCGCCAGGCCTCGACGTCCACTCTCATCAGCTCCCGCAGGTCTTCAGGGGGGATGTCGAGACCGGTAAGATTCAGATCATCCATCCTCGGCATTCGGCCGATTGGGGTGTCCAAGGCTTCAACCTTGCCATCAACGCGCTCGCACATCCACTTCAGCACCCGGCTGTTCTCGCCATACCCCGGCCACAGCCACCTGCCCTCTGGACTTTTGCGGAACCAGTTGACATAGAATATCCTCGGAGCTTTGTCGCCCAGCCGGTCGCCCATGTCGAACCAGTGCTGGAAATAATCACCCATGTTGTAGCCACAGAAGGGCTTCATGGCAAAGGGGTCACGGCGCAAGTTGCCCACTGCGCCGATGTTGGCAGCAGTCGTCTCCGAAGCGGCGGTGGCTCCGAGAAAAACGCCATGATCCCAGTCATAAGCCTCATGAACCAGTGGGACGACGGTGGCCCGGCGGCCGCCGAAGATAAAAATGTCAATTGGCACCCCCTCCGGCTTCTCCCAGTCTGATGAGATGAGCGGGCACTGGCTGGTGGGGGCAGTGAAGCGGGCGTTGGGATGGGCCGCTGGTTTGTCCCGCTCGGGGGTCCAATCCTCCCCCCGCCAGTCTATCAGGTGGGCGGGCGGCTCATCGGTCATCTGCTCCCACCAGATGTCACCATCGTCGGTCAGGGCGCAGTTGGTGAAGATGACGTTGCCGCAGAGGGTATCCATTGCCGCCGGGTTGCTCTTGTAGGAAGTGCCTGGCGCGACGCCGAAGAAACCGCTCTCAGGGTTGATGGCGTAGAGGCGGCCGTCGGGACCGATCTTCATCCAGGCTATGTCGTCGCCCAACGTCTCTGCCCGCCAGCCGGGGATGGTGGGTTGAATCATGGCCAGGTTGGTCTTGCCGCAGGCGGAGGGAAAGGCAGCGGCGATGTGGTATTGTCGGCCCTCAGGACTCACCAGGCGCAGGATGAGCATGTGCTCCGCCATCCAGCCCTCCCGTCGGGCCATCGCCGAGGCGATGCGCAGGGCCAGGCACTTCTTACCCAGAAGGGCGTTGCCGCCATAGCCGGAGCCGTAGGACCAGATGAGGTTCTCCTGGGGGAAGTGGCTGATGTACTTCTGCTCCATCGGCGCGCAGGGCCAGGGGACGTCATCCTGGCCTGGGGCCAGCGGCGCGCCCACGGAGTGGAGGCAGGGGATAAAGTCCGCCCCTTCTTCAATGGCCTGCAGTACCCGCGTGCCCACGCGGGTCATAATTTCCATGTTGCAGACGACGTAGGGACTGTCGGTAATCTCCACGCCGATTTTGGCCATGGGCGATTCCAGCGGGCCCATGGAGAAGGGGATGACGTACATCGTCCGGCCGCGCATGCAGCCCTCGTAGAGGGCCCACATAGTGGCCTTCAGTTCGTCTGGGGCGACCCAGTTGTTGGTGGGGCCGGCGTCGTCTCTGGACGGGGTGCTGATGAAAGTGCGGTCCTCCACCCGGGCCACGTCGCTGGGATGGGAGCGGAAGAGGAAACTGTTGGGCCGTTTCCTGAGGGGAATGGCGCTCCCCCGGGCGACCATCTCCACCATCAGCCGGTCGTACTCTTTCTTTGAACCATCGCACCAGTGGATGCGGTCGGGTTGACAGTGCCGGGCCACTTCCTGGACCCAGCGGGTCAGTCGGTCGTTAGATGACATGGATACCTCCTAGTAGGACAACTCCGCAGGGGTTGCCCTACGGCAATACCTTCCCCGGGTTCATGATGTTCAGCGGGTCCAGGACCTGCTTGATGCGCTGCTGTACTTCCACCGAGAGTGGTCCTAATGCCTGCTCCATGTAAGGTCTTTTGAGTACGCCCACACCGTGTTCACCGGAAAGGGTACCTCCCAAATTCAGGGCTACGCCAAAAACCTCCCCCACCATTGGTTCGATCTTGGCCCACTGCTCAGGATCGCGCTTGTCAAAAAGAATGTTGGGATGGAGATTGCCATCGCCAGCGTGACCAAAAATGACGATGGGTTGCTCGTATTTGGCACTGATGGCCTTGATGCGGCGGATCGCCTCTGGGATAGCGGAGCGGGGGACAGTGATGTCCTCGCCCAATTTGTTGGGAGCTTTGCGGGCCAGGGAAGGGGAAACGGACCGGCGAGCTTTCCACAATCTGTCTCGTTCCTGCTCATCCCGCGCCACGTTGACCTGGCGGGCGCCATGTTCCCAGCAGATGCGGGCTATGGCTTCGATCTCGCGTATCACCGCCTCCTCGTCGGAACCGTCGGATTCGATGATCAATATCGCCTCCACATCCAGCGGCAATCCCAGATGCATGGCCTCCTCGATGCAGGCAATGGCCGTCTCGTCCATCAGCTCCAAGGTCGCCGGGACGATGCCGGCGGAGAGGACGGCATTGACGGTGCGGGAGGCGTCATCCAGAGAGGTGAACTCGGCGCGGGCAGTGCGCACAAAGCGGGGCCTGGCGACCAGTTTTAGCAGCGCCTCGGTGATCACGCCCAACGTCCCTTCCGAGCCGACGAACAGGGAAGTCAGGTCATAACCGACAACATTTTTAATCGCTTTGCCGCCGGTATGCAGAACCTGCCCATCGGGCAGGACGACAGTGAGGCCCATCACATAATCGCCGGTAACTCCATATTTGAGACAACGAGGGCCGCCGGCGTTGCAGGCGATGTTCCCGCCGATGGTGGAGTGGCGGTTGCTGGAGGGATCGGGAGGGTAAAAGAGCCCTCGCTTTTCAACCTCCGCCTGCAGTTCAGCGGTGATCACCCCGGCTTCGACCAGAACAGTACGGTTTTCCTGGTCTATCTCCAGAATGCGGTTCATCCGCGTTAGTGAAAGGGCGATCCCGCCACTGAAAGGGACCGAGGCTGCGGCCAGACCGGAGGCCATGCCCCGCGGCACGACCGGGATACGCTCGTGACCAGCCAGAGCCACCACCCGGCTGACCTGGTCCGTCGTTGTGGGCAAGACTACCACATCGGGCCGGTGTTCGGCGAAGGTGCCGTCAATGGAATAGGCCACCAGGTCCTCAGGCGAATCCAGGACGCCATCCCGGCCCACAATGTCGCGTAGTTGTTTAATTATTGCTTGGCTGAGCATAGAATTCTCTTACCCCCTACTTCTTGCTCATTCCTCGTTACTCATCACATAAGCTCGATCCAGCAGCACCACCGGGTGGACGACTTCCATGCGCAACCCGCGCCGCCGTACCCCCACGTTTAACTGCATCTGACAACCGGGGCATCCGGAAGCAACGAACTGCGCGCCGGTGGCCTCCACATGATCCATTTTGCGGGCCAGCACCTTGAGGGACGTTTGCGGATGGGTGATCAACTGGGTGCCGGCTGAACCGCAACACCAGTTGGCTTCTTCCAATTCGATAAACTCCAGGCCTTCGATCATCTGCATCAGCGCCCGGGGTTGTTCCCACACCCCCTGCGCCCGCCGCAGGTGACACGGATCATGATAAGTGGCCCTTATCTTCAGCCGGCTCTGAGGTTTTTCCAATGGGATGTCCATCAGGAACTCGCTCACGTCCCGCACTTTCCGGCTGAAAGCCTCGGCCCGTTTTGCCCACACGGGGTCGTCGGCCAGGAGCTTGTCGTATTCCTTGAGAGTTGAGCCACAGGTAGCGCAATCGGTGACGATCACATCCACCCCGGTCTGCTCGAAAATGGCAATGTTGTGGCGCGCCAAGTCTTGCACAGTCTCTTTGTAGCCGTAGCCCAGAGCGGGCATGCCGCAGCATTTGACTTCCTTGGGCGTGATGACAGTACAGCGATTGCGAGCCAGCACGCGCACGGTGGCTGCGCTTTCTGCCGCGAACATCAGGCTTTGGACACAGCCCAGGAAGAATCCTACCCGATAACGGCTTTCGCCCCCGGCGGTGGTAACCTCTGGCAGAACGCGCCGCAGGGGGCGTTGGGGGAGGTGGGGAAGCATAGCTTCCATATCGCGCAGATGGGGCGGCATCAGGCGCCGCAGGCCCAGCGCGTAAACCAGTCGTCTCAAGCCCAGCGTCTGGTACAGGCGCAGGGGCAAAGTAACCAGTTCCATCCGCGTGGGATAAGGGATCAACCCCCCAAACAGAGGACGTTTCCAGGCGGCAGGGCGTAATTGCTCCTGCACGTACCGCATCTCCATGGCCAGGTCCGCCGGGCAATTGCCCACTGGACATATCTCGTTACAAGCCAGACAGGCGAAGCAGGAATACATCTGCTCAAACAGGTTGGGGCTCAGTTCAAGCTCTCCTTCCAGAGCTTTGCGGATCAAGACCACCCTGCCGCGTGGGGAGGCCGTCTCGGTCAAATGCTCCCGGTACGTGGGGCAAACTGCCAGGCAGAGCCCGCAGCGGATGCAGTAAATGTACTCATTTTCAGTGGGAACGCGAATGTCAGACAGTTTCATGTTTTGTTGCTCGTTGCTGGGTGCTGGTAGCCACCGACAATTACCGGTAACGTCAATAATGCATGGGGCACGATGAGCACGTCCAGGTCCGACCCCAGTTCACGGGCCGCCAGTGCCAATGCCTCTTCCACCGTCGCCGCGGGAATCATCTTGCAGGCTGTCACCACATCCGGGCACTCGCTACCTACGATGACCACTCGTGCCTGCTCCAATACTTTGGCCATCACGAAAGCCCGCTGCTGGCCTGGCGGGTAACCGTGTCGGCGGGCATCGTCCAGGATGAATTGCACGTCGGGGGCATCCCGCATGGCGGCAAAAAAACGCTGTTCTCCTACTCCCTCTCCTGCGCCTTCCTCGCAGCGGGCCGGGATAATGAGAAACCCATCTGGTTTGACTACCGGTATGGGCGCAAAAAACAGGTACGATGCTGCGCGGCTGGCCTGATACAGATTGGCATCTTTGGGAAAACCCACTCCGCCGATGGCAACATCGTATTGTTGGGGAATGGGTACCTCATAAACAGAGCGAGCAAAGGCGACCAGTTCCCGGAAGGTGGCTTCCGGCTCTCCGGCGGCCACTTTGAGAACGCGTTTCTCGTCGTCCAGCACCACATTGATGATGAAGCGCAAGCCCGCGCGGCGGGCGGCCTCAGTGATAGCCTCATGGAAAGGGTTCCCCTCGATGCGGCCCAGGCGAGTACCGGGGTGATCCACGAAGGCAGGGCCGTGAGTGTGAGCGATGAGCGCTTCTCCCGCCGCACCCACGGCCAGCGTTTTTCGTCCGCCTGAATAGCCAGCGTACTGGTGCGGTTCCACCAGTCCAGTAGCAATCAAGAGATCAGCTTCCACCGCCGCACGGTGAGCTGAGACGGGCACTCCCCCGGGAGTGACACCCAGGTCTACCAGTGCCTCAGGATTCTGGGGCTCATTGTCAATCACCCGGTAGCGGTCTACTACCTCCCGGCCTAACTTGACGATTTTCTCATCGTGCGTTGAAGGCCGGTGCATGCCGATGCCGCAAAGAAGAGTGATGTCCTCATCACGAACTCCTGCCGCTTCCAGTTCCCGGAGCAGGGCCGGTACCAGCAGGTGGTCGGGGCTGGCCCGGGTGATGTCGGTGAAAACGATGCACACCCGATCACCCTGGCGCGCCATTTCCCGCAAAGGAGGAGAGGCAATAGGATGGGCCACGGCCTCGGCAACGGCTCTGGACACGTCAGCCAACGGCGCTACCGGCTGGGATACAACCACGGTGCCGCGCATGCCGGGTGGGAGGGTGAATTCCAGGTAAGTTCGGCTGTAAGGGATGCGGTAGTGCTTGGTTTCAGGTTTCTTGGCTTCAGGTTTCATGGGTTTCAGGTTTCATGGTTTCAGGTTTCGGGTTCGTCAAGGTACCAGACGGGGCCAGGCTCACGCACTCTCGGCCCTTTGATGGGAGTCCGCTTCAGGTATTCGATGAAGTTGTAAATTCGGCGGGAGAGTCTTTCGCAACAGTGCACCAAATCGTCGCACTCGGCCTGAGGAATATAGCCCAGGTCGAGGGCCACATAGGCTTGCGAGCGGACCTCGCCATTGGAGCCTTTGGCTATGTAAAGGAAGGTGATGAACTCCTTGGTCGTGCCGCGCTCAAAGCCCTCGGCGATATTGGACATCGTGGAAACCGCAGCGCGCTGCATCTGGCTGGCAAGGCCATACCGCTCGCTCGATGGAAACCTCACGGTCAGACGGTACACACGGTTCACAATCTCGCGTGCTTCTTGCCACACGCGGAGGTCCTCGAAACGCTCGATAGTGGGCATAGCACTCCTTCCAGTTTCAGGGTTTCGGGTTGCGGGGTTTCAGGTTTCAGGTTCCAGGTTTTTGACCAACCTGTAACCTTGAAACCTGCAACCTGCAACCTTGAAACCTGCAACCTGCAACCTTGAAACCTGTAACCTGCAACCTTGAAACCTGTAACCTGCAACCTTGAAACCTGTAACCTGTAACTACTCCAGATCGTACTCCACCCCCAACTCCACAGCGATTGCCCGCAGGTCGGCCACCACTTTTGGTTCGAGAACGATACCCTCACGGGAGCGCCGTTCCGCCTCCTCATACTCTTTCTCACCGTGGATGTAAATGCGGGGCTGGCCCTCAGCTTTAGGGGAGTTTTTGAGGCGACGTTGCAAGTCATCCATAGCTGCCTTGAACTCCTCTACAGGCCGGAAAGCATCCACCCGCCACACGCCGAAAAAGTGGCCGATGTTGGAGGGAAGGGGTTTCCCATCGGGTGTTTTAGGATAGACCAGGTCAGCATAGGCTGCGCCGGAGAGAACGGCACAGAGCACGTCCACCAACAACGCCAGACCGTAACCCTTGTGACCACCCATTAACTCCCCGGCCCCACCCAGCGGCAGAAGCCCCCCGCCGGCACGCTTCTTGAAATTCTCCAGCACCAGACCGGCGTCAGTGGTCGGTGTACCGGTCTCGTCGGTGGCCCAACCCAGGGGCATGGGCTTTCCCAATCGCTGGTAAACCTCCAATTTTCCCCGGGGCACAGTACTGGTGGCCATATCCAGGACAAAAGGCCGCTCCTGGCTGGCGGGGGCAGCCACGGCGATGGGATTGGTGCCCAACACCGCGTTGCGTCCGAAAGTCGGCACTACCAGTACATCGGCATTGGTCATCGAGATGCCGATGCAATCGTGCTCCAGGGCCATCATCGCATAATAGCCAGCAATGCCATAGTGGTTAGAATTGCGCACCGTCACGAAGCCAGACCCCAGGTCCCGCGCTTTTTGGATGGCCCGTTGCATTGCTCGATAGGACACCGGTTGGCCCAGGCCGGCCCCGGCATCAATGGTGGCCGTGGTCGGCGTCTCGCAAACGACCTGCACTTTGGGTTTGGCGACCATCATTCCATCGCGCAAACCGTTGACATAGCGTCGCAGCCGGGCCACGCCGTGGGAATCCACTCCGCGCAGATTGGCGGCTACTAACACGTCGGCAGTGATAGCCGCATCTTCGGCTGGCACATTTAGCGTCTCAAATACCCGCTGACAAAAGGCTCGTAGTCTGTCTGCTCGAACGGGTTGGACCTGTTCAGTAATTCTTTCCGCGTCCATGGAACAGCATCACCTCCTCGGCATAAAAAAGGGGAGCAGAGGTTCGCATACAAATCTGTTCCTCTCTCCCGTTTAATCTCGCTACATGATCGCGTCTACCGGCATCTCTCAATCCTGGCGGAACCGCTCTTCCAATCGTTCCAGCATGGCCGCTGCTTCTACCAGCTTATCCAGCGGATTGTTATTCCCACGGAAGTAGCGATAATCACAGGGCATGATGTCCAGCGTTTCCACCAACTCGTTGAAATGGCTTCTCAGGGCATTGTTGCTGATCCCGTACAGCTCTTCTATTTCTCGTTGAGTGATTTCCCGGAAGTTCACTTTTCTTACAGTATAATCCAGGGCGGCGGCCCAGGCCTCAGGCTTACGCAATGATAATGGACGACGACCTATGGCAATCCGGTATTCCAGCCACATCTGGATAGCCGCCCCGACTTCTTCTAAGGGAATACCGGCAGCGGTCATTTTCTCGGTGATCAGAGTCTCGACATCATCCATAGCATTGGCGAACAGGCGCTCGAAACGGGCCGTAAGCTCGGTATCCCCCTCATAACGCATGAAATCGGCCAGGGCGCGTAAAGCGCGATCATAATCACCGAAGCGGGCCAATGAGCGGGCCAGATTCAGATAATGATCCGGATTGGTCGGGTCTTTTTGAGCGGCCAGTTCAAAACTTTTGACCGCGTCATCAATCTCCCAGCGCTCATACTGGCGTAGGCCGCGCTCACTATACTCCTGCGCTTTTTTCTTATCCGCTGCCAAGACAACCATTGTCATCCCTCCGCTTACCAGAGGTCGAAGACGGAAATACATTGTCAATTATAGCACGTTCTTTTGAAACTGGCAATGTCAAACGTGCCTGGGCATATTTCATGGTAGCCGACGGCATTGAGGATTGGGGTGGGGATGATGGGTGAGGTAGGCAGCGCATGGCCAATCCAATAATGTCGAGTTTATGGGGGGTGCAGGAACACGGTGGGTTGCGACCCGCAGAGTAGAAATAGCCCCCGATGAAACTGGTTATGGCCGCCAGGCTGGCAGGTAGCTATTGCCTGTGCCGACGCGCAGGCGGTTCACACCTCCGCCCATCGTGGCCACATATATGTCAGACACGCTGTTTGCGTCGCCCTCCTGGGCAGAGAAGGCCAGGTATTTGCCGTCCGGCGACCAGGTAGGCGACATCCCGCCTACGTCACCGTTGATCTGTGCACTCAGCTCTGTCACCGCCTTCCGGGTCACGTCCAGAATGAAAATGTCTTTGGGCCCTTGAGAACCACCAGCCACGTATGCCACTTTATCACCCTGGGGCGACCAAGCCAGGTGGGCAATAATATAGGCGGGCAAAGGCTTTGCGGTTAAAGAAGTCGGTTCGGGTGTGGCCTCGGCATCGGACTGCACCGGGATGGTCATCAGTTCGGTGCCCATGGTGCTGGTGCGTGCATAGGTGAGGCGTTGACCGTCGGGCGTCCAGGCCAGCGCTTGCCCCGCCCCCTGGATCAAACAACTGGGCTGTCCCCCACGGCTGCTGACTGTACACAAACTAAAAGGCTGCGGCCCCTGGGCGAAAGCTACCCGCTCTGCGTCCGGTGACCAACTGATCTGGTAAAAAGGCACCGCCTCAGCGGTCAGGATCACCGCCTGACCACTCGTCACACTAATGGCGCGTACCACGCCGTGGTCGGCACCTGGTTCCAATTGGCCATTGCCGTCGGTGTCCTCTACGACACCCAGCAATAAACGGTCGCCCCGCGGAGCCCACTGCAGGGCAAAAGCCAGGCCGGAGAAGCGAGCCAAGGTCTTGTTCTGACCATTCTCCAGGTCCATGACCCGCAACATTGTTCCATCCTCCAGGGTGATTTTCCCGTCGCCGTTGTTATCCCCCAGATGAATGTAAGCCAGTTGCCGTCCGTCGGGTGACCAGGTCGGATAGGAATCCTGGCCGGGATCGTTGGTCAGCCGTTGCAGGTGATCCCCGTGCCGGTCCATCAGGTAGACCTCGGGGTCGCCCTCCCATTCGGAGATAAAAGCGATGCGGTAATTCTCTTCTCCACCTGGCAGAAGTCCAACACGGCGCATCAGAGCGCTGGTCAACGCGACTATTATCGCCACGGTGAGTACAATCGTGACAGTGTCTAAGAATCTCCTCAAGCCTTCTTTCTTCACGGTTATCCTTTGCTTTCTGTCTGATTTATGAGGTATGACGTAACTATCTCGACAATGTTAAATTCGG
>JANLFX010000054.1 GCA_024653325.1 Anaerolineae bacterium
GAAATCGCGCCTGAAGAGCCTTCGGCTGGCCGTCCGCCTATGCGGACGGAGGCGTTCACGCAGGTGAACGCCCGGCCGCAGGCCTCTGAGGTGCGACTTGAGTCGCTTAAGTTGATGCATATGAAGCAACCTCATGTAGGACAAGCTTAAGCTCGTCCGACAATCAACACGGGGAGGGCAGCTTGCCAGGCAGAGCACAGAAACAACAGTCCTGGTCAAATCCCGAGCGAGTGAGAGGGGTTCGCAACACCGCCTTGGCCAGCTTCTTCCTGGGTTGGGCCCCGATCCTGGGCAAACTGGCCTACGGTCAAGGGGTTACGCCTTTCACCCTGGCCGCGGCTCGCACCCTGGTAGCGGTGATCCTTCTGTGGGTCGGGTATGGCCTCTTCTGGCGAGCTTATCTGCGGGTCACCTGGCGGGAGCTGGCTGGCTGCATCGCCGTCGGCGCAGTCAATGGCATTGGTTCTCTGTTGTACTACTCGGGCCTTTCGCGGCTGGATGCTTCCCTGGCCTCGTTTCTCAACACCCTCTACCTGCTATGGGTGGTTCTTTTTCTCACCGCCTCCGGGCAGCCTGTGCGTTTGCTGACGCTAGCGCGATTGGCGCTGGCCATGGGCGGGGTCTATCTACTCACGGGAACCGGGGTGGAGAAGCCGGATTGGCTGGGGGCGATGCTGATGATGGCTTCGGCTGCTACCTATGGATGGCATTTGGTCATGGGGCAATGGGTTCTGGCCGATGTACCCTCCCGTACGGCCACTCCCTACATCCTCACTGCTATGGCCGTGACAGTGGGGATCGCTCGCGTGCTGCAGAGGGTTGCCCTGGAGACCATTTCTCTGGCAGGATGGGGAGCTGTCGTCGTTTTGGGGATCACAACAGCCCTCTCGCGCATTCTGATGTTTGCCGGACTCCAGCGGCTGGGTGGAATAGAGGCAGCGCTGGTCAGTTTGTTGGAGCTGCTGATCGCCTTGGGGCTGGCCTTCTTTCTCCTGGGAGAACGGTTAACCCTGCTCCAGTGGATCGGTGGAGGGGTGTTGGTGATCAGCATTTTCCTCGGGGAGTGGGAAGAGGATGTGAAAGGTGCTGCCGGGTAGTTGCTCCTCATCTCGGCCTTTGCTTTCCACCCAAATCCTTCCCCCGTGAGCCTCGATAATCCCCCGCGCCACCGTCAATCCCAATCCCAGTCCACCGCCCTTAAAAGCCGTCTTGCTGGAACGGTGGAGGGTGGTATCTTCCAGGACGTAAAAGCGATCGAAGATACGCTCTTGTTCCTCCGGGTCAATCCCGATGCCGGTATCCTGCACCGTCAAATGGATGGTCCGCTCCATTACCTGGCCTGCGATGTGGATTGTCCCCCCATCGGGAGTGTATTTCACGGCATTGCTAATCACATTCCACAATGCCTGATGGAGCCGCTGTGAATCGCCGGTGATCAGGGGCAGGTTCTCCAACCCCTCCTCTTCAAAAGTCAGCTTCCGCTCTGTTCCCATCTCGGTGATGTTCCGTATCACGCTCTTCACCAGCGAACCGAGAAGGACTGGCTCCATAGCCAGGTCCAATTTGTTAGCATCAATAAAGGAGATGTCGAGGATATCTCCCACCACCTGATTCAAGCGCTTGGTGGCTTCCGCTATCTTGCCGAGGAAGAAGCGAGGGCTGCCCTCTTCCTCGACGGAGCCGGGGATTCCGGGGTTGGAAAGGAGGAGCCGGGTGTAACCATAAATGACCGTGAGCGGGGTACGCAGCTCATGGCTGGCCAAGACGATGAAGTCCGTCTTGATTCGATCAATCCGGTAAAGCTCTGCATGGGCCTCCTGGAGTTCACGAATTTTCTCCTCCAGATGGCCCACCAGCCGGCGGCTGTAGTCCTCAAGGTACCTGGCCTTCTCTTCCGGGGATTCAACTTCCTCCCGCAGGCCACCCAGGAAGGCCCGTATTTGATCGGGAAAACTATCTACATTAATAGGCTTAGGAATATAGCCGTCACAACCGGCGATCAGCGCCCGCTCCCGGTCCCCCCTAAGTGTGGCGGCAGTGACGGCTACGATTGGGACGCGACGCATCCCCTCGATGGACCGCAAGCGGGTGGTGACCTCGTAGCCATCCATTCCACCAATGTTGATGTCCATCAGGATGATGGCTGGCTGGACACGTGAGGCTATCTCCAGAGCTGTCACCCCATCGGTCGCCACGATGACTTCGTACCCTTCTGCGCCCAGCACCCGCTCCACCAGAGTTGCACTGGATGGATCATCTTCGACGTATAGAACGCGCAGGCGTTCCTTCTGCTTCATCCTTCTTTCTCCCCCAAGGCCTCCAAGACCTCGTGCAGCAACTCCTCGTCGGTGAAAGTCCCTTTTTGTAAGAGCATCTGAATCTGACCACTCAGACGAGCCCGTTCGCTCGTCGTTAACTCCTTAGCTGTGACGATGATGACAGGAATTCTCCCCAGGTCTTCATCAGCCCGCAGGGCGTCCAGCACCGCAAAACCATCCACTTTGGGCATCATCAGATCCAGCAGAATGACATCGGGCCGCTGACGACGGATCATTTCCAGGCCGGATTCTCCATCGTAAGCCTCGAAGATCTGGTAGTCCCCCCGGGCCTGGAGAATACGCCGCAGGAGACGGATAGCGTCGGGATTGTCCTCCAGAATGGCGATGCGTTGGACGCTGCGGTCTAATTGCTCCAGCGAACTCAGGAGCCCATCTTCTACAGCCGGGGCTTCCAGAGGTAATTCCACCGTCTTGGCCCAGTCCTCTCCCAGCAAATGTTTCTCCACCGGGAAAGTATGGCCGGAGCAGTTCACCACCACTATCTCATCCCTCTGGATGATCCCCTTGCTCAGCAATTTGAAGAGGCCGGCGAAGGCCAGCGCAGCCGCCGGTTCCATGGAGAGACCGTTCAGCTTGGCCATCACGTGCATGGCGCGGAAGGTTTCCTGGTCACTGATGGCTTCAAAGGCTCCACCCTGCTCCCGGATCACCCGCGCCAGGAAAGTGTAAGCTGGTCCGGGATTACCGGTGGCCAGGGTTATAACGCGAGTGCGCGGTTGAAGCACCGGCTCTACCTCTTCCAATCCTTTCTCGAAGGACCAAACCATCGGCGCACACCCTTCAGCCTGAATACAGGCCAGACGAGGCATCCGCTCCACCAGACCCATCCGCACCAGTTCCTGGTAGCCCTTCCAGACCCCCACCGGCCCCATCCCTCCACTGACCGACTGGATGTACCAATCCGGCGCGCGCCAGGGAGTAAGCCCCGGTCCCAGGAAAAGCGGCAATTGCTCGGCGATTTCATAGGCGACGGTTTTCATACTTTCCCGGGCAGCAATGGAACGGATGCCCCGGTCCAGGTAAAGCCCCTGTCGCCGGGCGAACTCCGCCGCCACCTGCTTGGTCTGGTCATAGGTGCCGGTGACCTTAATGACCTCGGAGCCATAGATAGCGACTTCGCGCATCTTCTCCGCCGGCACCAGGCTGGTGAGGAAAGCCCACAGTTTGATGCCGGCCAGGGCTGAGTAGGCGGAGTAGGAGATAGCGACGTTGCCCGTAGAGGCGACCACCGCCTCGGTGACCCCCAGCTCTTTCATCATGGAGATGGACAGGGAAGCCTGCCGGTCCTTGAAGGAGCCAGTGGGACCTTGTCGCTCGTCTTTGATATAGATGTGTGGAGCGCCCAGCATCATTCCCAGGTTGACGGCGTGCAGGAGAGGGGTGCCCCCTTCCCCCATCGTGATCCGATGGGCGTCATCCTGCAAGGGCAGAAGCTCCCGGTATCGCCACATGGTGAAGGGGCGTTCACGCAGGACCTGCGGCCAGGTCTGGGCGACCCTTTCATAATCATAGACCACGTCCAACCAGTCTCCATTGCAGCGCGGGCATCGTTCTAACACTTTTTCAAACGGCTCTTCAGCCCCACAGCGAGCACACTTCAACCTGGGAGTATGGCCCATCACGATGCCTCCACCTCGCGCTGTTCGCTACGGATTGGTCGCGCCATCTTCCGCAGGGCGGCAGCCACATCCTCCAACAGCTCTTCCTGCTGCAACGCGCCCTTCTGGATAAGCACCTCAATGCGATTGTTGAGCAGTTGCCGGTCCTCGTCAGTCAACTCTTTAGCCGTGACCACGATAATAGGAATTGAGCGAGTCACCTGGTCCGTCTTGACCGCTTCCAGCACGGCAAAACCATCCACTTCCGGCATGAGGAGGTCCAGGATGATGATACTGGGGCGCTGCTGACGTACCAGCATGATGGCTTCCTGTCCACTGCCGGCCTCCGACACCTCATACCCCTGACTCTCGATAATCCGCCGCAGGAGATTCCGGTCTTTCGGCTGATCGTCCACGATCAAGACCCGGTGAGCTCCCTCCTCCCGGTTCAATCGCTCCAGGGCGGTGACCAGATCCTGCTCCAGGATGGGTTTCACCAAATAGTCCGCCGCTCCCAACGTTATCCCCCGGCCCTCTTCGCTGACGATGGTGCACATGATGACCGGTATGTCACGGGTCTGCGGGTCGGCCTTCAGTTCCTGGATGACCTGCCAGCCATCTTTCCCTGGCATCATCACGTCGAGGGTGATGGCATACGGCTGGAGGCGCTTGACCTCTTCCAGCACTCGCATCGGGTCGGTCAAACCGACGACGCGATACCCCTGCTTATCCAGGTAGCGGTGGAAAAGGGTGATGACTCCTTCGTCGTCGTCTACACAGAGGACGATCTTTCTTTTATCCGTGCCTTCCCGGGCCCCATCCTCATCGGCGGTAGTGAGTGATAGAGCCTCTTCGCCCTCCACCAACTCCGGTTCGCGCCAGGACGGCGGGCCCTGGATGGGGAGTCTAAAGGTGAAAGTGGACCCTTTACCGCTCTCACTCTTCACCCAGATTTCTCCGCCGTGGAGCTCAATGAAGGATTTGCTGATGGCCAGCCCTAAACCGGTGCCACCGTACTTCCTGGCCGGGGAGGTATCCACCTGCGTGAAGGCCTCGAAGATGTGCGGTAGTTTATCCGAGGGGATACCGATGCCACTGTCGGCGACGGAGACAGTGATAAACTCCTCATCGCAGGTCGCTTCGACGCGAATAAAGCCCTCATCGGTGAACTTGGCAGCGTTGGAGACCAGGTTCAAGAGGACCTGGCGGATGCGGCGCTCGTCGGCGATGACAGCGGGCAGGTCAGCAGGCACCGACTGTTGTAGTTCAATGGGTTTGTTTTTCACCAAGGCGATGGCGGTGGACATCACGCCACGAATGATCTCCCCAAAATCAATGGGTTGGAAGCTCAGTTCCATCTTGCCGGCTTCGATCTTGGAAATGTCGAGGATGTCGTTGATCAAGCCCAGGAGGTGCTGACCGCTGTTGTAGATGGCCTCCAGGTCCTGTTGCTGCTGCTTGGTGATGGGGCCGTCAATCCCCTTGAGGATGACGCGGGAGAAGCCAATGATGGAGTTAAGCGGCGTCCGCAACTCGTGGGACATGTTGGCCAGGAACTGGCTCTTGAGCTGGTCCACCTCTTTCAGGTGCTCGGCGGTGTGCTGGACTTCCTCGAACAGGCGAGCGTTTTCGATGGCGTTGGCCAGTTGGTCGGCCATGGTCTGCAACACAGCAACGTCTTCTTCTGTAAAGGCGGCCTCCTCTGTGCTCTGTACGTCGAGCGCGCCGATGACCTGGCCGCGCACCCGTAGCGGCAGCGTCATTTCCGAGCGCGTCTCGGGCAGGTCAGGATTGACGAAGTGCACCGCGTCCTTGCCCACGTCCAACGCGATGCGCGGTTCACCGGTGCCGGTAACATAGCCCACCAGCCCCACTTTGCCCACTTCCAGTTTGTGGCCCCGGGCCAGCATCCGCTTGCCCCCTTCCGAGGAGGCAGCGCGCAGGACGGCATACTCGCCCCGCTCGTCAAGCAGGAAGACACCAGCGTGATAGAAGCCGAACGTATCGGAGATGAGATGCACTGTCTCATCGAGCAGTTGGTCTACGTCCAGGATGGCGGTGGCGTCGCGGGCGACTTCGGCGGCGGCCTCCAGTTGGACAGCGCGCCGCTGTGCTTCCTCAAAGAACCGGGCGTTTTCGATGGCTGCGGCTGCCTGCTGACCAAAAGTCAACGCCAACTCGGCCATCTCCGTAGTGTATAAGCCAGGCTCACTGCTGTCAATGGTGAGCACGCCGATAACCTCGTCTTTACTCAGCAACGGCACTCCAAGCCAGGAACGTACCCACCCGGTGCCCGCAAAGCCGCGGAATCTCGCATCCTGCTGCGCATCGGCAATAATGAGCGGCTGCCGGGTGTGTACCAATTCCCGGAAAAGCGCATCCTCCTGAAAGGGGACCCTGAGGCTGGCGATGACTTCTGGATCGAAGCCTACACTCGCCCGGGCACGCATTATCTCCCCCTCCCGCAGCCAGAGGCCGGCTGTATTGTAGGGAACAACTTGCTCCAGCCGTTCCAGGATCAACTGCAGCACTTCATCGAGGTCGAGGGTAGAGCCAATGGCCCGCCCCACCCCGGTCAGGGCTTCCCATTGCGCGGCCCGCTGCTGCGTCTCGGCGAACAGCCGGGCGTTCTCCAGCGCCACCGCCGTCTGATCCATCAGCGTGCTTAACAGGCGAATCTCATCCTCCGTAATGCGCTCCTTGTGCGCTTTATCGTAGCTGACCTCTATGACTCCCACTACCTTGTCCCGAAGCTTGATGGGCATAAAGAGCCGCAGGTAACGGTCGTGGCCATACTTCTCCCAAATCTCCCGGTTGAAGCGTTCGTCCCATCCACTGAGCACCTCTATGTGTCCAGTACGATAGACATCGGCAATAATATCCGGGTGATCCAGTGGATATTGGCTTCTCTCCACCCACTCCGGGAAAATGTCCAATTGTCCCTTCCAGATAACGTGCTTGCCCTCGATGGTCTTTGTTCCTTCGTCCACCAGGGAGATAACGGCGAACTCGCACCCCACAGCATGAGAGATTTCTTCCAGAATGGTCTTCATCACCTGGTCTGGATCCAGCGAGGTGGAGACGACCCGCCCGATGGCATTGATAACCTCCAGTTGTCGGGCCCGGCGACGGGTCTCTTCCAACAGGCGCAGGTTTTCAAGGGCAATGGCTGCCTGACCACAAATGGTCCACAGGTTGCGGATCAACCTCTCCGGGTAAGCTGAAGGAACGCGGCGGCCGATCACCAGCCCACCAATCTGTCGGCTGGCCACCACCAGAGGGATGAAAGCTATGGAACGGAGCCCGGCTGTCTCCAAAATGGAACGGGTCTGGTCATCCAGCCGGTCGTCGGTGTGGACATTCTCGATGACGACGACTTCTTCGGGTTGCCAAAGCCGGGCGAGGACCGAGTCCAACATGGGGAGGCGGTCGCCGACACCAAAGTGGGTTTGTCCGTCCACCGACCACTCCTCCGCCAGCACCATCCCCACCGGCCTGTTATCCGCAAACTCGTAGCGCAAGAGCCGCGCCGCATCCAGACCCAAGGTGGCAGCGTAGTCTATCAGGGCCTGTCCTACTTCAGAGGGACTGGTGGCCGCGCCGATGGTTCGGCTGGCCTCGAACAGTTCACGGGTTTCTACGAGGGAGTGCTGCGTCTGCTCGAACAGGCGGGCGTTCTCGATGGCCGTGGCCAACTGGTCAGCCATGGTCTGCAACGTGGCCACATCTTCATCGGTGAAGGCAGCTTCCTCGGTGGACTGCACATCCAGCGCGCCGATGACCTGGCCGCGCACCCGTAGCGGCAGCGTCATTTCCGAGCGCGTCTCGGGCAGGTCAGGATTGACGAAGTGCACCGCGTCCTTGCCCACGTCCAACGCGATGCGCGGTTCACCGGTGCCGGTAACATAGCCCACCAGCCCAACTTTGCCCACTTCCAGTTTGTGGCCTCGGGCCAGCATCCGCTTGCCCCCTTCCGAGGAGGCAGCATGCAGGACGGCGTATTTGCCCTGTTCATCCACCAAAAAGACACCAGCGTGGTAGAAGCCGAACGTATCGGAGATGAGATGCACTGCCTCATCGAGCAGTTGGTCTACGTCCAGGATGGCGGTGGCATCGCGGGCGACTTCGGCGGCGGCGGCCAGTTGTGCTGTCCGACGCCGAGTCTCTTTCGCCTGCCGAATGTAGTAGATGGCGAGGGCGGCCTGACCAGCCAGAGTCATCAACTGGCGAAGTTCGTCCTCCGGGAATTCAGCCGGCTGAGTGTAGATCCCGTTGATGTAGCCGATCCACTGGTTTCCCACTACCAGAGGTACGAAGATAGCACTGCGCGCCTGAAAAACCTGGCGGAAAAGATTTCGCACGTTTTCGTCCACCCGCGGGTCGGTCTCCATATCGCTGATGGCGACAGGAGCATCCGGGGTCAGGAGAGATGCCGAAGGGAAATCTTCTAAGGCATACCGACTAGAAACCAGCTCGCCAGGGAAAGACCTGCGGCGAGCCAAAATCTGAATCTCCTCCGGCTTCTCAGCCGCCGTCCATGGGCGATCAAACACATCTATTGTCACGTTACAGTCGGCCTTGCTGAGGATTGTGCGACTGCAAAGCACCTCCAGAACGTCCTGATAAGACTGAGCGGCGTTCAGTGCGGCGTTGGCCTGATAGAGGGCTTCGGTCTCGGCCAGGGCTTCCTGGGTTTGTTCAAAAAGCTGGGCATTCTGCAGGGCGATGGTCACCTGGCTGGCAATGGCGGTCAAGAGATCCCGGTCGTGCTCGTCATAGGCGCGGGGCCTGGTATAGCTCTGTACGGCCATCACCCCCAGGACCTGGTCACCGATCAGCAGGGGCACGCCCAGCCAGGAGAGGGCCTCGCGTCCTATCGGTTCAATCCCCATCTCGGCCAGCCGCTCGGGCAGATTCTCCTGGATGAGCACCGGCTGTCGGTTATGGATAACGTACTCGGTAAGCCCATGACCAGCGTGGCGGATGGTATATGGTTTGCTGAATTGCCCCTCAGTGACGTCGAGGGCGAAAGTAACTTCATCCTTTATCGGGTCATAAAGAGCGATGTAGAAATTAGTGGTATCCAGCAAGCGGGCAGCACCGCGATAGGCTTCCTCCAGCACCGCATCACGCGTGAGGCGTGCGGTGAGGGCCAGGCCCAGCTCGTTCAACACCGCTAGCTCCTCGGCGCGGATATGGGTTTCCTCGAACAGATGGGCGCTTTCCAGGGCCAGCGCCACCTGTTCACTCACCGCATTTACCAGCTCGATCTCATCCTCGGTCCAGGGCCGGACTGCGTCCGTTTCCTCCAGTGCCAGGGCCCCGATGACCTGGTTGTGCAGGCGCAGGGGGGCTACCAGAGCCGATCGCCTGCTTTCCGGGTCTATCTCCCCGATAGCCTTGCCTACCTGTAGGGCTTTCTCGACCAGCGGATCGGGCCTTGGCTCGGTGGGAGTCACCTCAATCCCATCGTACAGCAGAACCGGAGGCACCCTGGTCGTTTCCCATGCCTTTCGCACCCGCTCGGCGTGCATCGCCCCCAATTCCCGCAACGCGCGGCGGCTTTCCTCCAGCAGGCGGGCATTTTCCAGCGCCAGCGCAATCTGGTCGGCCATCGTCTGCAACACCGCCGCATCTTCCTCGTCGAACGCCGCCGGTTCCACCGACTGCACATCCAGCACGCCGATCACCTGCTCACCCACCTTCAGCGGCAATGCCATCTCCGAACGAGTCTGAGGCAGGTCCGGATTGTCAAAGTAGACCGCATCCTTCCCCACGTCCAGCGCAATGCGGGGCTGGCCCGTCCCGGCCACATAGCCGACAATACCCACTTTGCCCACTTCCAGTTTGTGGCCCCGGGCCAGCATCCGCTTGCCCCCTTCCGAGGAGGCAGCGCGCAGGACGGCATACTCGCCCCGCTCGTCAAGCAGGAAAATGCCCGCGTGGTAGAAGCCAAAGCGGTCGGAGATAAGACGGACGGTCTCGTTGAGGAGGATGCCCGGGTCACGGATTCCCGCCGCCTGGCGGGCGACGTAAGCGGCGGCCTCCAGTTCAGATGTACGGCGGGCCAGGTCAGCGGTGCGCGCGGCGACCTGTTGCTCCAGGCCGCCGATCAGTTCGCGCAACTGCGCCGTCATTTGGTTGAATGCCCTGGCCAGGGTGACCACCTCAGCCGGCCCGGCCTGGCTTGCCCGCAAATCCAATTCGCCCCCGGCAATGCGGGTAGCTGTGTTGGTCAAGGTAAGCAGTGGCGCGGTCAGACGCCGGGCGCTGTAGCTGCCCAACAGCCCGGCTGATGTGGCTACAACCGCCAGGATCAACACCGAGACCACGGTGCTTTGGATACCCTGTTGGAAGGCCTCCATGATCGGCATCTCGGTCACGACAGCCCAATCCGGCGTTCCTAAAGGAACGTAGGTTCCGATGACAGTGGCGCCGTTGATGCCCTGGGATATACTCACCCCATCCTCGTCAAAGAGGGCGGGGCTTTTCACAAACTCGCTAACTTCCTTCAACTGACTTACGTTTTCGTGGAGTAGAACGCGAGAGATGTCACCAAAAGCAAGCAGATTACCCTGCCTGTCCACCACATAAGCCAGACCTGTTTCACCAATTTCCAGCCTGTCCACCAGATCCCACATGAACTTCAGGTTCACTTCGGCTAACAAGGTCCCTTGAACATCACCAAACACATCCGTAGCCGGAATAGCTATGACCACCATCGGCTCGTTGGTTTCCCCGTGAATGTACACCGGGCTGATGTACCTGTCTCCCAGCCTGATTTGCGTGAATACATCGCCCTCCACATGGTCTGTCAACTGAGTTGACGCTGCCTGTGAGAGCCGAGAAGCCATCACCAGTTCCTGCCCTTGTGTGTCTAATAGCACCAACTGGCGAAAGGAGGGGTCCAGGCCCAGCAGGTTGCCCAGGGCTCTTTTCTGTTCCTCCGGCGAGGCGGAAGCCAGGCGACCAAGCCTGGTCGCTGTTTCCAACTCGCCGAATTTTTCCTCCACAAAGCTGGCGACTGTCTTGGCTGCCCCTTGAGCGGCAAACAGTAGCTCGCCATTAACGCTCCGCTGTATTGCCCGGCTGAAAAAGAACATCATAGAGATATTGGCAATCAACAGGGATGCCAGACTCAAGCCCAAGAAACAAGTAGCTACTACGGCCACCAGACTCCGTGAAGTTCTAGGTTTGGCTGTTTGTATGGACATCGTTTTACCTCGTATACCGTTGGTGTGGAGATGCCAATCCGTCCCTACCGGTCTGCCCATGAACCAGGGGCTGGCCTGGAGAGACCTGTCGAGACCTTCTGGCTGCGTTTGTATACTAGCTAATGGATGACTTTGTTCGCTTGCGCCAGCAGGCCTTCGGGCACTGTCAGTCCCAACTCTTGAGCCACACTGTCATTGATCTGGAAATAACTCTCAGCCGAGACGACCGGGATAGTGCCGGCCGGAGTCCCCCGCAGGATCTTGTCGGCCAGAAAGGCGGCCTGTTTTCCTACTGCAGGGGGGTCAACATTCACGCCGAAAACAGATTTGTAACCTTCCACCTCCGCATAAGCTCCGCCAACTGGAATTTGATGCTCAGCAGCAAACTTAGCCAGTACAAGAAAGGCATCGGGCGTCACTGCAAGAGGCTCGGGTATGATCAGGATCGCATCCAAACCAATGTCAGGCGATGCGGCTCGCTGGTCCAGAAAAGTCTGAAGCTCTGCTGCATTGTCTACAGGGGCTTCGATCAACGTTACCCCCACTGCTGCCGCCGCCGGACGCAGTAGTTCTAGCTGGCTGGCCACGATGGGATACCCACGCTGATAAGGTACCAACATTCGTTTGGCTTGCGGCACCAACTCACGCATAATTTCAAAACGCTTAAGCGCGATGTCCGGTCCGGGATAACGCACGCCAGTGATGTTTCCGCCCGGTTTGCGCAGGCTGTCTACCAAGCCGGTGTCCTCTATGTTGGCAATAGAGAAGAGCACAGGGATGTCGGTTCCCTGGGTGGCAGCCTTCGCTTCCAAGGAAGCCTCAGTGGGAAACACGAAAATCAGATCAACTTTGTTGGCTACAAACTGCTGGAGGATGCGCTGATATGTAGCGATGTCAAAGTTTGTGCTCTGGAGATCATAAACAATGTTTTGGCCCTCCACATAACCCAACTCGGCCATCCCAGCCTTGAAACCATCAACCGCCCCAGCCATGTAATCCAGGCCGGAGAGGATACCCACCCGATACACTTTGGGCTTCTCGGCATTGCAGCTACTGGTCAGCAGAGCGAACAAAATCACTAGGAAAAACGCTGTGCACAAACGAAGTCTGTTTTGAAAACGCTCGTTATTTTTCATGAATGTCTCCCCTGTTGCTCTAGGTTTTTCTGGAAAGCACTGAACCCAGTGCCTGAAATTGTTATTCTGAATCCCCGTCCTTTGGAGACAAGGTTCCCAATCCTCCTCCTACGTTCGTATGAACTGATGCCCGGTCTGTGCCCAAAGCCAGGCTCAGCTCCCGCACGGCGGTACGCAGGATGGTCTCGGGGTCCATGGAAGCTCGCACACGGGCCGTAATATCGGCCAGCACCCGGTCACGCGCGGCGCGCCGCCGCGTTTCATCCAATAGTCGGGCGCTTTCCAGGGCTAGGGCAACCTGCCCTCCGATCTCCTGGGCCAGGTCAGCTTCCTCCGGCGACCAGGGCGCGGTCTCAGGATCGCGCCGCAGGACAATGGTGCCGATGGTCTGCCCGCGCAGGCTAATGGGGACGGTAAGTTGGTGACTCTGGTCCGTACCCCGGCTATCTCCCTCATCTCGCCGGATGGCAGAGAGCGGCGCTGGCTCGACGCTTACGCCCGTGTAGCGGTAGGCCACCGTCTTCTGGGCCATCCTCTCGCGCCAGGCTTCCTGGGCTTGCTCGCCATACAACCGTTCCAGCTCTCGCAGCGTGCGCCGGCTCTCTTCCAACAGGCGGGCGTTTTCCAGCGCCAGCGCAATCTGGTCGGCCATCGTCTGCAACACCGCCGCATCTTCCTCGTCGAACGCCGCCGGTTCCACCGACTGCACATCCAGCACGCCGATCACCTGCTCACCCACCTTCAGCGGCAATGCCATCTCCGAACGAGTCTGAGGCAGGTCCGGATTGTCAAAGTAGACCGCATCCTTCCCCACGTCCAGCGCAATGCGGGGCTGGCCCGTCCCGGCCACATAGCCGACAATACCCACCTTGCCCACGGCCAGCCGGTGGCCCCGCGCCAGCATGCGCTGCCCGCCCTCCGACGAGGCGGCCCGCAGTATGGCGTACTCCCGCGCATCGTCCACCAGGAAAATGCCCGCGTGGTAGAAGCCAAAGCGGTCGGAGATCAGGTGTACCACGTCATTCAGCAATGTGGTCATATCCCGAACCGCCGCCGCCCCTCGTGCTACCTCCGCCGCCGCCTGCAGTTGGACGGCGCGACGCGCCAGGTCGTGAGTGCGCTCCGCCACTCGCTGCTCCAGGGAGCCTATCAATGCTCGCAACTCGGCAGCCATGTTGTTGAATTCGTTGGCTAGCTCCTCGATCTCATCGCCTGTACGCACGTGGATTTCATACTTCAGGTCTCCGCCGGTGATACGAGCTACTCCCTGGCGCAGTTGCACAATAGAGCGACTTACTGACCGGAACACGAATTGAGGCCAGCCCAGGGCAATGACCACAGCCATGATCACGAATCCCGTCACCAGAATAAGGGCCTGGCGAATCGTCTCTTGAGCACGCGATGTAGTCCGGTTCACATTGATAGCCGACTGCAGCACCCGTCTGCGGACAAGCACTCCAAGCTGCTTGTTTGCTGGCCGTACCTTTTCTTCCAGCAGCGTCTTAACCCGCTCCCAGTCCTCCTCACGGGCTGCCAGGTCTATCTCCGCCGCTGTCTGACGCAAGTTCTCATAAGCCGCACTGAGCTCAGCGACCGCTGCCTGATCCGGCGCGCCTTCCTTGAGAGTTCTGACGTAGAATCTCATGATGCCGAGGGGGACCGGGAGGTCCGTGCTGGCCAATGACGAATCCTCAGTGAGAACCATATAATCAAGGGTAGCGACGAGCCTTTCTCCTGCCGCCAGCAATTGAAGGGAACATTCCATATCCCTACGAGCCGTGACCATTTCATTGACGGTTCCCCTTACAGTTGCTATCTGCCACAGGCCGATACCGCCGCCTACCAATACCAGCAGGATCATCAGCCAGGAGGCTATGGCCAATTTACTACCAATGCTCCAGCGAATGTATCTGGGTCGAGTTCTTCTCTCCAACTCGCCTTCTCCTTTTGTTGCATTCATCGTATGCTCCTCTCCATCGCCTGCGGTATCCTCCCAACGATTTTGAACGGGGCAAGCCCGCTATACAGCTCTATTACCCTTCTGCTTTCTCCTTGGCGGAGGAAACTGTAACCGGTTCCTCGCTGTCGCCTCCCAGATAGATGATCCCTTCGGAGCTCCGCAGCGCCCGCCCTAGCTCTCGGATCGCTATCTGCAAGATGGTATCAACCTCCGTGGAAGCCCGGACCCGGTTGGCGATCTCCGCCCGCAGTCGCTCTCGCTCCGCCTGTTGTCGTGCTTGCTTCAGCAATAGCGCCCGCTCCAATGCGACTGCCGCCTGGTCGCTTAGGACCTCGTAAAGGCGTAGGGCGGACTCGGCGAAGGGCCCGGGTGCGATCCTGGAGACGGCGAGGAAGCCCATCAATCGGCCACGCACTCGCAAAGGGACGGCGACCATGGCTCGCATCCCCATCTCCAGCGCGAAAGCCGCCTGTTCCTCCGTCAGGTCCGGCGATTGGGTGACGTCGGGCACTACCCAGAGATTGTTCAGGACATGGACGGGCACATTGCTGGCGGACATGGGCAATCGTGCTCCTGGGGGCACCAGCGACGCGCGGTCTCGTCGCCAGGAACTGATGAAGTAGATTGCCTCTGGAGCATCGCTCTCCGGGGGATCGAAAATCCCGATGGCGCAACTGTCGGCACCGGTATCAGCCACGGCGGCGATGATGGCCTCTGCTACCTCCTTTTCTGTCATGGCGGTTGTCAGACGGCGACTGACGCGATAGAGGGGGCTGGCGGTTTCCAGCAAAGTCGTTTCTTGCGAAATCCGTCGAGCGTTCTCCAGAGCAATAGCGATCTGGTCAGCCATGTTCTGCAGCACCCGCACATCATCTTCGTCGAAGGCAGCCTCGGCGGTGGACTGGATGTCCAGTACGCCCAGCACCCTGCCTCCCACCATCAGTGGCAGGGTCATCTCTGACCGGGTATGGGGGAGAAGCGGGTTGGCGAAGTGAACGGCATCCTCTCCCACATCCAGGGCGATGCGGGGGCGGCGATGTAGCGCAGTCCAACCGACCATGCTGGTCTCCCCCACTGCCAGCCGGTGGCCCTGGGCTTTCATTTGGGCGCCGGCGTCCCCCGTAGCTTCCTGCAAGACAGCCCACTCCCCGGTATTATCTAGCAGGAAAATGCCCGCATGGTAGAAGCCAAATCGCTCCCGAATCAGTTCCACCGTCCTGCGCAGCAATTCGTTCATATCAAAGACGGAGGTGATTGCCCGTCCGACCTCTGCGCTGGCTTCCAATTGCATTGCCCGCCGCTGCAGTTGCCAGTTAGCCTCCTGAAGCTCACGGGTGCGCTCGGCCACCCGTTCCTCCAGCTCAGCACAGGAGGCCTGGATCTGTTCGGCCATCTTGTTGAAAGCTGTAGCTAGCTGACCGAACTCGTCGGCCCACTCAATGGGAATTCGTTCCTCCAGGTATCCGGCAGCCAACCTGCCGGTCGCCTCCCGCAACTGCTCTATCGGGTTGGCAATGGAACGAAATGTGAGGACAGTGGTTCCCACAGCCGCCATCACGATCAACAGTCCCCACCCCAGTGGCGCCTCTCGCAGCACGCGCAGCGCGGTATCAATCTGGGTGAAAGTAGCGGTCTGCTGGTCGGCGGGGAGCACGCCAGCACGCGCCACCTGCTCCTCGAGAGAAACAATTGCTTGTTCCATCTGGGATAAGGAGACGGCGTAGAGAATGCCAACTACCAAAAGGAAAATCAGGACAATGAGCAGGCTGCCAGTGAGCCGGGCCCGGATATTGGTCACCCGGGCGGCAATAATGGTTTGGGGCATTTCCTCCGGCGTGGCAGTCGAAGGTTGTCCTGGTGACCTGACCACCCTATCTGAGTCTGAAGGAGAGGGTTCGAAAGGCGATTCTTCCAGAGAATAATACGATTTGTCTTCACTCATTGATCCTTAAGCTCCTGTCACTATTTCCAGTTCCTTAACCCAGTAGGCGCGGTTCCTTACCGCGCAATCGGGAGGCGCACTATGGAAAGCGCGGCTACCACTGTCACCTGTTCACGCCTGCTCCGCCGACGGAGGCCGGAGTGGCAAGCTGAAGGTGAAGGTAGTGCCCTGACCCACTTCGCTCTCGACCCAAATCTTCCCCCCGTGCATCTCGATGAATTCCTTGCTGAGTGCCAGCCCCAGTCCCGCGCCGTTGGAACGACTTCCATTCTCAAGCATGACCTGCTCGAAGCGCTCAAAGATTCGCTCCTTGTCTTCCGGCGAGAGGCCCATGCCCGTATCGCTAACGCTGACGTAGGCCTGTTCCCCGTCGGCCCAGGCTCGCACGCGAATCTCGCCTTGTTTGGTGAATTTGGCGGCATTGGCCAGTAGTCGCAGCAACACCTGCCGCATCCGGGCAGGGTCGGCCCGTACCAGGGGCAGGTCTGCTGCCACTTCCTCGCGCAGCACCACATCCTTATCCCGCACCAATGCACTGATCGTGGTCATCACACTGCGAATCAACCCCGCCAGGTTTACTTCCCGGAATTCCAATTCCATCAGCCCGGCTTCGATCTGCGAAATGTCCAGCAGGTCGTTGATCAGGCCCAGGAGATGCTGCCCGTTGTGATAGATGATCTGTAAATCATTCCGCTGCTGTTCCGAGAGCGGCCCATCAATGTCCTTCAGCATCAGCCTGGAGAAGCCGATGATGTTGGTAAGAGGTGTGCGAAGCTCATGGGACATGTTGGCCAAAAACTGGCGTTTGGAACGATCCAATTCTCGCAGCCGCTCAGCCGCCGCCCGCTCCACTGCATAGGCGCGGGCGTTCTCCAAAGCGATGGTCACCTGGTTGGATACATTCTGCAGGACGGAGACATCGTCTTGATCAATCCCTTCCTCGTCTGTAGTTTGCACATCCAGAATGCCCAGCGTCTGATTCCCCAAGCGGAGGGGCAGGATCACCTCGAAGCGGGTGTAAGAGGCTGGAGTGTTCCTGGTCACCGACGTGTTGTGACTCTTGACCATTGCTCTCCCCTCTCGGAAAGCCCGGCCTACCGGCCCTGACCGTTTCACCAAGACGCGCTGACCGTGGAAAGGAGCGGGCTCCCCAGCCGCCGCTCGCAGCCTGAGATACTGGCCATCATCCTCCGCAGTGTAAACTGCCACACAGGAATACATGAACCGCTCTTTCACCACCTGCACCACTCGCTCTAACAATTGGTCAGGATCCAGAACGGAAGTGACCGCCTGTCCAATCTCCAGACTGGCTTGCATCTGAATGGCTCGCCGCTGGATTTGATAGTTAGCCTGCTGCAGCAATTCAGTGCGCTGGGCAACTTTCGCCTCCAGTTCCTCGTACAACACTTCCAGTTCGCTGGCCATGCGGTTGAAGACATCGGCCAGGATACCGATCTCATCCCGTGATGTGACCTCCACTCGCTGGGTGAGGTCACCCCTGGCGATGCGCAGCGCCGATTCTGTCAGGCGGACGACGGGGCGGGTTATCTGACGGGTGACAACGGCGGCCAGGACGGCGGTAATCAGGGCGACGCTCAGCGTCGCGGCAATGACCGCCACAGCGACGGCGTTGTTCCCGGCGAAAGCCTCCTCTTGCGATTGCTCGACAAACAGGGCCAGGTCAAGCGCTGGCAACCACCTATACACACCGATGACAGGCATACCCCCGTCGTTCTCATACAAACCCTCGTACGCTTCTTTTGTGAAAGCAATCTGGGTGCCGGGACCTGAGATCTGTTGAGCCTGAGGAAAGGAGCTGCCGAAGCGATCCACCAGATACGCCCTGCCGGTCCGCCCCAAGCCAGCCGTCTCTTCCAGGATTTGGTTCAATTCGGCAGTTGACAGGCGGATAGCGACATAAGGCCACCGGCTCTGCGGAGAGAATAGAGTCACCATCACCAACTCGGTCTGGTCGCCCGAATCCAACGATGGCTGAATCACCAGACCGCTCACTCCCGGCCCTGAGGCATGGGGCAAGGAAAGCATCTCCCCCTCCCAGTCCTCATTACCAGCCCATTCCACCCGTCCCTCTGGACTCGCCAGAGCCACATCCACAACGCCCCCTTGGCGGGCCGCCGTTGCCAGGCGGTCGCGCACTTTCACCGCTCCGGCGTCTGCCTCCCGCATTGCCTCCTGAATCTGGGCTCTGAAATCGGGCGCGCTCAGAACGGCTGCCTGCTCCTCCGCCCAGCGGGATAGCTGAACCTCCTTCAGAGCGGCGATAGAAGCCAGCTTCCTCGTCACCTCCTCCTGGATGTTCAGACGGCTTCGATCAATGGCGTACCAGCTAACAATGCTGAGAGGCAAGATTGCCAGAGCCAGGAAGGCGGTCAGGAGCGTTCGACCCAGGCCGCCACGCATTCCCACGCCCGGCACTTCTGGCTTTTTCACCGTCTGGCTTACTCCCATCTCAGTCCCGCCCAATAGTATAAACTGGAGTCTGGCGTTTTTGTTCGTAGTGACGACTTTAGTCGTCCAGCGCGGGGAAAAAGCGACTAAAGTCGCTACTACGAACCTACATCTTGTGGTTGAGTGATTGGATTTTCCCAAGATGTAGGGGGGCTAAAAATTCGCCAGAGTCCAGGTATAAAAAAGCAAGCGGGTCTTCCCCCACCTCCCCTCAACTGAGGAAAGCTGTAGGCGCGAAGACCCGCCACTCCTTAACCCTCTGGTTTAACCCGATGGCCCCCCACCACCAACCAGTTTCACGCAAGCTTACAGGCTGGTCCTCTGCGCAGAATGTGCTGCGTTCAGCAGGTTGCGATGAGCCGTGGCAGTGACCCACTGCTATGCCCTGAGCGAAGACGAAGGCTAGCCACTTTGGGAAACAGCATCCTGGTTAGCCCATCCCCTCTTGAGTCTGCCTCGCCTGCCGGTCGGATTCCCCCTTACACGGCGTTTTGACGAAGGTAAGAAGCTATCTGCGCAGGCAGGGTATCCACGTCAATGGGTTTTTGGATGTACCCGTTACACCCGGCAGCCAACGTGCGCTCCCGATCCCCTTTCATCACGTTGGCAGTGAGAGCGATGATCGGCACTGTGGATAGGCCTGGCACACTGCGCAAACGGCTGACCATTTGGTACCCGTCTATCTCAGGTAGATTGATGTCTAGCAAAATCAGGTTCGGCGGCAACTGGCGTGCGGCTTCGAGCCCGGAGGGCCCGTCAGTGGCCTCAACCACAGTGTACCCTTCAGCCTCCAGCACCCGCCGCACAAGAAGTCGGTTCTCTGGATTGTCTTCGATGTAGAGAATGACGGCTTGGCCCATCGGTTCACCTTCTAGTTTAGTTGAATCTATTATAACACAATTATAAACATGGTACAACTTTTTTAGGGCAGCCGGGCGTAAATTCACTGTAAATCTACCGTAAATTCGCAGGGAATTCTCTGCTGGCACGTAAGCTACGCGCCAAACTCAATTGTCAGATACTCGATTTCCATCCATTGCTGTCCAGGCACATCCAACAGGCCCCATTTCAATCGTCCCCACGGCGTGGCCACCAGGTACTGGTTATCCAGCCACATCACGAAACCCAGCGGGCCCCGTGGTGACAGAGCATCCTCCAAAACCGGCTGCCCATCCACGCTGAAATGAGCCCGTTCTGTCCCCCATTCAATGACATAGGTATGCCATTCGGTCATCACCACCTCGATGACAGCCTCCTGTATGCTCAGGGACCGCTGGACGGCAGGCCACAGGGTATGGTAGAAAAGACGGATGTTCATCAAAAGCATAGCCGGTGGTGCCAGGGGGGCCAGGAAAAGAGCGGCGGGACGCAGGGCATCTATCGTGGCTGCTTTCCAGCCGTGGCCTGGAGTATACAGGTCAAGTTTCATGTTCGAGGGCGGCGAGGCATAGAAAAACCAGATAGCGCGGGGCAGGGTGGGCATCCGCGCCCCGGTCATCAGAAAAGGGTCGTTCCAGAAACCGAATCCGGCGGTACCACGCAGTTCGCCATCGGGATGGGAAAAACGGGCTCGCACAGTCATGTGCAGTGGGGGACGCCACAGGAAATGGCAGCGGGGCAGGCCCTGATAGTCATCAATCTGGGCATCGGTGTATTGGCACGCCGAAGTGTCGGTATTGACGAAACGCAACGTACTGCCGGTCAGTTCCAGCGAGCCATTGCCCACAACGTAGCGTTTCCAGTGGGCACTGAGCCCGGATGAGAATCCCTCTTCCAATCTCACCGTTCCTCTTTCCTCCCATCGTTCACAGCGAAAAAGCTCACCTCCAGAGGAATCGGCCTTTCACTGGCTTCTGTTGTGTTACCCCGGGCGATAGGCCAACATTTACACGCGGGTAATGTAGCTTCCATCTCTGGTATCCACCCGAATGACATCTCCTTCGTCCACAAAAAGGGGCACAGTGACTTTGAGTCCGGTCTCGGTGGTCACTTGCTTGGTGGCACTGGTGGCCGTGTCGCCTGCATAGCCGGGCGGAGCCTCGATTACCCGCAAATCCACGGTGGTAGGGAGTTCCACACCCAGGGGTTCGCCATCATATACGGAAAGATGCAGTGTCTGTCCCTCAACCAGGTAGTTCACCGCGTCCCCCAGCAGTTCAGCGCTGAGCGCTGGCTGTTCGTAGGTCGCAGTGTTCATGAAGTAGTACAGGTCACCGTCGTGGTAGAGGTATTGTATTTCCACGCTGTCAATGTGGATGTCTTGCACCCGCTCTCCGGATAGGAAGCTCTTCTCCACTGTCACGCCGGTACGCAAGTTGCGAACCCGGGTGCGGATAATGGCGTTACCACGTCCCGGCTTGTAATGCTGATATTCGACTACTTTGTATAACTCGCCATCCAGCTCGAAGGTAGTGCCCTTGCGCAGATCGTTCACGTCAATCATCTTGCATCCTCTTTGCCGATTTGCCGATTTGCCGATTTGCCGATTTGCTGCATGGGTCAGTTTTCAGTATCAGGGGTGCCAGACCCGGTATCAATCCAGTTGGCGGCCATTTGGGGCAGTTTAGCCAGAGGCCCCTTGTGTACGGTGCATTTGGGCAGCGAGTTCAAGAACGCGGTCCCGTAACGTTTAGTGAGCAGGCGCCTGTCCAGCACGACGACTACTCCCCGGTCGGTGGTGCTGCGGATCAGGCGGCCAAACCCCTGTCGAAAGCGGAGGATGGTTTCCGGCACCGAATACTCGCCAAAGGGATCGGCAAAGGTTTCCGCCCGGGCAGCAAAGATGGGATCGTTGGGCACGGAGAAGGGCAGCCTGGTAATGACCAAGCAGGAAAGCGCTTCTCCCATGACATCAATTCCTTCCCAAAAACTGCGCGTCCCTAGAAGCACTGCCCGTTCAGTGGTGCGAAAGTTATCCAACAACTGGCTCCGCGAAGTGCCATCCTCCTGGGAAAAGACCACAATGTCATCCTCAATCAAAGCCGGAGCAATGGCTTTGGAGGTAGCGCGTAGCTGGCTATACGAGGTAAATAATACCAGCATTCGCCCGCGGGTGGCATGAGCCAGTTCTACCAGTGTTTTTTCCACCGTTTTCTGATAGTACGGTTGGGAAGGCTCAGGAATATCCGTAGGCAAATAGAGTAGGACCTGGTGCTCGAAATCGAAAGGGGAGCCGACAGCCATTTCATCCACTTCGGCAGCACTCAGCCGCTCACGGATGAAAGAAAAGGTTCCGTTGGTGCGCAGCGTGGCCGAGGTCAGGATCACGCACTCTTTGGGCAGAAACAGGTGGCGTTGCACTAAATTGCCCACGTGTAGAGGTGCGGCATTCAGGGAGATAGTATTGTCGTGAGCGCTAATCTGCGCCCAATATATTGCCTGTGGCGATGGTTTGGCTATAATGGCTTCCATCTGTTCGCAGATCGTGCCCAGGTGAGTGCTTAACCCGACCAATTCCTGCTGCAGGTCTTCGAGGTCCTGGATGCCATACTCTGTCAATTCACTCAGCCCTCCAGCCAATTGGGTCAGACCCTCTAGCAGATGCAACAGGTGGGGTGAAAGGTTATCCCAGGCCATTTCCACCCGTGACCAGGCGGGCTGGGCCCGCATACCGCCCTCCAGCCGCACTCGCCGGTCATATTGCCCACCGCCTTCGCTGTGATTTTCCAGGAACATGGCCAGACAGTCGAAGAACTCATACAATCTGAGACGGGCCTGTTCATTCTCACGCTGCAGTTTTTTGACGCGCGTGGTCAATGTCTGTTCAACGGTCGGGGACACTTTGCCCCGGCAGTGACCCAGCACGGCGCCTAACAGGCCACCAGACCCATCATCGTCGCCCTGACCCGAGCCGATTTCGCGCAGCAATCGCTCCACAGTCGCCTGGTCTATTTCAAAGCTTAATTGCTTAGTGGTGGCATCTTCCAGGTGATGGGCCTCGTCCACGATGAGATAATGATATTCAGGCAGCACCCGGTTCTCCATCGCTACATCCGAGAGCAGGAGGGCATGGTTGACCACAATCAAGTGCGAGCCCTCTGCAGCCCGGCGGGCCCGGAAGAAAAAACACTGGTTACGCCGACGATATGGACAACGATCACCGGTGCACGTTTCCGCCTCCGAACACACTCGAAACCACACGGCCTGTTCCTCAGCGCTGGGTAGAAATAGCTCGCTCTTGTCTCCCGTACGGGTATGGGGCAGCCAGACGAGAATCTTGGCCAGTACCCGCATCTCGGTGAGTTGCAAGGAACTGGAATGGCGCAAGATGGCCAGCCGACGCTGGCACAGGTAATTATTGCGTCCTTTCAGCACGCAGGCAGTGAAATCGAAAGGCAGGATTTGCCGCAAATCGGGAATGTCTTTGTTGAAAAGCTGTTCTTGCAGGTTGATGGTGTTGGTGGAAATCACCACCCGTTCGCCATTCTGCACGGCAAAGTGTACGGCAGGAAGCAGATAAGCCATAGATTTACCTGTACCGGTACCCGCTTCCACAAGCAGGTGTCGGCTATCGTTAAATGCCCGCGCTACAGCGCGTAACATCTGGACTTGAGGGGGACGGTATTCGTATCCTGGGAACTGCCGGGCAAATGCCCCGCCTTCCTCCAACATCGCCGCCAGTTGATCCACATCCAAAGGAGTGCGTCTTCCGGTGGGCCGTAAGGGTTTGACCTCGTCATCGTGGCTGAGCAGGAGGCCCAACGTCCCATTCTTTTCCGCCATGCCCTTGGCCCGCAACTGCTGGCCAATGGCCCCGGTGAAAGTATAGCGAGCCTGCTCCCTTTCTATCTGGCGAAAGACCTCTCGTAACGGCCAGTCTACGTGCGTGGCCAGCCGGTTAATCTCCCGGATCACCGCCTGATCCAAAGATGCTGCCTGGCGCAGCAATGCCAGAAAAAGATCTTTGGTGGCCAGGGCGTCCTCCAGAGCACGATGCCGGGTAGGGAAAACAATGCCCAACGCCTCGGCCAGCTTGCCCAGGCTATAACGGGCAGCATGGGGCAACAAAATTCCAGCCAGTTCGAAAGTATCAATGGATGGATTACTCAGAAACAATCCGTAGCGACGGAGTATTTTCAGATCAAAGTGTTCTATGTTATGGCCCACGAGGATGTGACGACCGACGAATCGCCTCAGCGGTTCGGCCAGGGCTTCTATGGTCGGCGCCCGGCTGACCTCATCGGCGGCAATGCCGGTCAGTTGTTCGATCTTGTAGGGGATGGGCCGTTGGGGATTCACCAAACTGGACCAGGTATCCAGTACTTGCTCTTCGCTGAACTTGACTGCCCCAATCTCGATGATGGCATCCAGGTCAGTGTTCAGGCCGGTGGTTTCCAAATCAAGAGCTATATAGGTGCGAGGCATTGAACGTCCGATCTAGCGCGGTTACCGCGGATGTGTCTATCCTCCCGCAGGTTCCGGAACCCGCAGAAAGGTAAGATTTTAGGTAACTATCTCGACATTGTTAGATTTGCCGTGCAGTGCCTACCTCACCCATCCCCACCC
>JANLFX010000055.1 GCA_024653325.1 Anaerolineae bacterium
GGTGAGGGAGGGGTTAGGAAAGGTCAAAAAGCCCGAATTTAACATTGTCGAGCTAGTTAGGAGATCTATCAGTGCAGGCCAGAAGCTATATTTCCAGCGGATCATCGGGGTGCTCGGCGTCCCATAGTTCTTTGTAGCCGGCGTTGTCCAACCCGATGCGATCCTTGTGATGCACCTGTCCGGTGTAAGCGCCCGGCGCATTGATGCCGTTTTTCAGGGCAGCATCGGCCCGGAAGTTGATGTTGAACTTGCCATGTCGGTCAATGCTGGGGGTAAAGGTGCCTATGCCCGGAAACTTGACCGGCGTGCCCTGATTGTTGAAGTAGAGGATGGCGTCGCTCAACTCTTGCAGCACCATCATCACCTCGCTCTTGTTGAGGCCGGTGCGCATGGCCATCCAATCGGCGATCTGGTCCAGTTGGGCAGTGGGGTTGAGTACGAGCTTGGGGCCGTAGACGTTGACGGCTTGCACAATTCTTGCCATGATACAGACTCCTTTCGTTGCGTGAAAGAATGGCTGATAAGAATTGCGGCCCCTTGCCGGGCCTGTTTAGTTGTCGGATATTTTATGCCCGGGCGTGGAAAGTGTCAAACAAGTGCGCGAAGCCTCCGTGAGGAACGGAAGCGGCGAGATGAGTAGAGAGATGCGACGCACCTCGCAGGTGCGTCGCATCTTGCTGCTACTCCCATTTTTCGCCCACCGTGCGAGACAGCGCTTCTCGAATGGCATTCTCGTCGAGGCGAAAGCCGATGTTGAGCAGGGAGCGTAGAATGTCTGTGGCAGAGGGAATCAACCCGCGCTGTTTGGCCAGGATGACCACCGCCAGGGTGCCTTTGAACCTCAGCCCGAAACTCCGCACTGTGTCCATTTCACCTACCCTCCATTAGCGTCCAGCACTTCTTTGGGGTTTGGTTCACCATTACCTTCTCACCGACCGTTATTGCCTGTCTTGCGCTGGCCCGCCGAGCAATGGACGGCGTTCAGTCTGGCCTGCGCTATCTGCTCCGTCGTCGCCTTCTTTGTTTCTACTCGCCGCCCAACAGCCACAACCACGCCGAGCGGGGATGGGAGCAGATTGTCGTGCTGTGAGCGCGACCTGCGGTCAGTAAACAGTATAACACAACTCCCAGCCAAGCGCAATATCGAGACACAAAAGCGCACGGCGACATATCGGCTAACCGTGCGCTTTCTTGTCGGGCGCAGGAACTTGAACTCCGGACCTCATATACCTTGCAGATCTTCAGGCTTGAGACCCAGTTCCCGCAGGATTTTGTTTAAGGTTTTCTTGGCGATTTCGCGAGAGTGATGGGGAATGACGGTCACCCCACCGGTATGGGGATTGTGCCAAATCTCATGGCTACCACCGGCCTGACGCACAAATTCGCAGTCCAGATGACGCAACTTCTTGATCAGTTCGTGGTATCTCATAGTGGTGTTACGCTGGCACCAATATCTGAGTGGTGAAATGAGCGGGGACCGGTTGCAGGGCTGGAGGGATGGGTTTGCCCAGCTCTTTCAGAGTGTCCAACAAGGCGCGAGCAACCGCAGGGGATTCGCAGAGGACTTCTTCGATGGTCTCACCTTCAACTAGAAAGCCAGGTAGAACGGGACTGGTGGCCAGGTAGCCCCCCTCTTCTAGAGGCTCGATTTCAATCTGCAAGCTGTACAGAATGTTCATCATCACTTCTCCTGCTACGTGGTGAATCGTTTTTATTATACCACGCCTTGTTAATTCTTGCAATACCACGGCATCCGCCGGGTGCGTTTCAGTTTCGGGGCAGATTTGTCCCGTAGCGGCCGACCGCTGCTGCGTCCTGAGCCCGCCGAAGGGCTGCGTCCTGAGCGAAGGGTAGCCGCGCTTTCCATAGCGCGGCCGACGGCCCCCAGCACCGCGAAGGTACACTGTCGTGACCGGGGTTGCGCGGTAAGAAACCGCGCCTACCATAGGGGGATGGGAGAGGTCTCCGCGGCCAGGGCACAGTAACAACTCGCCCCCAAAGTGAAATACACCCGCATCCCCCAAACACAAAGCGCATGGCAGCCGTGCGCTTTCTGGTCGGGCTCTTCGCATCCGCTTAGATAAATGCCTGCGGATCAATGTCCACCGTGGTGATCTGATCCAGCGAGAAAATCAGCATCTCTTTGAGCTTGTAACGGTCGAGAACGGTGTGGGAAATCTGATCTTCCAGGATGAGCAAGGTGAACCCATGCACCAGCCCCCACACGCTTACGGCCATGAGATCGGGCGGCCCTGCGCGCAGGATACCCGCTCGCTGAGCCGCCGCCACAAGCTCGACAACCAGATTGAAACTTTTCTGCGTGATTTCGACCAGGGCAGGGTAGTCTTTTTCTTTTTCGACTGCACCAGAGAGGGTGATCTTGAAATGGTCGGGGTCGTTAAGGGCAAACTCGACGTAGGCCCATGCCGCCTCGACGAGCTGTCGCAGTGGTTCCCCCTGATGCCGCTGGACGGCACCGTACACCCGCTCATAGATTTCCTTGTAGCCCTCGGTAGAGATGGCCGCGACCAGCTCCTGTTTATCCGCGAAGTGGGCGTAGGGCGCTGCGTGGCTGACCCCGGCCCTGCGGGCAACTTTGCGCAGGCTTAAGCCATTCACGCCTTCCCTGGAGAGAATCTCGATACCGGCCTGGATGAGAGCGTTCTTTAAATCGCCGTGGTGATATTGGTTTTTTCTGGTCATAGCAACCTCGGCTCTATGAAAGCAAGGGCAGCGGGTAGGGCTCTCTGCCTCGCTCAAAATTTGACACTGTCAAGATTGTAGCGTATAATCTTTACAGCGTCAAGTTCTGGATCCAACAGTTGACTCAACCCCCTTCCTGTCATTGCGAGGAGGCCGTAGGCCGACGAAGCAATCTCCAAAATGCGACGAGGAGATTGCTTCGCCTTCGGCTCGCAATGACAGGCAAGTTTCTGAGTAGCGAAAGCGACGAAGAATCCCGTTGTATGGCAGCAATTTCCACCACTGCAACGAGATTCCCTTCGGCTGCGCTCAGAGCAGGCTTCGCTCCCTTCGCTCGCTCAGAATGACACCTTGAGGCGAAGCGCGGTTGCAGTATATTGTCCCCGGAAAAAAAACCGAGGTGGTGATATGGGACAGTTTGATACTTTCAAGCAGCGCGTGGTGGACACGGCCCGGCTCCTGGTCGAAAAAGAGTACCTTAAAGGTTCGGAGGGAAACCTGTCGGTGCGGGTGGAAGGACACGAGGCCTTTGCCATCACCCCCTCCAGCTACGATTACATGCAGATGACGCCCGACGACGTGTGCGTACTGGACTGGCAGATGAATGTCCTGGAAGGCTCCAGGAAACCCTCCATTTGAGAGCGGCCTGCACGCAGTCGTGTATCAGGTCCGGGCAGACGTGAACGCCGTGATCCACACGCACCAGGTCTATGCCAGCACGCTGGCCCTCATTAACGCGCCCATCCCGGCCCTTTTTGACGAGCAGGTGCGCTTTCTGGGGCGTTCGGTGGAGATCATCCCTTACGCCCCTTCAGGGACGGGGTTCCTCAGGAACAACGTCAAATCCAAGGTCCGCAACGGGCACAATGCCTACATTCTACAAAATCACGGGGTGCTCGTCCTGGGCGCCAGTATCGAACGAGCGGTGCACAATCTGGAACTGCTGGAAAAATGCGCGCTGGCGTACCTGCTGGCCCTGTGCACCGAGCGCAAAGTGACCCGTATTCCGCTGGCGGTGCGAGAGATCGTGTTTGCCAAACTGCGGGAGGACGAAAAGAGATACGCAAACCGTGAAACGTGAATGCGTAAAAGCCCCGTTTCACATCTTCAAGCACCATGTTTCGGGAGGCTGACATGAGCGATTCCCAACAGTACGCCATTTCTGAATGGCCCGACACCGAAGAAATTTACGCCCGACTACGCGAACTTGTCCGCCAGCCCGTTCGCCCCATCCGGCGTGAGCGGATGCAGCAATTCCTGGATTATTTCGAGACCAGGTGTGCCAAATCCAGGGCGCTGACCGACGAAGCTAAGAAATACATCCCCGGTGGAGTGCAGCACAATCTGGCCTTCAATTATCCCTTTCCGTTGGCTATCGCCAAAGCGGAAGGAGCCTATATGTGGGATGTAGATGGCAACCGCTATATTGACTTCCTGCAGGCTGGTGGGCCAACTGTGCTGGGCAACAATTACGCGCCAGTGCGCGAGAAAGTCTTTGAACTGCTGCAATCCTGCGGGCCGGTGATCGGCCTGTTCCACGAATATGAGTTGAAACTGGTGCAGTTGATCAACCGCTTCATGCCCTCGGTCGAGATGTTCCGGATGCTCGGTTCGGGCACGGAGGCGGTGATGGCCGCCATCCGCGCGGCGCGGGCCTTCACCGGCAAAAAGAAGATCATCAAGGCTGGCGGAGCGTACCACGGCTGGAGCGACCAGATGGTGTACGGCCTGCATATCCCCGGCACCAAGCGGTTGGAAGCGACCGGCATCCCGCGCGGCGCGACCAGTAACACCCAAGAATTCTACCCGAATGACTTGAATCACCTGCGGCGGCTGTTGACCCTCAACCGTCTGCGCGGCGGCACGGCAGCGGTCATCGTCGAGCCAGTCGGTCCCGAAAGCGGCACTCGCCCTGTTCCCCGCGACTTTAACCAAAAGGTGCGCGAGCTATGCGATGAGTTCGGCGCGCTGTTAATTTTCGACGAGGTGGTGACCGGGTTCCGCCTGGGCATGGGCGGCGCGCAGGGCTACTTTGGCGTCCGGCCCGACCTGACCGTGTTCGGCAAATGCATCACCGGCGGATACCCGATGGCCGGTGGTGTCGGCGGTCGGCGCGAGGTGATGATGTGTTTTGCGGCGGGCATTGGCGGCACTGGCGAACGGGCCTATGTAGGAGGAACGCTCTCGGCCAACCCGCTCTCCTGCGTGGCGGGTTATTATGCCCTATTAGAAATGGAACGCACCAATGCCCCGGTCATCGCCGGACGGGCCGGGGATCGGCTGACCCGGGGCTTGCAGGAGATCATTGACCGCTACCACCTGCCCTTTGTGGCTTACAACCAGGGCTCCATCGTTCACCTGGAAACTTCGGGTGTGATGCTGTTAGACACTAAAAACCCGTTCAAGCTCATGCGGGAATTAAAACCACGCAGACGCATGATGGAAGAGATGGGCGCTGCTTACATGGCGCAGGGCATCGTCACCCTGGCTGGCAGCCGCATTTATACCAGTATGGCCGATACCGATGAGGTGATTGACGAGGCGCTCAACCGCTTTGAGTACGTGCTTTCCAGCGTGGAAGGGGTGTGAATGGCGCATCCGCAATAGCAGTTAAATTAAGGAGCAAGAAATGAGCGACAAAGGGTTCCGGCTGTACGGTTACCGCTGGGTAGTGCTGGCGGTGTTCATGTTCATCAATCTGACCATCCAGATCTTGTGGATTGCCTATGCGCCCATTACCGGCCCGGCTGCCCGATTTTACGGCGTGACCGATTTACAGATCGGCCTGCTGGCCATGTCGTTCATGATCGCGTTTATCCCGCTTTCCATCCCGGTCTCTTGGGCTATAGACACTTATGGCTTCCGTCTGACGGTCAGCATCGGGGCCATACTTATGGGGATTTTGGGCGTGATGCGCGGGCTGGCTGGCGCGAACTACCCGCTGGTGCTGTGGAGTACCATTGGCATAGCGATCGCTCAGCCCTTCCTACTCAATGCGTGGACGAAAGTCCCCGCCCAGTGGTTCGCCATCGAGGAGCGCGCGACCGCCGTGGGCCTGGTGACCCTGGCGAACCTCGTCGGCACGGCGCTGGGTATGCTACTCACGCCCATTCTTACCGAGACGATGCCGATTCCCACCGTGCAGTTGATCTATGGCGGGTTGGCGGCAGTTTCCGCCACACTGTTTGTCGTCCTCGCCCGCGAAAAACCTCCCACACCGCCATGTCCGCCCGGCATGGAAGTACGCGCTCTGATGCTCGACGGGCTGAAACATGCTTTCACCGTCAGGGCCTTCTGGCTCTACCTGCTGGTCTCGTTCATCGGGATGGGAATATTTAACGGCATTACCACCTGGGTGGAAAACATTATCCGTCCGCGCGGTTTTACCCCTACCGATGCCGGGACTCTGGGCGCCCTGCTGCTGGTCGGCGGAATTCTGGGAGCAATCATCATCCCCCCATTTTCCGACAGACAGCACAAGCGCCAGCGTTATCTTCTGCTCGGTATCACCCTGGCCATCCCCGGACTGATCGGGCTGACGTTTGCCACATCCCAATGGATATTACTTCTCTCGGCGTTCAGCATGGGTTTTTTCCTGGTCAGCACCAGCCCGATTGGGATGCAGTACGCCGCCGAGATCACACACCCCACGCCAGAAGGCACATCAAATGGGCTGATTCAGCTCTTCGGACAGGCTTCGGTTGTTTTCGTGTACATCATGGAGGCCATGAAGACCAACGATGGATCATTCACCCCCGCCCTACTGCTGGCAATTGTCCTCTTGATGGTGAGTGCATTGGTCGTTACGCGGATGAAAGACCCCGTATTCGGGCCGAAATAATCCTCATGCCGGGCTAGCAAGTGAGATGGAGGGCAGCGACAACGTTCCGACCTGCACTTAGCAGCCGATTGTAGGTGTGGCAAGCGTCGGCAGTACGTTCGGCTATGAGTTGAATGCCCTGTTCCGCCAGATAACCCTCAGTCTCCGGGAGAACGCGCATCAGGCCGGAGTAACCAGTGCCCACCACCAGCACATCAGGCTGGGCAGCGATTACCTCGTCCAGATCGGCGATGGCTAGTTCGTGACCCTCCTGGCGCCACCAGGAAGAAAGCACGCGATCAGGCAGCACGATCACATCGGCAGTATAAGTCCGGCCGTTGATGACGATGTGTCCGAACTCGTAGCTTTCAATCATGCTGTATTTCTCCCTCAGCAATCAACTCCTTCAGGACTCTGATCACCTCTCCGTCAAAAAGCACGCCCGCGTCCCGCTCGAGCTCAGCCAATGCTTCCTGATCCGATACCGGTTCGCGGTAGTAGCGATGTGAGGTGAGCGCATCAAACACGTCCACTACGGCCAGGATGCGACTTTCCAGAGGGATTTCCTCTCCCCGCAAGCCGTCAGGATATCCTGAACCGTCCAAACGTTCGTGGTGGTGCGCAGCGACGTTCGGCACCTCGCGCAGATTGTCGCTGAAATGCACTTTGGACAGTATCTCACGAGTCAACCGGGCATGATCGCGTATGACGAGCTTTTCCTCTGGCGCCAGTTCACTGGTTTTGGTCAGGATAGCCTCCGGCACACCGATCTTACCCACATCGTGGAGCAATCCGGCGACTCGAATCAGCTCTATCCGATCTGGGGACAGGCCCAGGCGACGAGCAATGGCCACCGCGTAATCGGTCAGGCGCTGGGAATGACCGGCCATCTCTTTGTCGCGAGCGTCAATCATGACCGCCAGGGTAGCGATCAAACTGTCCAGCATGCGCTGTACCTGGGTGTGCAACCGGGCATTTTCCAAAGCAATGGCCGCCGAGGAAGCCAGAGCGGTCAACAATTCCTCGTCCTCGGCGGTGAATGCTCCTACTCTCTTGTTGAGCACCTGTATTACTCCAATGATGTTCCCAGCCCGGTCGCGCATGGGAGTGGTCAACATAGTGGTTACCAGGTATCCGGTGAGTTGTTCGAAATACGAGGCGTGGCGCGGATCATGTTGCACGTCTGAGATGTTGATCGTCTGTCCCGTCTGGGCCACGTAGCCAGCCAGACCCTGCCCTACCGGCAGGCGGATGGTCATGCTGCCTTCCGCGATTTTCGAGCGCAGCTCACCAGCCTCCTGGTCGAGCAGGTATAAAGTGGTGCGATCGGCATCCAGTAGCTGGGTAGTTCGCGAGACAATCAATCCCAGTAGCTTGTCCAGCTCGGTTTCCGCCGTCAGCTGGCGGGTGATCTCTAACAGGGCTATCAGACGATCTTGATGAGGCGTGATTTTTTTCCTGGTCATTAATTATCCAGTCTGCAAAACTGTTGAGCACGGTCCCCGAACTGTGCCTGCGTTTGGGAGATTCCGGAGACAGTCTCTAAGAAATTCAGGACAGCCTGCACGACTTCCTCACGACTCAACGTGTCGGTGCGCAGGTACAAATCGCAGTGAGCGCGGGCATGGCTTAACCGCTGCCGTTGCTCTTCCAATAATCGTTTGTCCCAGGTGGAGCGCCGTTGCATGATAGTGGTCAACTCGGCATCCAGGTAAATGAGCACGTCGGGGCGGGAGATGCGCTGCCACATCGTGGGTACGTAGGAGTGCTCCTGCGCACATTGGCGAGCATCGTATCCCTTTGCACGCAAGGCCTGTACCAATACCGTTTTTCCAGACGCGCACGGTCCCACGATGGCGATCCGCAGGCCCATCATCACATTTCCCTATCAAGAGGCTGTCTAAAAATTCGGTTCGGCGACTAAAGTCACACCTGTAGGGCTTGCAGCCGAGCGTCCATCTGCATGGACGCGCTTCCGTCCGCGCAGGCAGACGGCCAACCGGAGGCTCACCAGGCGTGATTTCTCATCGCCAGCCTAATTTTCAGACATGCTCTATCAACCAGACCCTCGATTGCATTTGTGCAGACGGTTCAGGGCATCCAACGAGGCGAACACAACAATCTTGTCTCCCGCCTGCAAGCAAATCTGGGGATCGGGATGGAGGTCCACGGTTTGCTGTCCTTTGTACAGGATCACCGAGGTATCAAACTCTTTCTCCAGAGCGGCGATCTCATAACCCACCAATGGAGAGCAGGGCTGGATAAACACCTCGCTCACATTGAGCAATGTATCATCCACGTAGAACGAGAGAAGCACGTTGGTCTGCGTGGCCGCAGCAGCCAGGGCCGGCGCCGCCAGGGCTGAGGTGCTGAAAACGGCCTGGATGCCGAAGGCCTTGTTCACTTTCTGCGCCAGCTCCGCATCGAACATGCGCATCACCACCCTGATGTCGGGGTTCAGTTCCCGCGCTTCCAGGGCAATGGCCAAGTTAGCCAGGTCATCCTCGGTGCAGATAACTATAGCCGTGGCCCGCTCGACGCCAGCCTTGCTCAATGCGCCTGGACGTCGTGCGTCAGAGATGATCACCGGCACGTTCAAGCTGCGGATGGTGTCCAAAAACTGGCCCTGCTCGTTACGTTCGATACCGATTACCTCGTGTCCGAATTTGAGCAGTTGTTCTACAACGCGATAGCCATCCCGGCCCAATCCACAGACTACCACATGGCCGCTGTAGGTTGAGGCAATCGCCACTTGCCATTCCTCCCTTCTGGCCTGCTTGTTAAACAACATCACGCCGAAGTGTACTACACCGTTGGCAATCACGCTCAGACCGGCGACGGGAATGAGAAAGAAGAGAATTTGCAGGTACCATACACGCGGAAAGCGCAGATACGTTTCCAAAAAGACCAGGGTGAAGGTGGCATACACGGCTTCGGCGTAAGAGAGGTGCTGTTGGGTGTCGGGCGAGATATACCACATCCGCAGAGCAAGCCCACCTAACAAAACGACAGCGGCAAACAACCAGAGCGAGGTCCTGGACTCGCGGACGAGCACCCATACGTCACGCAGGCTAGCTTGCAGGTAACGCCGCAGAGGTCTGTTCACCCTATCCCCCACCTCTCTGGCAATGGGAATGAAATCGCCATCCGTCGCACGTCGTCGCCGTCCTTTCCAGCCACGATGGCTACCACGACGACACTGATGTCATCGTGCGGGCGACCTTGGTCCAGTTCAACGCTGCGTTGCAGGATGGCATCGGCCAGGGAAGTGGCCGCCCGCACACCGCTGGCCAGCAGATTCCTGACCAGTTCGGGCACGTCCAGGTGTTGCCCGTAACGTCTGCCCGCGTTCAACACGCCGTCGGTGAATACAATGACATAGGTATCTTCTCGCAGGGGCAACTCGGTGATCACTGGCTTGGTCCAGGCGTAAATGCCGATGGCTTCTGAGGGTTGGTCGAGGAGGGTTATGCCGTCAGGGTTGATGACTACAACCGGGCAATGGCTGTTACGGGAAAGGACCAGCGTACCGCTGTCCATGTCCACCGAGATGATGTTCAACGTAGACGAAACTTTGCCGCCACGTTGGGTGCGCAGGTAATCGTGAGTGGCACGGGCGGCGGCCCCATCGCGCACCCCCTCGGCCAGAAGGGAAATTGCTTTGCGGGCTACCATGTTGCTGATTGCCTTGGCCCCTTTGCCGCTGCGCTGTCCGTCGGCCAGTACCAAAGAGAGACCGCCCCGGGGTCGCTCGGTCACTTCTACCGTATCACCGCTCTCGCTGGTGGCGTATTTGCCCACCTTTGCTACCGCAACCTGAGCTTCCATCAAATCCCGTTACTCTACCTAAATTAAACCTGCTATCAAGACTGCAAGGAGTATTATATCCTACTTCTTCTTCTGAGGCAACACCACCTGTCAAGGGGTATGCGTCAGTCTGGGGCAGGTTTGTCCTGTAGCGGCCGACCGCTGTGTCGGCTGGCGGCCAGAGCCAGCCGCCGCTACGTCGGGGTGAGCCCCTGCAGGGGCGCAAACTCACCCCCAAAGTGAAGCACACCTGTCTTGTCAATTGCTTCAATATTTGCTATACTATGGTGCGTCGGTTAGGACCCGCTCTCGAAGCTGAGAGCAATGCTAAATGCAAAGGGAGGAACACGATGAAAATTGACAAAGACTGTCGGTACGTCGAGACCCATGAATGGATACGGGTCGAGGGGCGTGAGGCCGTCACTGGGATCACGGACTACGCCCAGGAGCAACTCTCGGACGTGGTGTATGTGGAATTGCCGGAGGTTGGTGAGAGTTTCGCCAAGGGCGAAGCGTACGCCACGGTCGAATCGGTCAAAACCGCCTCAGAGGTTTACCTGCCTGTCAGCGGCAAGATCACCGAGATCAACAACGAGCTGGATACCAAACCCCAACTGGTGAACGAGGACCCCTTTGGCGCGGGCTGGTTCGTCAGATTCACCATGGCTGATCCTTCCGAGTTAGATGATCTGATGGACGCTGATGCCTACGAAAAATTCGTCGCCGAGGAAAAGGCGAAAGGAGGCCATTGATGACTTACGTCCCCCATAGCCAGGCCGAACGGCAGGCGATGCTGGCAGCTATCGGGGTAGACCGCGTCGAAGATCTGTTCGCCGATGTGCCAGAGGCCCTGCGTTTCCCGGAAATCTCTTTGCCAGAACCCCTTTCTGAGCCGGAGATCCTGCGGGAGTTGCAGGGGATGAGTGAAAGCAACGCCGACCTGGACCATTATGCCTGTTTCCTGGGGGCAGGGGCTTATAACCATTACGTGCCCAGCGTGGTAGACCACGTGCTCAGTCGCTCCGAATTTTATACGGCTTACACCCCGTACCAGCCCGAGGTCAGCCAGGGAACGTTGCAGACCATCTTTGAGTACCAGAGCATGATCTGCGCGCTGACTGGTATGGACGTGGCCAATGCCTCGCACTATGATGGCGCGACCTCCATGGCCGAGGCGGTGCTGATGGCAGTGGCTGTAAGTCGAGATAAGCGACGCAAGGTGATCCTATCACCCACCATCCATCCCGAATACCGGGAGACGGTGCGCACTTACACTCAGGGAATGGGCCTGACCGTGGTCGGTGACGAGCTCAGTGCTTGGGGGCAGGGAATTGACTTCGACCCGCAGGCCCTGAAAGCTTTACTGGACTCGGATACCGCCTGCCTGATCGTCCAGAACCCCGATTTCTTCGGGCAGATGAAATCACCGGCGGCTTTGCAGGCCCTGGCCGATGCCGTGCACGCCGCCGGAGCCCTGTTCGTCATCAGCGCCGATCCCATTTCACTGGGGCTGTTCACCCCGCCGGGTGACTACGGAGCGGACATTGTCATCGGTGAGGGGCAACCGTTGGGCAACGCCATCAGCTTCGGCGGACCATACCTGGGCTATTTCGCCTGCAAGGACCGATTCAAGCACAAGATGGCCGGACGCTTAGTAGGCGAGACGGTAGATACCCAGGGCCGGCGCGGTTTTGTCTTGACCCTGACCGCCCGCGAACAGCACATCCGTCGTGAAAAAGCCACTTCTAATATCTGCTCCAACCAAGCCTTGTGCGCTCTGGCGGCAGGCGTGTACCTGGCCACATTAGGCAAGCGCGGCCTGCGTACCGTGGCCGAGTTGTGTTACCACAAAGCGCATTATGCTGCATCCCAAATCGCCGCCCTGAACGGCTATCAATTGGTGAGCAAAGAGCCCTTCTTCAAAGAGTTCGTGGTCCGCTTCCCCAAACCAGTAGCCGAGGTAAACCGCTATCTTCTGGATGAATGGGGTATCATCGGCGGTTATGATCTGGGCCAGGTCTATCCTCACCTGGCAGGCCACGCGCTGTTATGCGTGACCGAGATGAATTCTAGGGCGGATATAGACGATCTGGTGCAAGCCCTGAAGGAGGCGGCGGCATGAGCGAACCATTGATTTTCGAGATCAGTTCCCCTGGAAGGTGTGGAGCCTCCCTGCCGGCCTGCGACGTTCCGCCGACACCTCTGCCGGCTGGAATGGTGCGGGCCGATCTCCCCCTCCCCGAGGTCAGCGAGGTGGACATCGTCCGTCATTACGTGCGCCTCTCACAGCTTAACTACGGGGTGGACAAGGGCTTTTACCCCTTGGGTTCGTGCACGATGAAATATAACCCCAAGGTCAACGAAGTGGCTGCCCGGCTGCCCGGCTTTGTCCGCACCCATCCCTACCAGGATCCCGATTCGGTACAGGGCAATCTGGCCCTGATGTTCGAGTTGCAGGAATATCTCAAGGAATTGAGCGGGTTCGCCGCCGTATCTCTGCAACCGGCTGCTGGGGCGCACGGCGAGTTAACCGGCGTGCTCATCATCCGGGCCTATCACCAATCGCAGGGCGATGGTAAGCGGACCAAAATGCTGATCCCCGACTCAGCGCATGGCACCAATCCGGCCAGTACTACTATGTGCGGATACACCACCGTGGAGATCAAATCCGACGGGCGGGGAAACGTGGACCTGGATGATCTGCGTGCCCACTGCGATGATACCGTGGCCGGGCTGATGCTCACCAACCCGAACACACTAGGCCTTTTCGACGAGCATGTGCTGGAGATAGCCGAACTGGTGCACAACTGTGGCGGCCTGCTGTACGGCGATGGTGCGAACTTCAATGCGCTGATGGGCATCGTCAAACCGGCTCACCTAGGCTTCGATGTCATGCATTTCAACCTGCACAAAACTTTTTCCACCCCGCATGGCGGTGGCGGGCCAGGCTCTGGTCCGGTTGGGGTGTCACAACGGCTGGCCCAGTTCCTGCCGGGTCCCATAGTCGTTTTAGAGGTCACTGAGGATAGCTGTGTGTGCGACGCTGAGGAGGGGGAAGAACACGCACAGGAGTGTTACGTTCTGCGTCTGGCCAGGCCCGAACACAGCATCGGTCGGATGAAGTCCTTCTACGGCAACTTCGGTGTGCTTATCAAGGCTTACACCTACATTCGGATGCTGGGCGCGGCGGGGTTGCGCCAGGCCAGTGAAGATGCGGTGCTCAATGCCAATTATCTGATGCACCGACTAAAGAAAGTCTATCCCCTGCCCTACGACCGCACCTGCATGCACGAGTTCGTCCTGGGCGGGCCACCACCCCAGGCCAAAGACATACACACTATGGACGTGGCTAAACGGCTGATGGATTACGGTTTCCACCCGCCGACGGTGTATTTCCCGCTCATCGTTCACGAGGCGATCATGATCGAGCCGACGGAGACAGAAAGCAAGGCCACGCTGGACGCCTTCGCCGAAGCGATGATCACAATTGCCGAGGAGGCAGTGGCCGATCCTGACTTGCTGCATAGCGCGCCGCACGTGACCCCCGTCACCCGCCTGGATGAGGTCAAAGCGGCCCGCGAGCCTCGCCTGCGTTGGACACCACCGCAATAAAAGCCGGGGCAAGGTATGGGTAGGTATGGGTAGGTATGGGTAGACGAAGGCAATGCCTTCGTCTACCCAGCGACAGAAGCGGCCATAAATGCGAGATGAACGACGAATACAAAGGGGAAAGCGGTTGAGACGCATGGGCGTGGTGCTGGCGGTGCTGTTGGGCCTGGGCGGGCTGCTGGTGGCTTCGCCCCTGGCCCTGCGCGCCTGGGCCGACTGGCGGTACAAGAACCGCGTCTATCACTCAATTGCAAACGTCCCGCCGCGCCGGGTGGTCTTGGTTTTTGGCGCAGGAGTGTGGCCCGGCGGCACACTGAGCCACATTCTGGCCGACCGGGTGGACACAGCGGTGGATTTGTACCACGCGGGGAAAGTGCAGAAGTTGTTGATGAGCGGTGACAACCGCTTCATCAACTATAACGAACCCCAGCACATGAAGGAATATGCCATGTCCCGGGGTGTGCCCGAAGAGGACATCGTCCTCGATTATGCTGGACGGCGTACATACGATAGTTGCTACCGCGCCCAGGTCATCTTCGGCCTGGACGAAGTCATATTGGTCACCCAGAATTACCACATAGACCGCGCCTTGTTTACCTGTAATGGTCTGGGGGTGGATGCTGTGGGGGTGGTGGCTGATCGGCGTACTTACGCAAAAGGCTGGCAGTACTGGCTGCGTGAGATTCCGGCCATGCTTCTGGCCTGGTGGGATGTGACCATTGCCCACCCTTTGCCGGTGTTGGGCGATCCCATCCCTATCGAATGAGAAAGGTGCGACGCACTTTTGAAAGTGCGTCGCACCTTATGCCCCGTACTTCTTCCGAATCTGTTCCAGCCGTTTCTTGACTTGCTGCTCGATGTCAATCATCTTGATGGTCCCCAGGTAGGTCGTGCTTTTGGGCGAGGCCAGGTCCTGCAAGATGGCCAGCACGGCCGATATTTCCTCCACTTTCATCTCGGTGAAAAGCACTGCCCGGGCAATGACTCCTGCCTCGTCTTGAACCCGTCCCTCCTTGACCGCCATGGCCAGGGTTTGCGCGCTCATGGCCAGCGCGGTAAGCGGGTTATTGATGTAGTGGGAAAGGGTTACCACCGTTTGTTTGAGTATCTCGGCGGCGACAATCTCCTGGGTGGCCTCGTACAGGCGCGCATTCTCAATGGCAATGGCTGCATAATCGGCCAGGGCCAGGAGACGGAACTGATCCTCTTGGGTAAACGAGTACTTACGCACCCGGTTGGCCACTCCCAGAGCACCGATCACCTGGTTTTTAATGCGCAGTGGGACGTAAAGTATGGAATGCACCAGATAACCCGTCTTGACTTTGAGGTCAATCCCCCCTGTTTCGGCACTGGACCGCAGGGGAGTGCCGCTTTTGATCACCTGACCTATCAGGCTGTCCTCCACGCGCAAACGCATCCCCTGGGCCTGAGTTTTGCCGAACCCTTGGGCTGCAGTCAGGTACAACTCACCACTTTCCCGGTCTACCAGAAACAAACCGCCGTCGTCCGCGCGGGTGAGGTAGACCGCCGCTTCGACCACCCGATTCAGGAGCTTTTCCAGATCGAGCACGGCAGCTACCGCCTGGCCTATAGCGTACAACGTGCCCAACTCAGTGATGCGGCGCTGGAGTTGTTGATTGGTGGCGGCCAATTCGCGCATCAGGCGCTCCCGCTCCTGGCGCAGGCGGCTCTCGGTGAGAGCCCGGTCAATGGCAGCCAGCACTTCCTCCACCTCGAAGGGCTTGCGCACGTAATCGCGCACTCCCAGGCGGAAGGCCTGGACCGCGATGTTCTCCGAACCGTAGAAAGTCATCAAAATCACCGGCGCGGAGAAGTTGTGTTCGCGCAGGGCTTCCAGCACTTCCAGCCCGGTCATGCGCGGCATATTCACGTCCAGCAGGATCAGGTCTGGCTTTTGGGCCAGAGCTGCTTCGAATCCACTCTGGCCGTCGGTCGCGGTAGTGACGATGTATCCCCGCGGGCCCAACACCATTTCCTGCAAGAACGAACGAATGTCTGCGCTGTCATCAATGACCAACACCCGTTCCCGAGCCATAGTTCACCTCATGATGCCGGCTGCTAACAGCATCCAGCAACCAGCAACCAAGCCACAGTCAAAAGCCGCGTCAGATCAAGCTTTAACTTTAGCCCAATCCTCCAAAAAACGGCGGACGCCGACATCGGTCAGGGGGTGGTGGATGGCTTGCTTGAGCACGGCGAAGGGCACAGTGGCGATGTCTGCTCCGGCCAAAGCTGCCTGGGTAATGTGCAATGGATGGCGAATGCTGGCGGCAATCACCCGCGTGTCAAGGTCATAAGTGGCGAAAATGTTCACTATGTCGGTTACGACCCGCATTCCATCGTGGCCTGCGTCATCCAGGCGGCCTACGAAAGGAGAGACAAAGTCGGCACCGGCCAGCGCAGCCAAAAGTGCCTGGTTGGGGGAAAAGACCAATGTGCAATTGACGCGCACGCCCCACAGGGATACCAGCTCCCGAGCGTTCTCGAGTGGCGTATCGCACTGACCAAGCCAGGGACATCCGCTGCACAAAGTATCAGGGTCCACTTCCAGGGCATTGAGGGCATGTATGGCTTTCAGCCCTTCCTCGGTAATGGGGATTTTGATCACTACATGGGGTGACCACTGGGCAATGCGGCGCGCTTCCTCGACCATGCCGGTCGCATCTTCGCTGACCACTTCAGCGCTGATTGGCCCCTGTACCAGATAACAAAGCTCCTGGGCTACTGTCTGGTAATCTCCCCGCCCGGCTCGCATCATCAAGCTGGGGTTAGTAGTGACCCCACTGACCACTCCCCAGGCAACTGCCTCACGAACCTCTTCTACCCTGGCTGTATCCAGAAAAATTTCCATCGGTTATATCCTCCTCATTAAACAGACTTGATTGAGCGCATTGCGCAGGGGTGAATGTATGCCATTATAATCTCTTTCTTCTTATATGGCAACTGGCGTGTTCATTGCCGACTCATCCAATCTGACCGTTCGCTCTCAGACAAAATAGGACTGAAGTTCAGCCAAGTCTTGTCCTGCACGCAAAAAGCTCCCGCCGGCCTTAACCAGCGGGAGCTTTCGCGTTCGCGGTGGGCTATCCTCACCCCTGTGATTTAATGGTGAGCCGTGCAGGACTCGAACCTGCAACCAGTAGCACATAAAGAGCGCCATATCACTGTGGAGGTGGAGCGCCTGCGTATATCTTCCCACCATCTGCACATCTCCCCAGCGACCAAATACTTGCACTACTCGCGTTGGCGCTCCATTGACTATCGCCAGCGTCGCGAAGGCCCGACGGAAAGCGTGACGTGAGATGATACCCCCTCCGCTCTGGCCTCTTCCCCACGCTGTCGCAGAATAGCTCGTAATCCAGGAGTGGTCAACGGCTTCCCTTACTACGAACCCCCACATCTTATGCTCTCCCCCTCGCTAATCCTGAGATGTGGACGCCTCGAAATTCGCCAGACCCCAGTTAAGAATTTTTCGGGGCCTCAAAAGTGTAAACCTATTTCCTCCGGAAAATGAACCGTCCCGAGCGCTCCTTGACAAATTAGCAAAGATGTGATAAAATCAACTTGTTTCAGTGACCAAAGTAATTATCTGGAGGATAATATTGACCCATCTGCGGAAGGCTAATCGCGATTTGATCAAGGAGATCAACCGCAACATCGTCCTTAACCTCATTAAGAGCCGTGGCCCCATCTCCCGTACCGACATCGCCAGGCTCTCCGGCTTGAGTCTGGCCACTGTTTCCGGCATCGCGGCCGACTTCATCGAGAGCGGTCTGGTCCGCGAGATGGGAGAGGGAGAGTCTACCGGTGGACGTAAACCGGTGTTCCTGCGCCTCAATCACCAGGCTGGCTTCGTGGTAGGCGTCAAGTTAATGGAGCAAGCCATCACCAGCGCCCTGACTGACCTGGATGCTAAGGTCCTTTATCATCGGGTAACTTCTCTCCAGGATCAACATGATGTCCAGGCGGTGCAGGGGATCATCATTGCTGCCGTCGAGGCGACCATCGCCGAGTCGAGGGTGGATCGCGCCCGCGTGCTGGGTATTGGCATCGGCATGGCCGGAGTGGTGGATGGTCAAGTCGGCTTCTGTCGTTATTCCCCTTTCTTTGGCTGGCGGGATGTGGAGGTCGCCCGCCCGATCGCCGATCATTTCGGGCTGCCCGTCTACCTGGAGAACGATGTCAACACCCTGACCATCGCCGAGCAATGGTTCGGTTACGGGAATGGGGTGGATCATTTCGTGGTAGTGACCGTGGGCCGAGGGATTGGTGCCGGCATCGTGGTCAATGGCCAGTTCTACCGGGGCGCGCTGGGCGGGGCTGGGGAGTTCGGGCACATTACCCTCCAGGAGAACGGCCCGCCCTGTGACTGCGGCAAGCGAGGCTGCCTGGAGGCCCTGGCTTCAGATCCGGCAGTGGTACGCCAGGCGCGAGCGGCCATCGCCCTGGGAGAGCGAACGACGCTGGCCGAAGCCGAGCCACTAACGTTAGAGGCTATTGTGGCCGCAGCCGAGGCGGAGGATAAACTGGCCCGGCGACTGTTGGCCGACTCGGGCCGCTGGCTGGGCATGGGTATCGCTACCCTGGTCAACATCCTGAATCCTCAATTAATCATTGTCGGCGGCGAGGGAGTGCAGGCTGGGGAATGGCGTTTCGGGCCCATGCGGGAGGCGGTGCAGGCTCACGCTTTTAACGGCCTGGCCGATGATTTGGAGATCGTCATCGAGCCGTCAGGGGACGAGACCTGGGCTCGCGGCGCGGCCTGCGTGGTGCTGGGGGAGCTGTTCAAGTCGCCGGTACACAAGGGGGAAGAGGTGGACCTGATGGCAGTGATGGCGTGATGATGACCGATTGTCTTTTTTGGGCCTAACTTTCTTCGCTCACCTAATGAAGCTGAGAAAGGGGGTGATCTATTGGCAATCTAGCGGTACTCGTTGACTTATGAAAGCAACGACAGAAGTGGGAGATAATGTTGCGGGCGGCCAGCAGGCGGGCCGCCCGCTGAGGAGTCAACTTACTCTTCGCCGTGGTACTTGAAAGAAACTTTCACCTTCGCCCGATATGCGCGGATTTTCCCCTCCTCCAATTGCATGTCCAGCTCAACGACTTCAGCGATGCGCAGATCTCGCAGGGTCTTGGCTGCCGTTTCCACGGCGGCCGCAGCCGCCTTCTCCCACGACTCGGTACTGGTCCCAACCAACTCGATCACTTTGTAGACACTTTCCCCCATGTTCCCCCTCCTTTGCCCAACCGGACTTAACCAGCCCGTGGGTCACCTGTCGCCATAGCCCCTCGTCGAACAAGGGTGGCCGGCGACGTCCAACCAGGTATCTTCATCATCGCCTTTGGCTTTGTCTTTGAAAAGATAATGATTGCAATTCCGCTGAAAATATGGTATAGTATGTTTATAATTTCACAAACGCGAGTTCCCGTGGAGGTGAGCAGATGTCCATGAAAAACGTCCCTGACATTGTGGTGGGCCGTTTGCCCTTATATCTGCGGGCCCTGTCTTTCCTGGGCGAGGAGGGTCGCCAGGTCACTTCCTCCCAGGAACTTGGCCAGAAGCTGGGAATCAGTCCGGCCCAGATACGCAAGGACCTCTCTCACTTTGGAGAATTCGGTAAGCAGGGTACCGGCTACGACATTAAATACCTCAGCGAACAACTCCGACGCATTCTCAAGGTCACTGAGGAACGCGAAGTGGCTCTGGTAGGGGCTGGCGACTTGGGTCGCGCCCTGATTCATTATGAAGGCTTTGCCGGCAAAGGATTTCGCATTGCCCTGGTCTTCGATAGTAACCCCCAGAAAATTGGTCAAACAATAGGGCCGTTTGAGGTACTGGACAGCGAGTCCATTGAGACTATCGTCGCCGATCGGGGGATTGAGATGGCTATTGTGGCTGTCCCCGCCTCCGCCGCCCAGGATGTAGTGGATGCTTTAGTGCGTGCTGGCGTAAGGGCTATCTTGAACTACGCACCTATCACCGTCAAGGTGCCGGCAGGCGTCCAGGTTCAGTACATTGACCCGGTTATTCACTTACAGAAAATGACCTATTATCTTTGAAAACATAGAAAGCGACGCGCCGGGTATGGGGGATGCGTCGCGTTTTTATTTACGGCTTTTGTTCTTAAACGCTCGGCAGGCTTCTGCGCAGTAAGTGGATGTTATCCAACCCCTTGCCAGCCCCGATGGCTGTGCAGGCCATGGGATTGTCGGCTACGTAACAGGGTACACCCGTCTCGCGGGTCAACAGCCGATCTATGTTGCGCAACAACGCTCCGCCGCCTACCAGGGCTATGCCCCGGTCAATGATGTCCGACGACAATTCTGGCGGGGTTTTTTCCAGTACGGCCCGCACCACACTCACGATGGCTGCCAGAGGCTCGGCTATGGCTTCAGTGACCTCTCCCGAACTGACAACAATGGTCCTGGGCAAGCCCGCCACCTGATCCCGTCCTTGCACCTCCATCTTCAGCTCTTCCTCCAGAGGAAGGGCACTTCCTATCCGAATTTTGATTTCCTCGGCCGTGAGATCCCCGATGATCAGATTATATTTTTTGCGGATATAGCTCATGATAGCTTCGTCAATCCGATTCCCGCCGACGCGCACCGAGCTGGAAACCACGATGTCGTTCATAGACACCACCGCCGCTTCACTGGCTCCACCGCCAATATCCACCACCATATTGCCGGTGGGAGTGCCGATAGGCATTCCCGCGCCATAGGCAGCGGCAAGCGGCTCCGGGATGAGGTACACTTCTTTGCCGCCTGCCTGCAAGGCCGCTTCATGCACGGCCCGGCTCTCAACGCTGGTCACGCCCACGGGCACACTGATCATAATGCGGGGCTTAAACAATCGAAAGCGACCGCATACCTTCTCCACAAAATAGCGCAACATGGCCTCAGTAACCACGTAATCGGCGATGACCCCATCACGCAAGGGGCGCATGACCTCAATAGTATCCGGAGTACGGCCTAACATCTCCCTGGCCTCGTTACCCACAGCCACTATTTTGTTTTCGTTGACAGAGATAGCGACCACCGAGGGTTCTTGAATGACTACCCCTTTCCCCTTCACGTACACCAGTACATTTACCGTCCCCAGATCAATGCCGATTTGTTTGACGAACATCCCTCCTCCTCAGGATAGAAGTAGCTTCAGCGATACTCAGTAGTATCTGGACACCGACGACCTCGCGCGTAGCGACGACACTTCGCTGCGTCCTCGCTGAGGGCTCGGGCCGAAAGCTCGCTATGCTTTACTCGCTTCTTCCCGTGCCAGACGACTGAAGTCGTCACTACCGAATGGTTGTGTCATTCATGGCTGAAAACGGTCTATATCATACACTATTTCGCTTGTTTTGTCCAACATTGCATGCCAGCCCTACGCCGGGAATGATCTGCCCGCAGTATGGACACTTCCCATCCTCCTCCAGGTGTATGCTCTCCACTCCCAGTCCCCAGCGTTCAATGAGGCACGTACCACATTGCGGACAGTATGTATTTTGCGCCCGGTGTCCCATCACGTTGCCGATGTAAACATAGCGTAAGCCCTCTTGCTGGCCGATCTCGCGGGCCAGTTCAAGGGTCGCCACCGGTGTGGGAGGTGCGTCGAAGCGGTAGGCCGGGAAGTAGGCGCTGAGGTGCCACGGTATATCGGTGTCCAGGTCTGTCACGATACGGCGAGCGATCCCGCGCAGCGCGGTCGGGTCATCGTTCACGCCAGGGATCACCAGGGTGGTCAGTTCCAGCCAGACCCCAGCCTGTCGGGCGGTGATGCAATTGCGCCAGACTATCTCTACCTCGGCCTGGCAGAACTCACGCACGGCCACGGCATCACCTTTCACGTCCACGTTCATCGCGTCCAGTCCAGCCTCGATCAGGAGGGCCAGGGCGCGGTCGCTCATGTAACCGTTGGTGACATAGGTGTTGTACAGTGCCTGCTCTCGCGCCAGGCGAAATACGTCCAGCGACCATTCCAGGGAAAGAGTCGGTTCGTTGAAGCTGATGGAAGTGCCCTGACAACCGCGCTCTACGGCCATGCGCACGAATTCCTCCGGCGATAAGTAGCGGCCGGGGCGCGGAGGGGACTTGGAGATCTCGTAGTTCTGACACCACGGGCAGGCGAAATTGCAGCTCCAACTGCCGGCGGTGAGGGCCACGCTGCCGGGGTAGAAGTGGTACAACGGTTTCTTTTCGATGGGATTGGCCGAAAGCGATGAAACGTTGCCGTAAATCAGAGTGTAGATTGTACCCCCGCTGTTGCGCCGGGTGCGACACCAACCCACCACCCCTTCGCTCAATAGACAGCGCCGCTCGCAGGTCAGGCAGCGGACTTTATCGCCCACCGCTTCCTGGAGTAGCCCTCGCCTCGTTGTTGAGCTATCCATCGCCTCTACTCCCACAACTCATCGCACGCAGAAGCGAAAGCCCCCTGTCGGTATGGGGGGCTTAGACACACGCTTCTCCAGGTTAGCACTCGATTCAACTCACCTGCTCGTTGCCGTATCCGGAGCAGCTTCTGGCTCACTGCGCCGCACGCCACACATGCACAGGAAGGCAAGCAGCATAAATAACGGGGTGAAAAGAAACATCACCTGCACACCAAGCAGGTCCATCAGCGCGCCTACCAGCGGCGGCGCAGTAATGGCCGCAGCCATAGAAAAGAAGTAGTACAGGCCGGTGTACGATCCTACTTTTTCCTCCGGCACCAGATCCACCACAATGGGCAGGGAGTTGATGTTGATCAACGCCCAACCAATACCGGAGAGGATCAGAGTGGCAATGACGTACAGGTCAGCGTGAATAAAATAGATGCCCAGCCACATAGCCATCAGGATGACCAGACCGGTCATGATGGTTCTTTTGCGCCCAAAGCGCGTAGCAATGAATCCGGCCGGCAAGGCGAAAATGAGAAACACAGCCGAGATGTAGGTCAGCATCCCTGAGGCTTTGGCCACCGCCTGGTCAGCGGTCATCTGCCCGGCGACGATTTGCCCGGCGTACAGGACCTCACGACCATAAGAGGTCCAGAAGGTCTCGATAGCATTGTAGCCCACGAACCAGGTGAAGATGGCCAGGAAGATGAACAGGGCACTTTTTTCCGGGTCACGGATCACCTGGCCCACATCGCGCAAGGTCAGGAGCAAAGTGTCGAACAGGCCGGGGCGGGGGTCAGTCGGGACATCGGCGTGGCTGTAGTACTCCTGGGGTTCGCGGATGACCAGGATAAGGATTATCTCCGCGACCAGCATAATGACGCCACCCACCCAGAAGGGCAGTCCCGGATACATCTTGTACAGAAATGCTCCACCTAGAAAGGCCAGAGTGGTGCCCAATCCCCCCATCAGATTGATAATCCCGTTGGCCTTGCTGCGCAACGGACTGGGAGTGATGTCCGGCATCAGGGCCACGGTGGGCGTGCGGAAGATGGCCATGGCGATATTCATCAGAATAATGGCTCCGGTCAATAAGACCAGAGTAGAGGTGACGTGCGGCATGGTCAGGTGGATAACCGGGATCAGCATCCAAAAGAGGGCGGCGATGGGTGCGCCTACCAGGATGTAAGGCATTCGCCGTCCCAGACGAGTGCGCGTCCGGTCGCTGAGTTGTCCTACGTATGGCTGGATGATGAGGCCGGCGATGTTGTCGAAGGTCATCACGAAGCCCACCAGCCACCAGGGCAGCTCATACTGACGGAGAAAGGGCGGGATGTAGGAGTTGTAAATGGACCAGATGACGCTGATGCCGAAAAAGCCCAGACCCAGCAGAAAGGTTCTCTTGTAATTGAGTTTCACGGTTGACTCCTTTCGTCTTGGGCTCCAAACCGGGATGGTTCATCATTCTGGCGGAAATAGGTTTACACTTTTGAAGCCCTGAA